>NZ_CP019333.1:1752529-2080446 GCF_002163875.1 Gilvibacter sp. SZ-19 | reverse complement strand
ATCGCACTGCAGAAGATCAGTTGGAGAACCAGGAGTTAGGAACCGCGATCTACGATTGCCTGGATGGTCTAAATGAGAAGCAGCGAACAATATTCCGCATGAAGACCATGGAAAATTTTGATACAGAAGCAATTTGTAATGCTTTTGATATTACACCGTCTAACTTATGGGTGATCATCCACCGGGCTCGCAAGGCCATGGCAGATTGCCTTGAAAACAATTGGTTTTAGGAAATGGGAAAGTTAAAATTAGAATGTCACGAGGCCAATCACATCTGTGATAAAAGCCAATACAAAGAAGCTTCCTTTTGGGAAAAGGTGCGACTCAACATACATTTGATCTATTGTCGCGCTTGTCAGAAATATACTGCTCGCAATAACAAATTGACCAAAGCGGTCAAAAACCCTAAAGTAAACACGGTAAGCAAAGAAGAGAAAGCAGAACTACAAGAGCTACTCAACAAGCAATTAGCCGACAAATAAGGGTAAACCCGCCACGACATACAGGTAGATCAATCCTACAATGGGGATCGCCTCTATCCAAAAGGCCGCCAGATAAGGCGGTTGTTCTTTTTTACTGCGGATAAGTCCGAGCACGGTCAACACTGTAAGCAACAACCAGTAGCCGTTGGAATACAGCAAGAATTCGTCTTTAAAACCTTCTAAAATGGCGGCTATCAATACCGCAAATATTCCGAGATAGCGACTCTTTGCCACTCCAAAGATCTGCGGTAGTGTTCTTAGCTGATCTCCATCGAACTGCAGATCTCGAATCTCAAAGGGAATGGTGAGCGCAAAAACTGTTAGAAATATCTGTGCAAACAAAAGCCAGGCATCTGTTGTTGGTAATAGTTGTGCATCCCAAAGGGGAATTGCTACCGCAGTTCCCGCCCAAACCAAGGCCACCACAAATATCTTTATGCCTGCCAGTGTTCGCAAGGTCTTGGCCTGAGGCAGCATGGGAATCACATAAGCCAGCGTAAGTAATGACAGCAAGCCAAAACCAGCCAAAGTATTTACCGGAAGCAAGAATCCGCAGCCGAGCAAAGCAATAAAACAACCCAAAGAAAAAAGCTGAATATTCCGGAGCTCTCGAGGCAGACTTTTGTGATACCAACGAGCTCTTTCGGCATACTTGACAAAATTGTAACCGCTTATTGCAGCTAGAAAGGTAAATACCAACAGTTCAACCCTTGGGGCCAGCTCTAAAAAACGGCAGGCAGCCCATTGAAAACTACAAACGGCAACGGCCACATGGATACTGCTTTTAAGGTAAAAATCGAAGAAAGTTCTCAAGGCGCTCATTACAGCAGCTAATTTAATGAACAATTCGCTCAGAAACTGTCAATAAATAAATTTTGCCCTCCTGGCAAAACTGCTGTTTTATTATGGATATGTCGTATTTTTGTATACAAATTTTTACAACCCAATGAACACGGATTCTTTTGCGCTAAGACACATTGGTCCAAGACCGTCGGACCTGCAAAGCATGTTAGCCACCATAGGTGTTGACAGCTTGGAACAACTGATCTCTGAAACCATCCCCAACGACATTCGATTGGCTCAGAAATTACATCTGGACAAACCGATGAGCGAGGTGGAATTTGCCGATCACATCAACGCTTTATCAGAAAACAATCAGGTCTACAAAAGTTTTATTGGTCTAGGTTACCACCGCTCCTCTACTCCTGCGCCTATCCAGCGTAATATTTTAGAGAACCCAGGATGGTATACGGCCTACACCCCTTATCAGGCAGAGATCGCACAGGGGCGATTGGAAGCGCTCTTGAACTTCCAGACCATGGTTACCGACCTTACAGGAATGGAATTGGCCAACGCTTCGCTTTTGGACGAAGCCACTGCCGCGGCAGAAGCCATGACCCTACTCTTTGCAGTTCGAGAAAGAGAACAAAAGAAAGCCGAGGTTGTGAAATTCTTTGTATCAGAAGAAGTATTGCCACAAACACGCTCGCTCTTAGAAACACGAGCTATTCCAATCGGAATTGAATTGGTTGTTGGCGATCACCGCGATTTTGATTTCTCTTCGGATTACTTCGGAGCCCTATTGCAGTATCCGGGTACCAGTGGAATCACTTTCGACTATAAAAGTTTTATAAGCAGTGCTCACGCCATGAATATTAAAGTGGCTGTTGCTGCGGATCCGTTGAGTCTTGTGCTACTCGAGTCTCCAGGAGCTTTAGGAGCCGATGTTGTTGTCGGCACAACTCAGCGCTTTGGGATTCCACTCGGTTACGGCGGACCACACGCTGCTTACTTTGCAACCCGCGAAGCTTTTAAAAGACATATCCCCGGACGTATCATTGGTGTAACTCGCGATACCGATGGCAATCGCGCATTGCGAATGGCACTACAAACCAGAGAGCAGCACATTAAACGTGACAAGGCCACGTCGAACATTTGTACCGCTCAGGTACTCCTAGCCGTAATGGCTGGAATGTATGCCGTTTATCACGGGCCAGAAGGTTTGAAGGACATCGCAACCAAAGTACACCGTTCTGCGGCAACCTTGGAGCACTATCTTAAAGAATTGGGCTACGAGCAGCTCAACGACAGTTACTTTGATACCATTCGCCTGAAGGCAGATGCAAATCATATCAAACTCATTGCAGAGGCCAACAACCTCAATTTCTATTATCCGGATGCAGAAACAGTTTCTATCTCGTTGAACGAGACCGCCAATCTGGACGATCTGAACACCATTGTAGCCATCTTTGCGGAGGCCAACTTTAAGGAGGCTCCACAGATCGAGCGTTTGCTCGACAAGTCTGGCTTGGCTACATCATTGGAACGCACCACAGAATTCTTGACCCACGAGGTATTTAACAGCTACCACAGTGAGTCGGAACTGATGCGCTACATTAAAAAGCTGGAACGCAAGGACCTTTCCTTGAACCATTCTATGATCCCATTGGGGAGCTGTACCATGAAACTCAATGCAGCTTCAGAGATGCTTCCTTTGAGCGATCCAAACTGGGTAAACATTCACCCATTTGTTCCTGTGGAGCAAGCTTTGGGTTACCAATTGGTACTTAAAAAGTTAGAAGAACAACTTACGGAGATCACAGGCTTTGCTGGAACTTCGCTACAACCAAACTCTGGAGCGCAAGGAGAATTCGCAGGGCTGATGGTCATTAGAGCTTACCACCATTCGCGCGGTGATCAGCACAGAGACATTTGTTTGATCCCATCTTCCGCACACGGAACCAATCCGGCATCCGCAGTAATGGCTGGGATGAAAGTAGTGGTTACCAAAGCAGATGAACACGGAAATATAGACGTAGAAGATCTTCGCGAGAAAGCCATTGCTCACAAAGATAATTTGGCAGCGCTAATGGTTACCTATCCGTCAACGCACGGCGTATACGAATCGGCCATACGCGAGATCACAGGGATCATTCACCAGTACGGTGGCCAAGTCTATATGGACGGAGCCAACATGAATGCCCAAGTAGCCTTGACCAATCCAGGGGCGATCGGTGCCGATGTGTGCCACTTGAACCTGCACAAGACCTTTGCGATTCCTCACGGAGGAGGAGGTCCGGGAGTGGGTCCTATCTGTGTGGCAGAACAATTGGTTCCTTTCTTACCGGGTAACCCCTTAATCGAAACTGGAGGGACTGAAGCGATCACACCGATCTCTGCAGCACCTTGGGGTTCTGCCTTGGCCTGTTTGATCAGTTACGCTTATATCTCCATGCTAGGTGAAAGCGGACTGCGCAAGTCCACCGAATATGCCATTTTGAACGCCAACTACATCAAAGAGCGTTTAAGCGGACATTATCAGACTCTATATACAGGAGAACAAGGAAGAGCCGCTCACGAGATGATCATAGATTGTCGTCCTTTTAAAGAGCACGGCATTGAAGTGACCGATATCGCCAAGCGACTTATGGACTACGGATTCCATGCTCCTACGGTATCGTTCCCGGTAGCAGGCACTATCATGATAGAGCCAACAGAGAGCGAAAGCAAGGCCGAATTAGACCGATTCTGCGATGCCATGATCTCTATCCGTAAAGAAATAGATGCAGCTTCTAAAGACGACGCGAACAATGTTTTAAAGAACGCGCCGCACACCTTGCAAATGGTTACTTCAGACAATTGGGAGTTCCCTTACAGCAGACAAGAAGCCGCATATCCTTTAGAGTATCTTACAGACAATAAATTCTGGCCAACCGTGCGCCGTGTTGACGATGCCTACGGAGACCGTAATTTGATCTGTACTTGCGCTCCGATAGAGGAATTTATGGAAGCATAAGGAATTTGATTTTTTCCTTAAAAAAATCTTATTTTTACAAGAGCTAGGCCGATTTTTTGCAATTATGGCAAAAATTTCGGCCTTCTGCATAATTTTCAGGAATTGTGCGTTATATGTTTTAGTTTAGCCGAATTGCTAACCGCAACACAACCAGAATGAGCATCAAAATCACAGGTACAGGAAGCTACATCCCGAGTAGCGTTGAGAAGAACGAAGACTTTGATAAACACGAGTTCCTAGACAGCAACGGAACGCCATTTGCGTATCCCAACGAAGTCATCATCGAGAAATTTAAGGGTATTACCGGAATTGGAGAACGCCGTTATGTGAAGCATCATTTGACCGCTTCGGACATTGGATTCTTTGCGGCAGAAAAAGCCATTGAAGACGCTAAAATAGATCCGGAGACCTTGGACTACGTTATTGTAGCTCACAACTTTGGCGATGTGAAGCACAACGCTATTCAAAGTGATATATTACCGAGTTTAGCCTCTCGTGTAAAACACAGCTTGCGCATTAAAAACCCAAACTGTGTTGCTTATGACATTCTTTTTGGTTGTCCTGGTTGGGTTGAAGGCGTGATTCAGGCGCAGGCCTTTATTAGAGCAGGTATGGCCAAACGCTGTTTGGTTATCGGAGCGGAAACACTTTCTCGCGTAGTAGACAAGCACGACCGCGACTCTATGATCTATTCGGATGGAGCCGGGGCCGCTATTGTAGAAGCAGACGATGATACGGAAGGAGGAATCCTAGGTCACAAAACAGCGAGTTTCACTTACGATGAAGCCTATTACCTGTACTTCGGGAAGTCGTACAATAAAGACCTTTGCCCAGATACTCGTTATATTAAAATGGACGGTCGCAAGATCTACGAATTCGCCCTGACCAATGTTCCTAATGCCATGAAGGAGTGCTTGGATGAAGCCGGCGTTGGCATTGAGGAGGTGAAGAAGATCTTTATCCATCAGGCCAATGAAAAAATGGACGAGGCCATCTTAAAGAGACTCTACCGTTTATACAAAGTAGATATCCCAGAAGGAATCATGCCTATGAGCATCCACAAATTGGGGAACAGCTCCGTAGCGACAGTACCTACGCTATACGATATGGTTCGCAAAGGAACCATGGAGGAGCACGAGGTGAAAAAGGGCGACGTGGTTATCTTTGCCAGTGTTGGAGCCGGAATGCATATTAACGCCATCGTTTACAAACACTAATTATGTACGACGGCAAGATTCCGAAAAAACGGTATCAGCTTACTCTGGAGTTCTTACAAGAATGTGTCCCTACAGACAAGGCCATTTTAGACCTTGGAGTTTCCAATCCTTTTACCAAATACATGACCGATGCCGGTTATGACGTACAAAACACCCAAGGAGAAGACCTGGACCTGGACGTATCCGCAGTAAAGAATACAGATCGAGAAGTGCTTACTGCCTTTGAGATCTTGGAGCATTTGGTAGCGCCCTTTACATTGCTTCAGGAATCATCTGCCAATTATTTGGTGGCCTCCGTACCTTTAAAACTGTGGTTTGCCGGTGCTTATCAAAGCAAGACCGACGAGCGCGATAGACATTATCACGAATTCGAAGATTGGCAGTTCGACTGGCTTTTAGAAAAGGCTGGCTGGCAGATCATAAAACGTAAAAAATTCACCAATCCTACCAAAAAGATCGGGATAAGACCTTTTCTTAGACGTTTTACCCCGCGTTATTATTTAGTTTATGCCCAGCGTCCGTCTAAAGGTCAAGTAGGCAACTATTAGGTCTCTTTGTTTTTGATTACTTTCGCCTTAGGCAGTATTTTTTAGACTGATGAGATTCGGCATAGTTATCCCTGCACATAACGAAGCGCAACACATAGCGCAAACCTTGGATTCGCTTTTGGCGCAAACCCATGCCGCCGAGCAGATCATTGTGGTTGACGACGCTTCTACAGACCAGACCGCAGCAATAGTTAAAAACTACGCCAGTTCCCATCCGCAGCTACAACTGCTGCAAAAACCGGCAGAGCAAGCAGGACATTTTCCAGGTTCAAAAGTCATAGCAGCCTTTAAGTTCGGACTGCAACACTTGGGAGATGTAGATGTGATCTGCAAATTTGACGCAGACCTTATCTTTCCAGAAAATTACTTGGAATTGCACGCACAAACCTTTACAAACAACCCCAAAGCAGGACTAGTTGGTGGGTTTTGCTATGTGCTACAACAAGACCAATGGATCTTAGAAAACCTGACGGGGAAAGACCATATTCGCGGCGCCCTGAAAGCGTATAGGGCTACCTGTTTTAAACAGATCGGCGGACTAAAAGAAGCTATGGGCTGGGATACGATAGACGAGCTGTTGGCGCGCTATCACGGTTGGGAAGTAGTGCCTTTGGAATCCTTGCAGGTAAAACACCTCAAACCCACTGGACACACTTATAATAAGAAGGCGCGCTACAAGCAAGGTCAAGCGTTTTACCGCATGCGCTATCGCTTACTGCTAACGCTAATTGCCAGTTTAAAAATGGCTAGCAGAAAAAAGAGTGTCGCATTCTTTTTCAATACGGTGATCGGTTTTTTTAAGGCATGGCTGGCCGGAGATTCTTTTCTTTTAAACCCAGACCAAGGGCGATTTATGCGTAAAATACGCTATCGCAGTATTATCCAAAAGTTAATTGGTTAGCAGCGGCTGTTCTAGCTCGCAGGGGATTCGTACTTTTATAAAAATTTTCAATAGATGAAATTATTCGTTTATGCCTTGACGGCTTTGTTCCTTCTGAGTTGTCAAGATCAGGCCAAAGAAGCATCCGCAGCGAGCCAAACCAATACCGATGCACCTAAAAATGTGATTTTACTTATTGGAGACGGTATGGGTCTAAGCCAATTGTCATCTGCCCAGTATTACGGGGAAGGTACTCCAAATCTGGAACAGTTTCCTGTAGTTGGGCTTATAAAGACCTCGTCTTCTGCTCAACTGATCACCGATTCGGCGGCAGGGGCTACCGCTTTTGCTTGTGGTGTAAAATCTTATAACGGCGCCATTGGAGTTGCTAGCGACAGTACAGCAGTTGCTAACCTGCCCGAACTGCTCCTTGAAAAGAATATGGTAAGTGGCGTGGTTGCTACCTCTACGATAACTCACGCTACCCCAGCGAGTTTTTATGCACATCAAGTCTCTAGAAATATGCACGAAGCCATAGCGCAGGACTTGGCAAATTCCAACCTCAATTATTTTGCGGGCGGCGGGCTAAAATACTTTAACAAACGTAGTGACTCCTTAAACCTGCTTAGCGAATTGACAGCGAAAGGGTTCCAATTGGATACAGCGAAAATTCCAACTACTCTTGCAGAGAAAATGGGAGTTTTTGTGGCAGATAACGCTTTGCCAAAAGCTGTAGAAGGTCGTGGTGATTTCTTAAGTCAAGCCAGTCTACAAGCCGTAACCTGTCTTTCTCAAAACGACCAAGCTTTCTTTTTAATGATAGAAGGTTCGCAGATCGATTGGGGCGGACACGACAACGACGCTGACTACCTTATAGGAGAAATGCTCGACTTTGACAAGACACTTGGCGCGGTCTTAGAGTTTGCAAAGAATGACGGCAACACCTTGGTTGTGGTAACAGCAGATCACGAGACCGGTGGCTTTACCTTAGGTTCAGACCGAGGCAACTACAACAGTATTAATCCTACTTTTTCTACAGACGGACACTCCGGCACTATGATACCTGTATTGGCTTATGGCCCGGGCTCAGAAAATTTTGGTGGGATCTACGAAAATTCAGAGATCTTTCACAAGATCATGAGCTTGCTCAAATAGCAACCATCAAGCGTAAATTAATTAGTACCTTCGTGTTTAGATGAATCCAAAGAAGTACCTAACAGACATCGGCTCATATTTCATTATGCTGCGCGAGACCTTTAGCAGACCAACCAAAGGTGCTGTGCTTCGCGACCTTATCTTCAAAGAAGTAGACCAATTAGTGATCAACTCTTTGGGGATCGTCGGATTCATTTCGTTCTTTGTGGGTGGGGTGGTTGCCATTCAGACAGCATTGAACATATCTAACCCACTCATTCCAGATTACTTGGTGGGATTCGCCACCCGACAGTCTATAATTTTAGAGTTCTCCCCTACTTTCATGGCTATTATTATGGCAGGTAAGGTAGGTTCCGCAATTACTTCTAGTATAGGATCTATGCGGGTAACCGAACAGATCGACGCTTTGGAGGTAATGGGGATCAATTCCTTGAACTATTTGGTCTTTCCAAAAATAGTGGCACTGATGTTCTTCCCATTGGTCATTGGGATCTCTATGTTCATAGGAATTTTAGGCGGATGGGTCGCAGGCGTTTACGGCGGATTCAGCACCAGTGATGCCTTTATCCAAGGGCTTCAATCTGACTTCACCCCTTTTCATGTCACCTATGCATTCATAAAGACTTTTGTATTCTCTTTCATTTTAGCAACCGTACCGTCTTGGCAAGGTTATTATATGAAAGGTGGAGCTTTGGAGGTAGGTAAGGCAAACACCAATTCCTTTGTTTGGACCTCTGTCTTGATCATCCTTATGAACTATTTAATCACCCAAATGCTACTGAGCTAATGATACGCGTAGAAGATTTACACAAGAGCTTTGGGTCCGAAGAGATCCTTAAAGGAATCACAACTACTTTCGACAAGGGTAAGACGAATCTTATTATCGGCTCCAGTGGATCCGGAAAGACCGTGTTCTTAAAATGTCTGCTCGGCTTGTTCACACCAGAGCAAGGCAAGATCTATTTCCAGGATAAGGCCATCCAAGATATGGACGATGATGAAAAACGCGACCTTAGAGAAGACATCGGGATGGTTTTTCAAGGCAGCGCCCTTTTCGATTCCATGACCGTGGAAGAGAATGTCATGTTTCCGCTGCGGATGTTCACCAGCAAAAAGAAAGACGAACTCTTAGAACGTGTAAACACCGTACTAAAGCGTGTGAATCTGGAAAACGTCAACAAAAAATTCCCGTCTGAGATCTCGGGTGGAATGCAAAAACGGGTCGCTATTGCTCGCGCAATAGTGAACAATCCGAAGTATTTATTCTGCGACGAACCCAACTCCGGGCTCGACCCAAAAACAGCAATCCTTATAGATAACCTCATCCAAGAGATCACTAAAGAATACGACATAACCACAGTGATCAACTCCCACGATATGAACTCTGTGATGGAGATTGGGGAAAAGATCTGCTTTCTGCAGTTCGGAAATCTGGTATGGCAAGGGTCCAATAAAGAGATCTTTAAGACAGACAATAAAAATGTGACTGATTTTGTGTATTCTTCTAACCTCTTCAAGAAGATACGTGAAGTACAACTGCAAGAGAACGCCCCCAAATAAGTTGTGGGCAAGTTGCAGAAAAACAGTACATTTAGGCCACTAAACAAAATTTTATGAAATGAGCATAAACATATTTAATTATTAGTGTCCTTGATATCTTAATTAAATTTTTTATGCGAAAGCAACGCGGTTGATCTATGCAAATAATTTTTATTTGCTTGATTATCACAGCAATAAAAATTAATAAATAGATGAAAAAAATTACGCTTTGCGCAGCCGCTTTGCTTGCTGTTGCTGCCATGCATGCCCAAACGGTTAGCTTTACCAACGAAGACCACCTTATTGGTTCTTATCCTACTTCTGGAACAGAAACTGCTGTCGATATGAACGGCGACCACTTAGACGACTATGTACGCGTTTCTAGTGGCGGTGTTGGGATTGATTTCCAAAACCCTGACGGAACTTTCACTTCGCAATTCTTTTCTATGAGTATAGCCTCGCCTCCAACTTGGAGTATTGCCGCAGGAGATATGGATGGTGACGGATTTACCGACCTAGTGCTGGGTAACGGAAACCGCGTGTCCTTTTTGTGGGCAGATTCCACAGACGGAACCAATATTTCAGGCTTTACTTATGACAATAGCGACTCGACTTATATATTCTCGCAACGCTCTAATGTGGTCGATATAGACAACGACGGAGACCTAGATGCCTTTGTTTGTCACGATGTGGATGAGTCTCATCCGTATCGCAACGACGGAAGTAGAAACCTAATTATTGATCAATCGCTGATCGTGACTTTAGATCGCCCCGGAAACTATGCTTCGTTATGGGTAGACTACGACAACGATGGCGATATCGATATGTTCTTGACCAAATGCCGCGGTGGCGCTAGTTCAGGAGATCCAGACAGAGATAACGCCATGTACACCAACAACGGCGACGGTACTTTTACCGAAAACGGTCTGGACATTGGAATGCGTGACAATGCGCAGAGTTGGTCTACAGTATTTCAAGACTTTGACAACGACGGAGACTTTGACGCCTTTATCGTAAACCACACCGACCAAAATCGTTTTATGCAAAACGACGGTAACGGAAACTTTGTAGACATTATCGGTTCTACTGGGATAAACGCGAACGACTTAGGAGCTTGGGAAAATCAGGCCGCAGATTTCAACAACGACGGTTTTGTAGATATCTTTTCTGAGTTGGCTCGTGAGCTTTACTTAAACAATGGCGACGGAACCTTCACCGGTTATGACCTGCCTTTTGACGAAGGCGGAATTGGAGACATGAACAACGACGGTTTCTTAGATGTGGTTCGTAACAACGACCTTTGGATCAATGCCGGAAACTCCAACAATTGGGTTAAAACCAAACTGGTAGGTGTAGAAAGCAATATCCAAGGAATAGGAGCCCGTATAGAGATCTATGGAGATTGGGGTATCCAGATCCGTGAGATCCGTTCTGGAACTGGTTTTAGTCATATGAGCAGTCTTACTGGTCACTTCGGATTGGGAGCTGCTGCAAGCATTGACAAACTGATCATTAAATGGCCAAGCGGGAACGTAGACGAGTATCTGAACCCAGATATCAATACAACTCACGTTTACACCGAGGGCGATTCTCCGCTTGCTGTAACGGATTTTGAGATCAACGGATTACAACTCTATCCAAACCCTGCGGTAAACAGCCTTAAATTCTCATTGAGTAATTTGACAGACACAGAGGTAGCGGTTTACGATACCAACGGCAGACGCGTACTACTGGGAACTATAGATCAGAACAACAGTCTTGATGTTTCTGGATTGAACAAAGGCGTTTATCTCATTCAATTAGAGATAGAAGGCCAAACGGTAAGCCAACAGTTTATTAAGAAATAGACTTGACCATAAAATAAAAAAGCGCCCTTGAGGCGCTTTTTTTTATTGCATTTCTTGTACGACCAAGGTGTCTGCTTTGAGTTTGAACTTAAGCCAATTGGTGAGCCTCTTGGTATAAGCCGAACGCTGATCCAAAGGCAAGGAATCGTTCCACTTGATGGCAAAGACATTCAAAGTGTCTATGCGCTGAAAATTATTGATATAGGTCTTGGCATATTGAATGCTAGTCAAGGCATCGTAGTTGATTCTCGCCTCATCGCAAATATCTTGGAAAGGGATCAGATCGCGCTCCAACAAGCGCAATTTTGCCAACTCCTGCTCGTAATATTGGATCTTTTGTGACTGACTAAGTAAATCCAAGGAATCGCGGGTACGCAATTGTTCCATATAGCGCAACTCGTCCTCAAATCCGTTTTGGAATTGCGACTGAATTACATCGAAAGTTGCATTCTTTAAGGGGTTATATGCTTGTAAACGACCGCGCAATACATTGATAGTACTCTCTGGTATCACATCTTGCCCAAAAGTAGTAATGGTTATTGCTCCGCCCTCA
Source organism: Gilvibacter sp. SZ-19 (assembly GCF_002163875.1). GTDB lineage: Bacteria > Bacteroidota > Bacteroidia > Flavobacteriales > Flavobacteriaceae > Gilvibacter. The sequence continues at coordinate 2,068,429 of NZ_CP019333.1, read as the reverse complement.
CCATTGGTGTAATCGTAAGTAGCATTCCTTTTGATATAATTGGCATTAGATAAACTGTTGAGTTCTGTGTTGATGAAATTCTTTGCTGACTCGTTAAAACGACTTTCCTTGATCACCTGATAAAAGGTATATCCAGCCGGCAACATAACAACAAGAGCGGCCACAGAAGCAAAACGCGCAATGCGTTTTCTACGCTTACTATTGGCATAACGTATCATCGGGAAGCCTAGCACTTTGACCACGATAAAGGTCGCCAAAGCAATAAAGATCGTATTGATACTGAAGAGATATAAGGCTCCCAGAGCAAAAGGCAAACCGTTAGGATTCTCCTTAATAAACTCCGCCAAGCCGTAACCCACCGTACACAAAGGAGGCATCAGGGCTGTAGCAATAGCCACCCCAAAGATCACACTGGCAATAGTTCCTTTTTTAGTCCTGGCTATAATAAGCGCCAAACCACCAAAGAAGGCAATAAGCACATCTCTAAAATCTGGGCGAGTACGCCCTAAAAGCTCCGAGGTCTCCTCTCTCAGAGGAAATAACCAGAAGAATAAAAAGGCCGTGAGCACACTTAAGACCACCATCACTCCGAAGTTGATCAAAGACTTTCTTAGGGTATCGATATCATTGATGGCAATGGAAAGCCCAATTCCCAGAATTGGCCCCATTAAAGGAGAGATAAGCATGGCTCCAATGACCACAGCTGTAGAATTGGCGTTGAGACCAACCGAGGCCACAAATATGGAACAGATCAAGATCCAAGCTGTAGCGCCTTTAAAAGGTATGTCGGCCTTAACAGCCTCTACGGTCGTCTCTCTATCTGTATCTCCTCTAAAGTCAAAGATATCCACCACAAACTGGCGGAGGCTCTTAAATAAGCCCTTTGCTTCTTTTTTGATATGCTCTTTCTGCTCTTGCGTTTTTGCCTCGTCAGGGCTTTGCGATTGCTGCTCCATAAATTATGCGTAATCGTTTCCGAAGTTCTCTTTCACTTGGTTTAAGATACGCTTAATTTCTTGTTCTTTAGCCTTTGGAACTACTACGAGTACATCTTTTTTCTCTACAACGATAAAATCGTGCAAATCTTCGAGAACTACCACTTTCTCAGAAGCAGTATAGACCATATTTCCAGTTGAATTATTGAGCTGTGTCTTGGCACGGACAACTACATTATTTTCAGCGTCCTTTGGGAGTTTATCATAAAGTGCCCCCCAAGCTCCCAAATCATTCCAATCGAAGGTTGCTGGTAGCACGCGTACATTATTAGCTTGTTCCATGATACCGTAGTCGATGGAGATATTCTCCGCCTCGGCAAATCGAGCCCCAACGAATTCAAATTCGGCAGGCGTGTTGTACACCTCCATCCCTTGCATAAAAAGGGCATGCATAGCAGGTAGTTTCTCTTCGAATGCCTTGACAATGCTTGCAACACTCCAAATGAACATCCCGGAGTTCCACACGTAATTACCTTCTTCTAAAAAGGACTTTGCCGTTTCGTAATCTGGTTTCTCTGTAAAGCGGATCACCGGTTTTACTGCGGATGCTGACTCGCCTTGGTATTGAATATAGCCGTAACCAGTATTTGGAAAGGTAGGGTTGATACCCAAGGTCATTAATATATCTTCCTCTGAAGCTGCTTCAAAGCAAGTTTTAATATTAGCTGTAAAGGCCTGCTCGTCCTCTATCCAATGATCCGATGGCGCAACCACCATAACTGCATTGGGATTCTCTTTGTGGATCTTTAGTGCAGCCATCAAAATACAAGGCGCTGTATTGCGCATTACCGGCTCCAATACCAGTTGCGCATCACTAACCTGAGGCAATTGTTGTTGCACAAGGTCTTTGTAACTGTCGTTGGTTGAGATCAGGATCTGCTCCTGTGGAACCAAATTAGAAAGACGTTTAAAGGTCTTTTGGATCAAGGAATCTCCAGTACCGAGCATATCGTGAAATTGTTTCGGATAGCTCGAGGTACTCACTGGCCAAAAGCGCGATCCCACTCCGCCGGCCATAATTACCGCATAATAATCTTTGTTCATAATCTCTTAGTTGATCTGTTCAACTTGTGCATTGGGGTTAAAAAGATAGATCCTACCTGTAGCCAACTCAACACACTCGTATCGTTTTACCCTTTTCTGACCACGTTTAAAGACCTTTCCATTGTACAGCCTAAAAACACCTCCCAAGGGTATCTCAAAAATATAATTTTTATCAGTTGGCGGATCGTACTGGCCAAGCGCCACCGATAATTTTGCATCCGTATCACTACTGGCCTTTGGGTTCTTAAAATGCAAGGCCAAAAGCGGCAATAGTTGCTGCGGGAACACCCGCGGGTTGATAAACGGAAGCATCAACAGTGTAAAAGTACGCTTCCACTCTTTTCCGTGCGGTTTGATTCGACGACCGTATGCTTTAAATGCGACGAGATGCGCTATTTCGTGGACGAGTGTGATCAAGAATCTGTACGGATTCGCACCGGCATTCACAGTGATCTGATGACTGCCATCTGGCAGTAACCGATAGTCACCATGCCTGGTCACACGCTGGTTCACGATCTTTAAATGAACGTCGTTCTTTTTAATCAGTTCCAAACAAGTTGGAACCGCGGCTGGGGGTATATACTTGGCCAGTACCTCTTCCATTAGGGTGTAGACGATGATACCGGCAACACTTTACCGTTATAAAGCTGATGTCCACTCAGGGCAAAGTCTTTGATGTAGTTGGCCATTTGGGCCGCTGTTATGGGTGCCTGATAGCCCGGGAAAGCCGCTGCCAACATTTCTGTTTGCACAGCACCAAGTGCCAATACGTTGAACGAAGGACCACTCTCTTTGTATTCTTCTGCAAGTACCTCTGTCATAGTAATAAGTGCTCCTTTACTAGAACTATAGGCAGTTAGCCCTGGAAACTTTGCACTACCCATTACGCCACCCATACTGCTCACATTGACCACATGACTATCTTTTCCCATTGCAGGAAGCAGGGTTTTAGTAAGCAATGCAACTCCAAAGACATTGACACTATATGATTGCAACCAATCTTGCATACTCAGCTCAGTAAATGGCTTATTCACCAGATAGCCTGAATTGTTTATCAAAACATCAATCTGGTCTACCTCACTCAAGATCCGCTTAACAGCATCTTGGATCTGATCTTCCAAGGTAAGGTCACAAGAGATACTAGAACAACCCATCAATTCGGCGGTAGGTTTATCGTTTCTAGACAAGGCGAAAACACGGTGTCCCTCCGCAGTAAACTGCTTTACCAATTCAAAACCGATTCCGCGACTGGTCCCTGTTATGATTACGTTTTTTCCCATGCTTTAAATTACAAAACCTGCTCGAACCCAAGGGGCCACAAGCAGGTTTATTTATAGTTTTTCGGTGCTGATGCGCTTAAACGAACATCGTTACCGGATTCTCAATATAAGTTCTCAGGGTCTGTAAGAAAGCCGCTCCTGTTGCTCCGTCCACGGTTCTGTGGTCACAAGCAAGTGTCACTGTCATTACATTACCTGGTACAATAGCTCCGTCTTTAACAACTGGCTTTTGCACTATAGCTCCTACAGATAGAATAGCAGAGTTCGGCTGATTGATGATCGAGGTGAATTCTCGAATTCCGAACATACCTAAGTTAGAAACTGTAAAGGTGCTGCCTTCCATTTCCTGTGGAGTGAGTTTTTTGTTTCTGGCCTTGCCAGCAAGCTCTTTAACATTGGCACCAATCTGAGAGAAGGTCATCTGATCGGCAAACTTCAATACCGGTACAAGCAGGCCTTCGTCTACAGCTACAGCAACTCCAATGTGGATATGCTTGGCTATACGCGTTACATCGCCAGCCCATTGTGTATTGACTTGCGGATGCTTTCTAAGCGCCATGGCACAAGCTTTAACTACCATATCGTTAAAAGAGATCTTCACATTCGGATCCGAATTGATAGCCTTACGTGCCGCAATTGCGTGATCCATGTCTAATTCTATGGTCAAATAGTAGTGCGGTGCGGTAAACTTGGATTCTCCCAAACGCTTGGCAATGGTCTTGCGCATCTGAGAATTCTTAACCTCTTCAAAGCTTTCTTCGCCTACCGGCACATAAGCTTGGGTTCCAGCTGCAGCCGGTTGGTAATTCTCAATATCTCTTTTAATGATACGTCCGTTCTCGCCGCTTCCTTGTACTGTGGCTAAATTAATTCCGCGCTCTTCTGCCAATTTCTTGGCAAGTGGAGACACGAACAAACGCCCACCAGTATTGTTGGTAGTTGGCGCTGGCGCAGGAGCTGTTGCAGGTTTTGGAGCCTCTGCTTTAGCTTCTTGCTTTGGAGCCGGAGCTTCAGCTTTCTTTTCTTCTTTGGCAGCCGGTTTAGCACCAGACTTGTTATAGTTTTCGAGGATTCCGCTTACATCGGTTCCTTTTGGACCGATGATAGCCAGTACCTCATCTACAGGAGCAGTACCTCCTTCTTGAATTCCAATCTTTAAGAGCGTTCCTGCGTAAAAGGATTCGAACTCCATAGTGGCCTTGTCGGTTTCTATCTCGGCCAAGATATCGCCTTCTGCTACTTCGTCTCCTTCTTTTTTAAGCCAAGTCGCTACAGTTCCTTCTTCCATGGTATCACTCAAACGCGGCATGGTAATTACCTCTACCCCATCTGGAATACTCACAGTACCTCCATTGTCGCTGGCAGGGGCTTCTTCTTGGCTTGCTTCGGATGCAGACGCTTCTTCGGCCTGCTCTTTGGAATCATCCGTAGAAGATGCTCCATTAAGCAATCCTGAAATATCTTCACCAGACTCGCCAATGATAGCCAATAAGGTGTCTACCGCAGCAGTCTCTCCTTCTTCTATCCCGATATGCAATAAGGTCCCTTCATAGAAAGACTCAAACTCCATGGTCGCTTTGTCGGTCTCGATCTCCGCCAGAATATCTCCTTCTGCAACAGAGTCTCCTACCTGCTTCAACCATTTTGCCACCACACCTTCTTCCATGGTGTCGCTCAATCTGGGCATGTTTATTACTGTAGCCATTGTTATAGTTTATGCGGTAAAAAAGGATAATCTTCTTGTTCGTATACTACGTCGTACATCACGTTCTTGTCCGGATACGGTGATTCTTCTGCGAATTTCTCGCATTCGGCAACCATATCCTTAACGCGCTGGTCAATTGCAGCCACTTCTTCTTCTGTGGCGTATTTTTTCTTGTAGATGATATCCAATACGTATGCTATCGGATCTTGATCTTGCATTTTTGCAACCTCTTCTTTGGTTCGGTAATGCTGCGCATCACTCATGGAGTGCCCGCGGTAACGATAGGTTCTGATCTCCAAGAAAGTTGGTCCACCACCACTGCGTGCACGTTCTATGGCTTCATCCATTTCACGAGCAACTACATCTGGCTTCATACCATCGATCGCTTTACAAGGCATCTCATAACCCAAACCGAGTTTCCAGATCTCCGAGTGATTGGCGGTACGCTCCACAGAAGTTCCCATGGCATAACCGTTATTTTCCACACAGAAAACTACTGGTAGGTTCCAAAGCATGGCCAAGTTGAAAGTCTCGTGTAAAGACCCTTGACGTGTTGCGCCGTCTCCCATATAGGTAAGTACCACGCCTCCTTTATCGAAATACTTTTCGGCAAAGGCTAATCCAGCTCCTAATGGAATCTGACCTCCCACAATACCGTGACCTCCGTAGAAACCTTTGTCCGGAGAGAAGATGTGCATAGACCCTCCAAGTCCTTGAGAGGTTCCTGTTGCTTTTCCGTAGAGCTCTGCCATAACGCGTTTAGGATCTTCTCCCATCCCGATAGGCTGCACGTGGTTACGATAAGCAGTGATCATTTTATCTTTACTCAGGTCCATGGCGTGAAGCGCTCCCGCGAGAACAGCCTCTTGACCGTTGTAGAGGTGTAAGAACCCTCTAACCTTTTGTTGGATGTAAACCTGTGCAAGCTTATCCTCGAACTTTCTCCAGAAAAGCATGTTTTCGTACCAGTCGAGGTATGTTTTTTTGGTGATTTTTTTCATTGTTCGCTCTGAATTATTCAGTACAATTTTTCAGTAACAGAGTAACAAAAATACGGTTTTCCCAAGGATAAGAAAAACCCCGAAAATTAATTTTCGTAACGAAAACGTTTTAGAGGTAAGAACTGTTGAAATTTAATGGCAAAAGATTGGCTACGGACTTGGTTTTTACCACCGTACCGCTTGCCCCCATAAAGAAAATCTCTATAAGCGAATCCTGATTGTGCTCGTATTCCAACAAGGCTTGTCTGCAAGCGCCACAAGAGGTAACAGGCTCGCTGAGTTCGTAGTCAGAAGCGGCTGCAGTGATCGCTATTTGAGTAATAGTGACGCCAGGGTGATTTGCCCCTGCACTAAAGACTGCAACACGTTCTGCGCAGAGCCCGGTTGGGTAGGCCGCATTCTCCTGGTTGCTTCCAATAACAATAACACCATTCTCTAGGGCTACTGCCGCGCCAACCTTAAACTTCGAGTAAGGCGCATAAGCCTGCTCGCGAGCGGCAATGGCTTTTTGCATCAGAAAACGCGCCTCTGCCGGCAAGGCTTCCAAATTAGGGTAAACCTCATAGGTGGTAGTTATTTTTTGTTCCTTCATCGGTCTGAATCATTTAGAGACAAAAAAGGCTATCCGCATTGGATAGCCTTTTTGAATGTTTTTGTTTTTCTAGTACTCGTCGTAAGTATCTCCGAAGTTGAATGTCAACCCAAAACGAAGTGTTCCTTCTAGCGGACTTACCGAACGTGAGGTAGAGAAAAGGTATGACACATCGAATGCCAAGGAGGTGTATTTGAATCCGGCTCCTAGAGAAAAGAACTTACGGAAACCTTTATCCTCGCTTTCGTTGAAATATCCAGCTCTAAAAGCAAATACATCTTGATACCAGTATTCGGCACCTAATGCCCATTGCATTTCTTTCAGCTCTTCTGAGAAGCCGTCTGGTGCATCTCCAAAGGACTCAAAAATACCAGAGAAGAAGCTAATGTCTTCGTACTCTTGAGCATCTTCTTGGTCTATTACACCGTCGCCGTTAAAGTCACGAGGTGTTGGCACCAAAAGCTTATCGATTTCTGCCATCACCTGAATGCGGTTGTATTCGTCTAAAATGAAATCGAATCCACCACCAATAGAAAGGTTGGTCGGAATGTTGTTATCTGGAGCGTCATCTCCGTAGCTCAACTTAGGACCGATGTTAGAAATGTTGAAACCAGCTCTCCAACGTCCGTCGAAGCTGTTATAAGCAATCTCTTCAGATTGATAGTAACCAGCAATGTCTACAGCAAAAGTACTTGCCGCACTCGCGTCGTTCACTTGGTCAAAACGCAGGTTAGAGTTGATAAAACGTCCGGCAACTGCCATAGAGAAACGATCACTTAAACGCAATGAATAAGAAACATCCAAAGCGAATTCGTTAGGACGAACTATCAATGGCTCTTGTCCGGCAGTTTCTCTCAGTTCGATCTCTCCATTGCTGAAGTAACGGAAAGAAGCTCCAATGGCAGAGCGCTCATTGATTCTGTTGTAATAGGTTACGTTACCCAAAAAGATATCGTTTACTAGCTGACTCAGATAGGGAGTATAAGTCACCCCAATGGCTTGCTTAGAAAGGGCAAAGGAATATTTTGCAGGATTCCATTGCTGTGAAAAAACATCAGCTCCGGTAGCTACACCCATATCGGCAAGACCTGCCGCACGTGCATCAGCACCAATTAATAAAAAAGGAACTCCTGTAGTGATAACCCGTTGCTGAGCAGTTTCTTGGGCTAGTGACTTCCCTGCGATAAAACACATCACAAGGGCTAAACATATTTTCTTCATGAGATTTCGTCGTTTGAGCAAATATAAATTTATTTTTCGAAGTCATTTGAACTTTTTCAAGGACTTCACGGTTTGAGTTTAAAGGACCACCAGTTTTTCGTATTTCTCTACTTGCTGATTGGTCAAAGTTGATTTTACTGTTAGTTTATAGACATAGACCCCTTTTCCGATGCGATCTCCGAAATCATCGCGCCCGTCCCAAACGATATCTCGAGACAAGAATCCGTCTGTGGTGACCACTTGGTTTTTGGTCCAGACCACTTTACCACTCACAGTAAATACCTGCACCTGCACCTCTAGGGGTTCAAAGGGTCGGTTGTGGTTGAACCAAAACTCTGTATAGTTCACAAAGGGGTTCGGATAGTTTAACACCCGCTCCAATCGGAGTTCATCATCGCCAGCCACCACAAATTGAATGTCGGCTGTACTGGAATTATTATAGGTATCCCACGCCTTTAAGGTAAGGGTATGAGGCCCTTCTTCTAAGTTCTTTAAGCGATAATTGGCTGTACCTTGCGTAAAGTCATCTACGCCTGCCAGGTAATAATCATTCAGTACAATAGGATTAGACTCATCTCCGTCTAAAATAGCGACCATATCATGACCAATACCACTGGCGGTATTGATTCCGTGTTCATCCATGAGCTTTGCAATAAGGATAGGAGAATCATTGGTAATTCCTCCATTGACAAAACTCTCGTCGTTCATAAACAGCATGATCTCCGGACCAATATTGTCATCGGGAGCATTTTCATCCAAACCTCCCACCCGGATATCTTCGTTAAATCCGGTCTGATCTTCAAAGACGGCATTCTTTTCAGAATACAGACTCACTCTTCCGTTACCCACGGGCTGCGAAATATCTCGAGGCACTACGAATTCAACTTCGAACTGGCCATTGGTCACCGTAGCCTGCCCATTAAAGAGTCCTGCTCCCAGTGTCTGGTAATCCAGAATAAGCAAGGTTCCATCTGTAGCGGTCACACCATCGTTACCAAGGGTCTGGCGTTGCACATTCTTGTCGAATACTTTGATCTGTGCCACCCCGTTGTAGTCCGGCAGTGGAGCTCCACTTGGGGAGAGCACTTCTCCGCCAAGCTTAACACGACTCAAGGCTTTAAGAGTATCTGTGGCCGTTGCTATGGGCTGATCGTTCAAAGTTCGCAAGCGAATCTGTTGCTCCGGAAAGGCGAGTTTCATCGCTGGGTCCCCTACATAGAAAACCACGCGTCGATTACCGCTAGAGATCACATTCTTGGCCTTACGCAAGGCCTCTGCAGGCGCGTCGAAAGTGTCGCTCCCAAAGGCAAACAAGAAAGGAGCCAATCTGTTGTTGAACTCAACCCCTAAGGATACACTTATGGTACGCGTAGTGGTGATCAAAGCTATTGCACCTCCATTTTCATTCCAGTAAGTGAATTCCCCGGCCGTTGGTCTTAAGGGGTTGTCAAAACGAGAGAATTCACAGGTCACCGTAGCGATCAAAGGATAACGGTTAGTGTTCTGTAAACCTTCTGCATCGTCTTTGGTAAATATGAATTCTTTAGCCAGACCGTCTTCTCCACCATGCCCCAAATACGTTAGCACCAAAGCCCCAACATCTAAAGCATTGACAATTTCTTCGTTCACGTCTGGGTAGCGGTTTCCTCCCGCCGAGGTTTCCTGTAAAAAGGCATCCGTATGGATCTTCTTTACATTCACAAAGGGTTTATTGGCAGCAATATCGTCTCCCAAATTGTCCAGACTCACCTCCAAAGTGGTATATTCCCAAGCCTCGTCTACGTCGTCGCTCACCAAAACAAAGTTGTTGCGCCAATTTCCAAAAGACGCTTTGGCATCATAGGCAATGAGTTTGTCTACCATGGCATTGGCCAAAGCGATATCATCGGCCACGACACGACCAACTGCAATATCTAAGAGTTCTGTGGAGGTCATTCTTCCCTCTACCGGATCCATCATCCCGTAAAAATCATCGGACATATAACCCGACAGGGTATTGAAGCTATTAAAATCGTGATAGGTCGGAACTATATTATTATTGTTGCTGAGTCTGTCCTTATAATCTACAGAGGTATCCCCAAACAAGCAGAGATACTTGATACGGTTGTCTGCGGAGGAGGCGTTGTCATATAAATACTTGACTAAATTTCGAATGGCCCCAATATCTTGTGCGCCAGAGCTGAATTCCTGATAGATCCTATCTGTAGAGACCACTTTAACGCGCAAACCGTCACGATCTGCTCTATGGGCCGCCAATCGCAGTGCAGGCTGCATCATAAAAGGCGGAGCTACTATCAGATAGTCAATGTCTTGAAAGTTACCGTTGGAATCTTGCATCAAGGTTCCTTTCAAGTTTTGATTGGGTACAAAGGTCTCGTTAGCGCGGATAGGACTAAAATAGTCGTTTGGTGTAACGGCCACATATTGCCTAATCTGCCCCAAATTGGCCTTTAGATTTACCGTCGCTTCACCTTGGGTTTCTTTGCGCAGTGGATTTCTCGGATCGGTCACATCCCAGATCTGGGTATAGCCGCTCGCGTTATTGAAGGTATACTGCCCTATTCCAGACATGCCCGCGGCATCATTGTACTGAAAAGCGATCTGCGTATCTGTTCCGCTCAATTGTCTTTTTGCGGTGATCCCGATATAATCTAAAAAGGCAAAACTGGCTGGGTTTCCAGCGTTGTTATACGTAAGGGTCACGCTGACCTCATCACCACTGGCGTTTACTGTACCTATATAATTGTCTCCGGATGCCAAATTAACATCTCCAATGGCCGTAAAGGTCAAAACGTCTTGAGAGGTCCCATTTACCTGAACGTCCATGTTGGTGACCGATTCTGAGGCAGCTGCAGCACGAACCGTAACACTCATAGGTGTCCCTCCCACGATATTAGGAAATTCAAAATCGAAGGTTTGCTCACTTTCTACCTCGAATGGATTGCCAAACCAACGTCTCCCAACATTGACTATGCTGAATTCATCTTCTTCAAAGAACTGGTAATCGTCAAATTGACTGATCAAGGAAGTCGGAGGTCCGTCCGGTTCTGTTAGGTTAGCAATGCGACGCCCAGGGCCCGGACTTGCCGTAATATAATAGAAGGCATCGTCAGAATACGGATTGATATTGGTATCTAACTCTTGAATGTATCCGCGCGTACCTACTCCATAAAAGAGAATCTCGTCTCCGGAATCAAAACTCCCATCGTCACCACCTATAATTTGAATGGCCACTTCTGGCAGGTCATAAGCATCGTTCTCGTTGTTTCGCAAAGGCAGAGGTTTCCCGCCGTGTCCATATACTTTGATCGTGCTTGGGTCTATAGCATCGGTATTCATCCCCAAAGAACTCAAAAAGCTCTTGCTAATGCGATATACTCCGGTCTTATCAACCTTAAACTTGTACCAGCTTCCGCTGGCAAGGACAGAATTCGTTATCGGTAAGGCAACACTCTTTGGTGCAGCACTGCCTTGGTAATTAAAATCCGCAGCAAAAGAAACCACCTTTTCCAGACGACCATTACGACGAACCACCGGACTTATGGCAAGCACTGTATAACGCACATCACGCGCAACTGCAGTGGTAATAGAGGCCTGCACTTCTTTGGGCACATAGGCCGCAATAAGGCCGCGACGCTCTGTAGCGGTCAAAGGCGCATATCTGATATTGCTGATCTGCAGCGAATTCGGATTGACGATCCCGTTGTCTTTCCACTGCTTATAGAAAGTATATCCATCTGTATCTAGCAACTGCTCTACAGATAGCAAAGCATTGGAGTCGGTTGGTTGATCGAGTTGGTTTTGAGATTGCCAAGGCAAGACCACAGCCTGCTGCTGCGCAAATACCCATAACGGCAATACCATTAAAAGAATAGCAATTTTTCTGGTCATCACATTCAAAACGTCGGAATTGACGTATTAGTATCTACAAAAATAAGGGTTCAAACTCTTTTTTTTTGTACAGTGTATACTAAAGTTACAAATACAGCGTTATCCTATGGCCTACGGGCCATTGCGAGTATCGATAAAGAAATAATGTTGCAGATATGACGTTATTTACTATATTGCGAACCCATTTCTTAACAGAACTAAAACATGAAACGACCAACAATACTTAAGCTATTAGCTATTGTATTCCTGAGCACGATCATCTTTAGCTGTAGTAAATCCCGCGACTACAAAAGCAGTTCGCGTGCTACAGGTTGGAAGATGAATTCCAAAGAAGGTGGCTTTCAGTACAATCCCAAAGCGAAAGAACAAGAAACTGGACCAGGCCTTGTATTTATCGAGGGTGGTACCTTTACCATGGGCCGTGTTCAAGACGACCCAATGCACGACTGGAACAACTCTCCAACCCAACAACACGTTCAGTCATTCTACATGGACGAGACCGAGGTTACTAACCTAATGTACCTCGAATACTTGGATTGGATCAAGAGTGTATTCCCGCCAGAAAACGACAATTACAAAAAGATCTACAACGGAGCTCTTCCAGACACTTTGGTTTGGAGAAACCGTCTTGGTTTTAACGAAGTTATGACCAACAACTACCTAAGACACCCAGCATATGCAGAATATCCTGTGGTTGGTGTGAGCTGGGTACAAGCGACAGAGTTCAGCAACTGGAGAACCGACCGTGTTAACGAATTTATCTTGGAGCAAGAAGGCTTTACGGCTCGCGGCGCCAAGCTAAACGTTGAAGAAGGTCAAGCATTCAGCACCCAAACATATTTGAACGCTCCATCTCTTGCCTACGGAGGGAACGATTCAATTACGCGTGGTGGTAAGCGCTCTGCTTCTTTAATGAAAAGAAATACAGACAGTACAAACCTTTATGTTCAACGTAAGGATGGCTTACTTTTGCCAGCCTACCGCCTACCAACTGAAGCTGAGTGGGAATATGCTGCTCTTGGTTTAGTAGGTCTACGTTCTTACAACGTATACCGCGGACGTAAAAAATATCCGTGGGACGGACAATACACTCGTTCTGGACAACGCAGAAGTCGTGGTGACCAATTGGCTAACTTTAAGCAAGGCGATGGTGACTACGGAGGAATTGCAGGTTGGTCAGACGATGGCGCAGACATCACTGCAGAGGTTAAGTCTTACGAGCCTAACGACTACGGGCTTTACGACATGGCCGGTAATGTTGCAGAATGGGTTGCAGATATCTATCGTCCTATTGTAGATGACGAATTCAATGACTTTAACTACTACCGTGGTAACGTTTACACCAAGAACTACATTGATGCAGACGGAAAAGTTAAGATAGTAACTGCAGACTCTATCGTTTGGGATACTTTGAACAACGGAAAGATCGTGGCGCGTAACTTGCCAGGTGAGATCCTTCAGGTTCCTGTAGACGAAGAAGAGACTTACCTAAGAACAAACTTCGACAAGAGTGACAACCGCGACTATCGCGATGGTGACAAGCGTTCTACGCGTTACTTCGAATCGTTTAATGACGATGTAGAATACGACGATGAGAAGCGCATGTACAACTCGCCTAAACACTTGGTTGGAACTGACGATGAATCAGGTGGCTTAGACCGTCAATACGACGAATCTAACAAGCGTACCTCACTTATCAATAACGAAGTTCGCGTTTATAAAGGTGGATCTTGGAGAGATCGCGACTACTGGTTAGATCCGGCGCAACGCCGCTTCTTCCCACAGGATATGGCAACTGATTATATCGGTTTCCGCTGTGCGATGTCTCGTGTAGGATCTAAATCCAAAGACAGAAAACGTCCTAGAAACTAGGAACACACAATAAATGTAAAAGCCCTGTATTTAACGACAGGGCTTTTTTTTTGACTCCCACTTGCTGTATTTTTGTTACTGATGAATTTAGAGAAGCTATACCAAATCTTTTGTCAAAGTGCCGGCGTCTGCACAGACACCCGAAAATTGGAACCTGAGCAGATCTTCTTTGCACTGTCCGGTCCAAATTTCAACGGCAATAAGTTCGCTGCCAAAGCCTTGGAAGAAGGCGCTCTGGCCGTGGTGATCGATCAGTCAGAATATCAAGATGCTTCAAGCGACAAGTATTTCTTAGTTCCCGATTGCTTAAAGGCACTACAAGCCCTGGCCACACACCATAGAAGAGCTCTTGGCTTACCCATACTCTCATTGACCGGGAGCAACGGAAAAACAACTACCAAGGAACTGATTGCTGCCGTGCTGTCTCAAAAGTTCAACCTAAAGGCCACTGCAGGAAATTTCAACAATCATATAGGCGTCCCATTGACCTTATTGAGTTTTACTGCGGAGCACAATTTTGGCATTGTTGAAATGGGCGCCAATCACCAAGGAGAGATCGCAGAACTTTCCGCTATTGCTGAACCAGATTACGGCTTTATTACCAATTTTGGAAAAGCCCATTTAGAAGGCTTTGGCGGAATAGAAGGTGTAGTAAAAGGCAAGTCCGAACTTTACAGAAATATAGCCGCTAGAAAAAAGACGGTCTTTGTCAATGGCGACGACCCAAAACAAATGGAGCTGACAGAAAATATAGATCGCGTGGTAATAGGGGCAGCAATGCTCGGATATCAGTTGACCCTTAAGGCTACGAATCCTCGGGTGATCTTTTCGCTAAACGAGCTGCCTATAGAAAGTCACCTTATAGGCCAGCACAACGCAAAAAATATACGCGCGGCAATTGGTATCGGTTTACATTTTGGACTGAGTCCGCAGCAAATAAAAACCGGAATAGAAAGCTACAATCCGGAGAATAATCGCTCCCAGTGGATAAACAAAGCCCGCAATAAGATCTTATTAGACGCCTACAACGCCAATCCGAGCAGTATGGAAGCGACGCTAGAGAGTTTTAAGGCCTTGAGCAGTGAAGCACCTAAAACGGTGATCTTAGGCGATATGTTCGAACTTGGCCCAACGGCGGCGGCAGAACATCAAGCCATAGCTGATCTTGCCCACAAACTCGGCTTTGACCGTGTATTCTTGGTCGGCGCTAACTTCTATGGGGTCGAAGCCAGACAGGGGCAGATCAAATGCAGCGAATACGAAGATCTGGTAGTCGCGCTGCAGCAACAAAACACAGCAGGACACTTACTGCTTATAAAAGGTTCTCGAGGAATGGCTTTAGAGCGTATTTTGGATATCTTGTAGTCCATGCGACAGCTTTTTATCCTTACTCTGAGTTTAGTAACCGCCTACATTTACGGACAGGAGTCTTATACCTATGAACCTCCTAAAAATACTGGCGACGGCTGGCAAACTGCAGACCTAAGAGCAGTTGGCTTGGACTCGAGTCGGATCTATCAGTTGTTTGCCAAACTCCCTGAGGCCAATCATGAATTGCACAGTTTGCTGGTTGTTCAAAAAGGAGAATTATTATTGGAAGAATACTTTGCAGATCAATCTGCAGACAACCAGCACGACTTGAGATCGGCCACTAAAAGTATCCGATCACTACTAATTGGTATTGCGATAGACCAAGGTTTTATTGGCAGTATTGATGATCCCATTCAAAAGTATCTATATCCATTAGAAGCCGAAAAGAATCTGGACTTTAGAAAACAAAAGATCACCATAAGACACCTACTGACCATGTCTCCTGGCTGGGATTGTAACGACCGCGATAAGAGCTCCGCAGGACAAGAAGATCGCATATACAAAAAGAAAGATTGGCTGCAATATGCACTGGATTTAGCTATGAGCAATGAACCTGGTGAGGTCAGTAACTATTGCTCTATCGGAACGGTAATGCTTATGGCCGTTTTAGAGCGCGCTACCGGCATGAGTGTTGATGCCTTTGCAGAAGAATTCTTATTCGAGCCGATGGGAATTACGAACTACCGCTGGGATCATACGTCTAAAAAGGAGGTGATCAGCGCTGCTAAGCGTTTGTATATGACTCCGCGAGATATGGCTAAGATCGGGCAACTGGCCTTGAAAAACGGCCATTGGAACGGCGAGCAATTGGTTTCTGAAGCATGGATAGCACAATCCACCAGTCAGCACACATTTATTGACGATAGTGGCTACGGCTTTCTTTGGTGGATGACCGCTTTTCCGCACAACAATAAAGCCTTGACCGGTTTTGCAGCAAGTGGAAACGGCGGACAATACATTGTTGTCTTTCCAGATATCGAAGCTGTTTTTGTATTTACGGGTGGCGCATATAACTCACCAAAAGCACAATTCCCGCTATTTATTATCCGCGATATTCTAATCCCGACCTTCGGCGCGCGTAACTAATTGCTCTCAAAAGCGTCCAACAAACAAAACCAACCTATGAAAAAAGAAGCTGCACTACCTTTGGGCGTTGCATTGGGAATCTCATTTGGCACCACCATAGGTGCTATTACCGGAAATATTGGACTCTGGTTATCTTTAGGCATTGCCTTTGGAGCTGCCTTTGGCACTGCTTTTTCTGTGAGCGCTAAAAAGAAAGAGGGCGAGGAGTGATTTTTGGGCGCCCCCTGTAGTAAAACAAGTTTACTACAGGACCAGGCTTTCCGCTCTATCTTTCCGCTACGCGTAAAGGATGCCGCTTCAATCCTTGGCGCGGTGTTTTGGATTACTCGCTGCGCTCGTGATACAGTCATCGCCACCGCCGTAATCTGGATTGCCTGTGCCATCCATCTAACCGCACTCATAAAAATACAATCCGGAAAGCTGTTTCACAGCTTTTTAGATTTTTTGTTCGCGGCCGCTTATGAAAGCAAGTTACTGGATTACTCGCTGCGCTCGTGATACAGTCATCGCCAAAGTTGCAAATAGCATCCTTAAGATACAGCTTCGCTGCTTCTGCATTTTCTCTTCCAGCCTTACAAAAGCAAGCTTTTGACGTCTGAAAAAAGAAAATCCCGATGCTATTTGCATCGGGATACTGCTTGTCGTGGGTCATACTGGATTCGAACCAGTGACTTCTACCCTGTCAAGGTAACACTCTGAACCAACTGAGTTAATGACCCGTCTAACAAAGATATTTATTCTAAAAGGCAAGAACAAGTAATACACTGAGATTTGAATGAATAAAATGATAATTTTGGCGAGAAGAAATTAGCATCATTTTGCGCCCCATACTCCATTACAGCCTTCATTTTATCCTTCCGTTATTGGTGGCGTTACTCTTTTACAGAAAAGATTGGAAGAAGGCGTATCTGATATTTCTCGCGACCATGCTGGTAGATCTAGATCATATTTTTGCGGATCCGCTGTTTGATTCCAACCGTTGTAGTATTGATTTCCATCCGCTACATAGCTATTATGCCATGGGAGTCTATTTGCTTTTGCTCTTCTTAAAAAAACCCTTCCACCTTATAGGTTTTGGGCTTTTGATGCATATGCTGGCCGATGCTGTAGATTGCCTGCTGATGTAGACTCCGCAGCAATAGAGAATTACAATTTTAACATTTACGTTAGGAGTTTTTAAGCAGCAGTTGTTCTATTACTGAACCAACTAACTAAACCTATGAGAAAGTCAATCCTGATGGTCGCCTTGTTGCTGGGCGCCACCCCCAATCTTATTTCCCAAACCATACAAATGGAGCTCGCAGCCCCACAACCTTTTCTACAAGGCACAGACACGGGCGACATGGAATTTGCTGACCTAGACGGCGATGGCGACATGGATCTAATAGCAACCGGCTCAGGGAATATGAGCGATGGCTCTACCCATGGCGCGCTAACCACGCTTTACTTCAACGACGGCGCTGGGAATTTTACTGCTGTGAACGACCACGGCATAGAGAATATTCGCGTGAGCAAGATCGCCTTGGCCAACATTGATACCGATGAAGATCTGGACTTGCTCATCTCAGGCTTCACTAGCGGAGGATTCGCACTTACTAAACTCTACACCAACGATGGCAGTGGCAACTTTACTGAAGTGACAGGCTCACCTTTTGAGAGTTTGGAAAACGGATATTTCAATTTTGGAGATATTGACGGCGACAATGACCAAGACATAGTATTCTCTGGTGGGCACAGCGGTATTGAAGATGTAGTAAAGTACATCAATGACGGGAACGGGAACTTTAGCCTCGACACCACCATGGGTGTAACAGGTATAAGCGGTGTACTAGACCTATCGGATTACGACAACGATGAAGACTTAGACTTAATTATTTGCGGACAGGATAGTTCAGGAAATATCGTAACTCGACTTTATAACAATGACGGAAATGGCGATTTCACACTTTTCGCGGATGCCGGCCTTAACGGCGTAGAATTTGGCGATATAGCAGCCGCGGATACCGACGGCGACGAAGATCTAGACCTAGTTATCTGCGGAAGCAGTGCTGCCGGAGATTTTGTAACTGAATTCTATCGCAACAATGGCGACAGTACCTTCACCCAACTTACCGATGTTCCATTTCTAGGATTGGGAGCCAATGGCGAAACCTCCTTCAACGATTTTGACAATGATGGCGACGTGGATGTGTTTGTAATTGGCTCTGCAAATGGCGGTCTACCCAATATATACAGCCACATATACGAAAATCTCGGTGACAACAGTTTTGTGCTATCCGATGAATTTGTTGGGGGCTACTTATCTACCCATGCTGTTGCCGATGTGGATGGAGACAGCTTGTTGGATGTTGTTATTGGTGGCACCACCACAGGTACTCCAGTGAGAGGATCCTTTCTTTATAAGAATGTGAGTGCTGTTTTGAGTGCTTCGGATTTTGATTTGAACTCCGCCTTACGCATTTACCCTAATCCGTCAAACGGACGGTTCAATATTGAATTAGCCAGTATACCAAACGGTCAATTGAGTATTTACAATATAGCTGGACAACGTATTTACGACCAATCCTTGATTGGTGGAATAAACAGCCTAGAAATGTATCTTGCCAACGGCGTTTACCTGGCCGTTATAAACACCCAAACACAACAGATCACCAGAAAACTAGTGATCAAAAACTAATGCCCCTGAATCGCGACCCCTTTTTATCAACAGATTATCACGCTTACGCGCGATAATCCTGAAGGTTACCGAAATGAAGTTTTGCAACGCAAAACCAAACATCCAGTGGATGTTTGATGGAGGTAGCCGCGAAGCGGAAAGAACTCATTCGATAGAGTCCCGAGCGCCCCCTTCTGGGATTATCGCGCTCACGCGCGATGATCCTGAAGGGGGTTACCACAGCAAAACAACCCTCCCGGGTTGTTTTTCATTTGCTTAAAAACCTGAAAGCAAGCTTTCGGTTTTTTGCAAATGAAAAAACCCACCTCATTTGAGGTGGGTTTTGCTGTGGGCGCGAAGGGATTCGAACCCCTGACCCCTTGGGTGTAAACCAAGTGCTCTGAACCAACTGAGCTACGCGCCCTTGCTTTGTTAAGCGGTTGCAAATATAGGTTCTTTTTTTATTGGTACAATACTTTTTGAAGAAAAAATTTAGACCACCTCCGCTACCGTGAAGGTACTGCCTCCAACGTAAATGAGGTCTTTGTTTGAGGCGCGTCTTTTGGCAGCCCCTAAGGCTCTTCCTACACTGCTGTAAACCTTACCCTTACGCCCTTGTGCTTGGAAAATTGCCTGTAATTCTGTAGCCGACATGGCACGTGGAATATTCGCCTGACAGAAATAGTAGCTTGCATCTGCAGGAAACATCCCAACCAATTCATTCACTTGTTTGTCACTCACAAACCCTAACACCAAATGCAGCTGCTCATAGCTGCTTTGTTCTATCTGATTCAGAACAATGGTCAGGCCCTCTTTGTTGTGGGCTGTATCTGCTATCACCACAGGCAGCTCTTGTAAAACCTGCCACCTGCCTAACAATCCAGTTGAAGAAACAACTTGTTTTAAACCTTTTTTAATGGCCGCCTCAGGAATTTCATAACCTCTGAGCTTAAGCTGTTCAATGGCCAGTAACACTGTTCGTGAATTTTGTTTCTGGTAATCCCCTTTAAGATCTAAATCATAATTAGGGAATGGATTGGATTCTGCAAAAAAGATGGGCGCGGCAACAGACTCAGCAGTCTGCAAAAAGACCGCTTTGGTCTCTGGCACAGTCTCTCCTATTACAACAGGAATTCCGGGCTTCATGATCCCAGCCTTTTCTGCCGCAATAGACTCTAGTGAATTGCCTAAGAACTGCATATGATCGAACCCAATGTTTGTTATTACACTTACCTCTGGAGTTATGACATTAGTACTGTCTAATCGACCTCCTAAGCCTACTTCCACTACGGCAATGTCTACTTGTTCGCGCTTAAAATGATCAAAAGCCATCCCAACGGTCATTTCGAAAAATGACAACTGCTGTTTCTCGAAGAATGCCCTATGTTCGTCCACAAATTGAACAACGCCGCGCTTACTAATGGGTTTGCCATTTATCTTGATGCGTTCCCTAAAGTCTTTGAGATGCGGTGAGGTATACAGGCCAACTTTATAGCCTGCAGCCATAAGAACAGCTGCTAGCATATGACTGCATGAACCTTTTCCATTGGTTCCAGCCACGTGAATACTCTTGAACCCCTGCTCAGGGTTACCCAAATGATCGCGCAGAGCGCGCGTATTGGAAAGATCTATCTTATAAGCTGCCCCACCTACCCTTTGGTACATGGGCAGCTGTTTGTATAACCAATCGAGTGTTTGTTGATAGTTTATGGCCTAACGTTTTATAAAGCGCTTGGAAATAGTTTTAGAATCTCCCCCGATTTGAAGCACATAAACTCCTTTCGGTAAGTCGCTCACCTGAATAGACAGTTTATTCGAATCGGTAGATGTTACATGTTGTTGATTAACCACTTGCCCTAGGGAATTGTATATTCTATAATCACTTACAGTTGTTCCCTCCGGCATGGTAAGAGTTATTTGCTCGCTTGCCGGATTTGGACTTAGGACAATCGAATCCTCCAAATCAAATTCATCGTTAGACAAAGCAATTCCAAAAATCTCTAATAAATAACTAGAACGTCCGTAAGTAGCCGCATATAATAAAGTGTCGTCGTTTAAAACATGAAGGTCGGTTACCACAACTGATGGTAATTGCGCACCAGCCGTTACCCAAGTCGCACCATCATCTCCCGACCCAAGCACTCCAATATCGGTTGCCAAAAATAAGTTCCCCTGCCCGTCTTGCACAATATCGTTTACCGGGATATCTGGTATTGAAGACCCAATATTCGTCCAGCTTGCGCCAAAATTGGTGCTTTTGTAAACATGACCAATATCCTCACCAAATCGATAGCCCGAAAAGGTCGCATATAAGGTATTAGCGTCGTAACGAGACATAAGCACTTTGGTTACCCATCTATCGGGCAAACTGCTCGAAACATTATTCCAACTCGTTCCTGCATTATTACTTACCCAAATGTTTCCGTCGTCGGTCCCTGCGATAAGTAGGTCCGAATCCAATGTAGACACATCGATACTAGTTAAGGTACCAAAACCATTATTGCCGGAATAAGGCCCATCGTGTAAAACCGGGCTAATCGCTGTCCAACTACCTGCCGCATCGGTAGAACGATAAACTCGTTCAGCTCCGTAATACACTATATTAGGATCGGCCGGATCCAGAATAATAGGGGTATCCCAATTTTTCAACTCGCTCGGGCTAATTCCGCTCATGGCAACATTAAAGGTAGCTGCATCGTCGGTAGACTTTTGTAAAAATCCACGTTGAGCCAAGGTATAGATCACATTAGTATTGGTTGGATCGACCAAGGGCTGAAATCCGTCTCCGCCTGTAATAATATCCCAATCTCCACTACTGCCCGGCACAATTCGCATTGTACTATTATCTTGGCTTCCACCGTATTGTTTACCTTGGTTTTGTGCATCCACATGGAAACGATAAAACTGAGTGATTGGTAATTTTTCGTTCTTTTCCCAGGTTGCCGCATTGTCGGAACTGCTGTAAAATCCACCGTCATTCCCCAAGAGTACTTCTCCTGCCACCGAGGGGTTAAAAGCCAGCGCATGCTGATCCACGTGTACACCCGCAAATGCAGGTCCCCAGCTAGCTCCCCCATCAGTCGATTTTTCGACCACAAATCCTACATTATAAATGGTGTTCTCATCAGTCGGATCGATAAAAATACCTCCAAACCACCAATGAAAACCTACATTGGTTAAATCTCCACCTCCCAGTGAAGTCCATGAGTTTCCTCCGTTTGAAGTTTTAAATACATCTAGAATTGAGCCGTTTCTATCGGCATATAGGGCATAGAGTACATCGGGATTAGATTGCGAAATATCGATACTAATTCGCCCTTTGTCTTCCGGTAAACTCGGAAGGCCAACAGTAAGTTCGGTCCAGGAAGCACCAGCATCTGTAGAACGGTATATGCGAGAGGTTTCACCGCCATAAATTCTAAATTCGGGGCGACGAATGCGCTCCCAGCTAGCGGCATACACAATATTTGGATTAGTAGGATGTATCGCCATATCGATCACACCTGTAATATCGGATACAAACAACACCTGATCCCAAGTATCACCTCCATCTGTACTTTTATAAACGCCTCTGTTAGAATCATCCCTAAACAATGGCCCCATCGCACCCACATAAAGGGTCTGATCGTCGGTGGGATCGATCACAATCTTACCTACACTACCAATATCGGGTAAGCCTTTAAACTCCCAATTAATACCACCATCGGTACTTTTAAAAATACCATTCCCATCATAAGCCAAGGAGCCTCCACCGGCATTGGGTTCCCCGGTACCAACATAGATAATATCCGGGTTGTTAGCGGCGATTTCGATATCACCGATAGCCAACATTTCCTGAGCGTCAAAAATAGGTGCCCATGTTGTTCCACCATTAATTGTTTTAAAAATTCCACCAGATGCCGCTCCCACAAAGTAGGTGTCTGATTGTGTAGGATGAATTGCAATATCGGAAATTCTACCCCCTATATTATAAGGGCCATTTTGCTTCCAATCGGGAATCGCTCCACGAGTATTGACTATTTGATTTTGTTTCCAGGCAATGGCACTGGCGTAGGCTCGGGTGTCTATTTCGCCACTGGGATAAGCCCGTTGCATAAAGAGAATATCCCCAGGTTTTTCAGAAGGAATAGTACTCAGATCGTATTTTGGTTTGTCCGCGCAACTCAAACATAAGAGTAGCGTTAACAATCCGAATAAGTGAAAGGTAGTAGGCTTTTTCATCTATTTTCAAAATTTTTATTGCCCGGCTGTTAAGCGAATAAAAATTATTTGCATAGATCAACCGCTTCGCTTTCGCACAAAAATTTTAGTTCTAGTAGTGGGTATACTAACAACTAAATTTGTTTGTGCTCATTTCATGGCATCGTTTTTACCAAAGATACCAAAATGACCTATTAATTTGACAAAGAGAAACGGTAAACGATCTTTCCGATCTGCTTGGCCGGAGCATTGGTGTCTGAGTTGAATTTTGTCGCTAAGGCTGCGCGCTTAGCGGGTTCTAACAAACAGCGAGAATTATTAGTGGTTCCACGAACTCCAGGAGTAGCGCTGATCACGTTTCCGTTGCGATCCACTTCAATGCTCACCACAACGGTTCCGGCCTCGTTGCAGTCTTGCTGATACTTTTGCTTGTTCAAGGCTTTTCTGCCACCTAATTGGTAGTTGCCGTCCCCGTCTAGACCTTTTCCGGTACCGTAGTAGCTACTGGCATTTGGGTCGCCGTTGGGATCACCTTTGTCTCCGCCACTACTGTCGGGGCCTTCTCCACCTTCTGTTTTGCCGTCATTCTTAGGCCCGTTGATTATAGAAGAAAGGGCATCAGTTGTGCTCTTATCGGGCTTCGGGTCCGGTTTTTTAGGCTCTTCTTTAGGTTTCTCTTCTGTAACCGGTTTAGTTTCTACCGGTTTTTTGTCGTCTTTGATAACCGGGGCGTCCTCTACATCTTGAGTAACCACCTCTTCGTTGATGTCCTTGGCCGATTCAGCCGGTGCTGCCTTGGTTTGCTGCGGAGCCGTTTTTACCGTCTCCTGCGGCTGTACTTGGCCAGATCCTGTATCTGAAGTTCCGAAGTTAATGGCAATACCGCCTTCTGGTGGTGGGTCTAGATATTTCAATCCGAAGAAAAAGAGCAACAACAAAAGTATAGCCATCAAGGCCGAGCTGATGCGGAAACTCTTGCGTTTATGTTCGGTATCTAAAAATCCCATACTAGTTTGGGCGCACGGCTAGCACGACTTTAAAATTGTTCTTGTTGGCAATATCCATGACCAAAACGGCCTTTTCTATAGGCACGCCTTCTTCTGCGCGCAGAATTATGGTCGGATTCTCTTGCCCGTTCAATGCTGCTTGTAGTTCACGTTCTATGCCATACTCGCTCACGCGCTCTTTATTGACATAATAGGCACCCCCTTTGGTAATGCTCACCGAAGCATTTTGCTGGGCTGTGGTCTTGCCTTTGGCCTTTGGAAGTACCAGGTTGAGCGCATCTGGAGTTACGTTAGACGAGGTCAGCAAAAAGAAAACCAACAACAGAAAAACTATATCTGTCATGGAACTCATACTGAACTCCGCCTTAACTTTATTTCGTCCTCTTAGATTCATACTAAGCAGGTTCGTTTAATAGGTCTAAGAAATCAACGGCATTGGCCTCCATTTGGTGCACTACCTTGTCTGTCTTTACTACCAAATGGTTGTATCCCATATAGGCAATGATACCCACCACGAGTCCTGCAACGGTCGTGGTCATAGCCGTGTATATCCCCTCTGCAAGAGAGCCCATTTCTGCCTGCCCACTACTGGTTGCCAGTTGATGGAAAGCCAAGACCATCCCGATCACAGTTCCTAAGAATCCGATCATAGGAGCGGCACCCGCAATGGTAGCCAGAATGCTGACATTCTTTTCCATTTTGTAAACTTCCAAGCGTCCGGCATTTTCAATGGCGGTATTAATATCATCTAAAGGACTTCCGATGCGGGAGATTCCTTTCTCTGTTAGACGAGCTACAGGAGAATTCTGCTGCACACATAATAGTTTGGCAGCCTCTAGGTTTCCGGAACCCACATTGTCTCGAATTTGATTCATGAAGTTGCTGTCTATCTTAGAAGCCGATTTAATCGCGAACAGGCGTTCAAAATAGATGTACATGGCTACAAAGAGCAGTACAAACAAAACAGCGATAATGATTTGACCGGCTACTCCTCCATTGAGTAGTAGCTCCATAAGTGATATCGTTTTTTCTTCAACGACAGGTTCCAGGCCATCTACGGCATCGGTAGTTGGGTCCTGAAGTAGGTAATTCAACATACTTTAGGTTTAATAATGGTAGAACGAACAATACGTTCAGAAATTGTAAGGGCTTATACTAAGAGCACACGTTGGAACAACAGATACACGGCAGCACCTACTGCAAAACCAACGAAAGCTAACCAAGTTATCTTTTTCAAATACCAGATAAAATCGATCTTCTCCATTCCCATAGCAGCAACACCAGCAGCAGATCCGATGATCAACATAGAACCTCCAGTTCCTGCAGAGTAGGCGATAAAGTGCCACAGCACAGAATCTGTTGGCGACTCGTACATACCTATAGAGGCTGCCACAAGCGGTACATTATCTATAATAGCAGAGAAGATACCTAACAAGATCACTACTACATCCTCATATGGAATAGCGCCTTGCAGCACTTCCGCCAAATAACGAAGCGTACCGACTTGTTCTCCGTCCATAGAGGTTCCGTAAACCAAACTCTCTAGTCCGGCAACGGCCATTAGGATCCCGAGGAAGAAGAGGATACTTGAAATTTCTATACGCGACAGGGCCTTATGTGCTGAATACTTATGTCTTTCTGATTCAGAAAAGTCCTCTTCCGGGTGAATATACTCAGACACCAACCATACAATACCCAAGGCAAACATCATCCCGATATACGGTGGCAAGTGCGTAACTGTTTTAAAGATCGGCACAGATACTATCATCCCCAATCCTAAGAAAAGCATGGTCTTACTACTGAGCAGTCTGCGCCCTTCTGCATCTTCGTCCTTGTCTACTCCAGTCACCTCGCCTTGAAAAGGCTTCATGCGACTGGCAATAAAGAATGGCACAATAAAACAAGCGATTGACGGCAATACCACAAACTTCACCAGTCCAAGTGCTGTTACTTTATTGGCGATCCAAAGCATGGTGGTGGTTACGTCTCCAATAGGCGACCAAGCCCCACCAGCGTTAGCGGCGATTACAACCATAGAAGCAAACCACAAACGATCTTCACGCGTTGGGATCAACTTGCGCAGCAAGGTAACCAACACGATAGTCGCAGTAAGGTTATCAATGATAGCCGATAAGATGAATGCCAAAATACCAATGATCCAAAGCAGACGCTTCTTGCTCTTGGTCTTTACAGCTCCCTTGAGGATCTCAAAACCACGGTGCAGATCTATGATCTCCACTATGGTCATGGCCCCTATCAAGAAGATGAGTATCTCTGCGGTTTTACCCAAGTGATGCAACAGTGTGTTGGAGAATCCTTCTTCCATGTGATGGTCTCCCGCTATATAGGTGAAGACATTCTCATGGGTATCTATAACACTGAACCAACCCGAGGCAAACCCTATCGAAAGGACGGCCCAAATAAGGGCTGCCATTATCAAAGCCGGGACAGTTTTGTCCAAGCGCAAAGGGTGTTCTAGGGTAATTGACAAATAACCAAATACAAAAATGAGAATGATAATAGATTCCATACTGTTGGTATTATATAAGTTGTTTTAAAGCGATCTCAAATGCAGTTTCGCTTATTCTTGTTTTATTCGGATTCGATTTGTGTGTGGCTTCCAAAGCTCGGCGGATGGTATCTGAAGTATCGTTAAAGATGGCTTCGTCTGTCATCTGAACTTTTCGCTCCATAAAGTAAGCAAAAACTCTGGCCATTCCACAATTTGAAATAAAATCTGGGATCAGACTGACTTCGCGGTCCGTATGTTCCATGATAGACCCAAAGAAGATCTCCGGATCGGCAAAAGGAACATTGGCTCCGCAAGAAATAACCTCCAAACCTGAGGCGATCATTTGATCTATCTGATCTTGAGTGATAAGGCGTGAAGCGGCACAAGGTGCAAATACCTCAGTCTCCAAGCTCCAAATGCGCTTATTCATTTCGTCAAATGGGATCATGTTGTCTACCATAAGTTCATTACCGCGTTTGTTCAAAAAGAACTCGGTAACCTCGGCCAAAGAAAAGCCGGTCTCGTTGATCACTCCCCCATGGCGGTCAATGATACCAACAACCTTGGCTCCCATTAGAGCCAAATAATAGGCAGCGGCAGACCCAACGTTTCCAAATCCTTGGATCACAGCGCGTTTTCCTTTTACAGAACCTCCGTAAACCTCATAGTAATGTCTAACTGCTTCTGCCACACCAAAGCCAGTTATCATGTCGGCAACGGTATATTTCTTAGTAACATCTGGCGTATAATTCGGATTCTCGATCACCTTTATCACGCCTTGACGCAATTGACCAATTCGGTTGATCTTATCTGCCTCTCTCGGCTGAAAATGTCCTGAGAAAACTCCTTCCTGCGGATGCCAAACACCGCTGGCTTCCGTGATCGGGATCACTTCGTGGATCTCGTCTACATTCAGATCTCCACCTGTGCCGTAATAGGATTTTAAAAGCGGTGAAACGGCTGCGTACCAACGCTCTAGAACTTCCTTTTTTCTCGGATCTGCAGGGTCAAAATTTATTCCAGATTTCGCACCTCCAATCGGGGGGCCGGATACGGTAAATTTAACCTCCATGGTCTTGGCCAAAGAGAGTACCTCGTTCATATCCAAACCCTTACGCATACGGGTTCCTCCACCGGCAGCTCCTCCTCTGAGCGAATTGATCACTGTCCAGCCTTCTGCATCGGTAAGAGGATCGTTCCAATGGAACACAATTTCAGGTGCTTTATTCTCGTAAGCTTTAAGGAGTTCTTTCATTTAGTTGGTTGGCATTGTAGCAGACAAATATAACAAACTTAAGTGCCCAATCCGCTCGCTGTAACTAAATATTAAGGTTAAATATGACTCCGCTAGAATGATCCTTAGACGCTCCTGTGACCGAGGACAAGCAATTTATCTCCTCTCTCAATTTCAGAACTCCCAAGAGCGCAAAAATCAGAGCCTCTTTGTACTCAACAAGCTCCCTTTCCGGAACTTTGATTTTCAAAGACTTATGCGCCTCTATTCGCTGAAGCAGATAATCATTATAAGCTCCACCTCCTGTAAACAAGAGCTTCGCATTGCTTTTTAAAGGAGCAGCAATTTGCATGGCCATATGCTCGACCAAGGTGGCGAGTAGGTCTTCTGTTTTATGCTGCTGACCTTTGAGCAAAGGATCTATGTTTCGCTTCACCCATTCCAAGCCCAAAGATTTTGGAGGCTTTTGAGCATAAAATGACAAGGCATTGAGTTGAGCAAGCAAATCTGGAATGAGCTTTCCTTGACTTGCCAATTGACCACGATCGTCATAAGATAGGCCCAGCGGCTTGACCAGCTCATTCAACACTATGTTAACCGGACAAAGATCGTAGGCTATCCGTTGACCATCTTGTTCGAACGAGATATTGGCAAATCCGCCCAAATTGATACAGTAGTCATAGTTGCCAAAGAGCAATCTATCTCCTATAGGTACCAAAGGCGCCCCTTGACCTCCCAAGGCAACATCCTGTACTCGAAAGTCACAAACCACAGTTTGTTTTAGGACCTCTGCAATGATCTTCTGATTGCCTATTTGCCGTGTAATGCCTTTTTTAGGCTGATGCAAGGCTGTATGTCCGTGAGAACAGACCGCGTCGAGCCCTTTGATATTGTTGGCCTTAATAAAACGATTGATGACAGCCCCCAACATTAAAGAATAGGAATGGTCTGCTTCATCCAATGCCGCCGGAGAGAGATTCACCAAACTGGCCAACCAAGATTTATCGCGGCGGTCGTCATAAGGCTCGGTGAAAGTATGCCCGAAACGATAGTCCCACTGGCCGTTATTGAACTCAAAAAATACCTCTGCCAGGTCCACTCCATCTAAAGAAGTGCCTGACATAACTCCAACTACGTGATAGTGGTTTTTAAGCATTCTTAAAAATAGTAGGATTTATTGAAAATATGCCATTTAAGAAGTATCTTTGCCTACCTTTTTTGAGAATAATTTAAAGAATACTGACTTCCATGGATTTTAGCTTAACCGAAGAACACGAAATGATCCGCGATGCGGCCCGTGATTTTGCAAAAAATGAACTCCTCCCCGGAGTAATTGAACGCGACAACAAACAAGAATTCCCTGCCGCCCAGATCAAACAAATGGGCGAACTCGGATTTATGGGAATGATGGTGGATCCAGCCTATGGCGGAGGTGGAATGGACACTGTTTCTTATGTGTTGGCTATGGAAGAGCTCAGTAAGATAGATGCTTCTGCTTCTGTAGTGATGTCGGTCAACAACTCTTTGGTGTGTTACGGGATCCAAGCTTTTGGAAGTGATATGCACAAAGAAAAATACTTGTCGAAATTGGCCAGCGGAGAAGCTTTGGGCGCTTTTTGTTTGAGCGAACCAGAAGCAGGATCTGACGCGACTTCTCAAAAGACCACTGCAATAGACATGGGCGATCACTACGTACTTAACGGTACCAAGAACTGGATCACCAACGGTAGCAGCGCAGACTATTATATTGTCATTGCACAAACAGATCGTGACAAAGGTCACCGCGGTATCAACGCGCTAATTGTAGAAAAAGGTTGGGAAGGTTTTGAGATCGGCCCTAAAGAAGATAAACTGGGTATCCGCGGAAGCGACACCCACTCTTTGATCTTTAACGATGTAAAGGTTCCTAAAGAGAATCGCATTGGTGAAGATGGCTTCGGATTCAAATTCGCCATGAAGACCCTAAGCGGGGGGCGCATTGGTATTGCCGCTCAAGCCCTAGGAATTGCTCAAGGCGCGTACGAGTTGGCAAAGGAATACTCCAAAGTGCGTAAAGCTTTTGGAACTGAGATCTGCAACCACCAGGCCATTGCCTTTAAATTGGCAGATATGCACGTTAAGATCGAAGCCGCGCGTCATTTGGTAATGAAGGCAGCTTGGGACAAAGACAACGGTCACAACTACGACCTAAGTGGTGCAATGGCCAAACTATACGCCTCTCAAGTAGCCATGGAAGTAACTGTAGAAGCCGTTCAAGTACACGGCGGAAACGGCTACGTAAAAGAATATCATGTAGAGCGCCTTATGCGCGATGCGAAGATCACACAGATCTATGAGGGAACCAGCGAGATCCAGAAGATCGTGATCTCCAGAAGTGTTTTGAAAGATTAATCTCGAATTAGCCACCGAAAAATTGCCCCGGGTTTTACACTCGGGGTTTTTTTATACAAATTGCCCAAATGGCACACTATAGTTGCGATCTGTAACAATTTTAACGGCTTTAAGACTAATAGTCGTAAGCTTTTCCAAAATGAGTTCTTTTAACTCGTTTTTTTTACCGAAATTGATACTCCAAAATTTTTAGCAACCTTAAAACTATAGTCGTACTATGTCTGACGATTTTGACTTACTAGAGACCGATTCTGGCCCTGCACAAGAGAAAGTAGATGTGAACTGGGGTAAAACCATGGACCAAATGAAGGCCAAACTGGCCCAGGAGGACGACCCGGAAGTTCGCCAAAAGATACTCAATGCCACTTTGGATGATGTGGTAGGTATGGCAGAGAAAGATCGCAGTTCCCTTTTGGAGGCGATCAAAGATCTTACCGATTACCAAGACGAAGTTGGAATCATCTTCGAGAAGTTCTCGACCCTAAATGCCGAGGAGCAAAAGGTGATCGACAGAGCTCAGAATGCGCTTAACAAAGCCAAGATCGAACTCGAAGAAGCCGAAAAGGTCAAGGACAACTGGTGGAACAACCTCTGGGGACGTAAGTCGCGCATCAAACGTAAAGAAGAGGAACTCAAAGCCGCAGAAAAGGCTCGTGATGCTGCCGATCTGCGTGCCAAGCAAATGTTCCAGGAGCGTATTGAGAACGCAGACATCCAAACCTTACTCAATGAGCTTTCCTATAAAAGTCAGGCTGCAGTTACCCGATTGAAGAACCGCGAGGTAGAGATCAAAGAGGTAGAAGAAAAACTGCAAGTGGCTATCGTAGAAGCTTCCAAGAACCACAACAAGGCCTTGGAGAAAAAGCAAGAGACCGAAGAAAAACTCGAAGAGCAATACGCCCTTTTAAAGCAAGCTCGTCAAGAGTTGGAAGAGATCACCGATAAGCAATCGCCAGAATACTCAGAGGCTATTGCCAAGATCACCCAGCTGGAACAAAAGGTAGAAGAACTGGAAGGCCTTAAAAACGCCTACACTACCCTTGCCGCTTCTAAGGACAGCTTTGTACACAAGCACAACCTGACCATCAAGGTATTGACTTCCCTGCGCAGCAATTTACAGTCGCACAGAGCGAAGCTTAAGAGTGATACCGATGAGCGTTTAAAGTACTATGACGGTTATGTTGTGGCACTTAAAGCGAGAACCGATCAGGAGTTTGCGGCCATCTTAGAGCACTTAGGTGTAAAGACAGACGAGCACATAGGACAGACCCTTGCAGCAATGCACACGGCTTCTGCCAAAGCACGTCAGCAGATGATGGACAATATCCCGGTTCACGAGAAAGTGATGCAGGGTGTATACAGCTCCTATGCTGAAGCTTTGCAAGAGTTGCGTAAAAAGGATGCAGAGATCCAAAAGGACTTTGCCAACCGTTACGGGATTGACATGAAGGAGATCTTTGAGGACTATTACGCTACAGATGATGCTCCTGCACCTAGCGGTGACGGTGGAGGCGATGACCCGGCTCCTACTCCTGACCCTGCAGACGACGACTTGCTCGGATAAAATCCGAAGCCATATCTAATCATTAAACTTTTCACGTGAAAGCGCGAGCTTATGGGCTTACATGACATAGTTACCCCCTTGGATTCTGCTGTTCTAGAAACCAAAGAACAGTACAAGGCGTATTTTAAACTGGTCAAACACGGATTCAATGCACTGGTAGATGCCTTAAAACAAAAAGACATCTGCACAGCAAGAGAACTGGAGTTCCTTTCACAGTATTGTGAACTCATGCTCTACAGCTTGGAGGCCTTTCGCGTGAAATACCTTTTTGATGATGAAGAAAAGATGCGGATCGATTTGACAGAGTCTGGATTCCCGAATTATTTGGAGTTCAGATACCTGTTGAACGACTTGGCCTTAAAGCAAGAATTCATAGAGAAATTGCCTCCGGCCCAACAGCTTAAAGACGAGTTCTTAGACACACTTTTAAAACACAAAAAGCCAGTAGCAGATAAGAAATTGCATCAGGCTGCGTCTATAGTATATTATACCTCAGTAGACCGAAATTACATCTTTAGACGCTTTGTGCAAGGCAAGATAGTTCGCACCAACGACCGTACCATTGGTCGCAATTTGGTGAGTTGGTCTTTTTACGATGTGACTCTGAACAGACCCTTTGTAGGCTATATGTACTTTGACGTGAACAAGACCAGCGTGGCAGATTATCAGGCAGAGATCTATGAAGCCCTAGAAAAGGTTGCAGACCGCAACATGGATGTAGAGATGATGGCATATGCCATAGACAAGCGTTTGCCAAAATTGTATCCGCGTAGCTTAAAGTTGATAGACCTCGGGCCTTTGCACAGCATCTTTGCCAAAGACGAATTGGCCATAACGCACAGCTTGCTCAAGGCGATAGGTAATAAAGACCTGGACCTTTCGAACTTTGCATTCTCGCTGAGATCGGCAAAGATCGAATCTAAAGGCACCTTTAAAGAAGGCAGCCTGTTTAACAAGCAGCACTTTCAAATTTGGAGCGAACCCAAACGCGAAAGACTCTTGTTTGCACCGCACCGGACCCTGCAGATCTTGTACAACGACATTCCGGACGAATTGAATTTACTAACACAAAACCCGATAGAGATCCCCGCGGTTAACCTTTAATATATGGAGCACAATACCACATTCCCCATCAAGAAGAACGAACTGGAAGCCCTGCGCGAAGAAGCAGCGTCTTACTTAAAGGGTGTCCAGTGGGAACAGGGTATGAAAGCCAAGAACCGAAACAAGGACGGGCAAGACGATTCTATTTTGCTCTATTTGTCTAAAGCGACGGGAAACGGCAAAACCGACGTTACTTCTGTTTCTAAGACCATTTTAGGGCTTAAAAAGCGCTTGCTGAATGATTCTATTGCGATTCCTTTGGCTCTGAACCAATCCCTTATGGCGCTGCAAGAAGGCCTCAGTATGGGTATTTGGTTGAAGGACGCTTACTCTGATGCCAGCGGTCTTTCTGCCATGCAGGAGCAGCGCAGCAGTTTAGACGCTTCACGCCGCAGAGAATACGACAGCAAGATGCACACGGCTACGGCTTTTATGCTCTATGGAACAGCATATAAAACCTTATTTGATCTCAAGCCACATGCTTCTGATGATCTGACTGTGCTGAAAAATAAATTCGCTGGAATTCCTGAGGTCTCTTTGGCTTCGCCTATTAAAGGAATTGCCTGTATGCTCTTTTACTTTGACAAGTATTTGAGCCATCCGGAGATGATCACCTCAGACAAAGATGTGATCGATTTTACGGTGGTTTATTTTGAGGGATTGATCAGTGAGATCCAACTCCGCATTAGTTCTCTAGAATATACCGAGACCATTACCGACAGAACCTACAAATTAGAAAACAGCGAATTTGCTGTTTCGGGTTGGGAGAATGTTTTTGAAGGCACTGCCCAGAGTGTGGAGTTCAATAAGATCAAGTTTGAGCAGATAGTTGGTAACCGCGATGCCAAGCACTTTGCACGCCGTTTGACAGAACGCATGCTGAGCTATGACTTTGCAGCCAAGAAGAATCCGTTTCAGGAGCTTGGTGGCTTTATGCCGGTTTTTATGGGCTACGGAATTCCAGGTACAGGTAAAAGTATGCTTATCGCAGCCATGGCGACGCGCCTTAAAGAATACTGTGAGGTTTTGGAGATACCATTCTTATTCCACCCCATGCCAGATACGCTGATCTCTACTTTTCAAGGAGGGTCCGCAGAGAAAATGGTGCAGTGGATGAAACCCATGCAAGACCCGACCAAGTTGATCTTCGCCCCTATTGACGATGCGGAGAACAACTTACAAGAGCGTACCGCTCAGGGAGTTTCTGCAGGGGTAAAAGAGGTGATTGGTGTGTTCTTGCGCTATACAGAAGGAGCCTATGCGGTAAACTACGGAAACAGCGCTATTGGACTGTTTACCAACCTGCCGGAGATGCTGGACAAGGCAGTGATATCAAGGGTACAGGCCCGTTTTAAAATTGACGGTGCCAGAACTATTCCAGACTTTGTGGATCAGGATTATTTGTGGTGGAGCAAACTTAACGATACCATGCCGGGCTTTGTGAACATGAAAGATCCGGAGCAATACGAATACTTGGCCAACCAAGGATTGGCAAAGAATTTGGGCGAGATCTTAAAGCATGCAGAGCGCCCTAGTGAAGAGCGTGTTCTGGAGATCTTTGAACAAGTAGAATCCAAACACGCACATGACAAGCATATGTTCTATGCGGAGCTCTACAAGAAGATCCAAGAAAGCTTTCCGTTCTTCTCCTCTCGAGATATCAGAAACATACAATCTGCTATTTCCTTGCGCCTGACGGACTTTGATTTGCCCGAGCAGTGGTTCGAGGATCCGAGCTTGTATTTTAAGCAGGATTACGATACCAAATACGCCATGCTGCAAGATCTGATGAAACAGAACATGAAAGGCTTGGACTTTTCAGACATCAGAAGACAAGAAGTGGTGCGCTATTTAGACAATGTAGCTACCATTGCCGATACTGACTTTAAGCGTAAAGTAGAACAGCGTGTTAACGAGCTCAACATCCAAATGGAGGCTCGTGAGCAGTTTGAAAAAGGCACGGACTAATGGAGAAATTACAACAGGCAGGATTGTTTGGCGGCGGCTTGACCACGGTTTCCGGACCATTGGTGGCGCGCTACAACGACTGTTTGGCCATGCTTGGAATTAAACCTGTAAAGCTCAAACGCTTTCAGATAGACGGTTTAGGTTGGAGCCCTGAGGTTGCTGCGGAGCTTAAGGACGACTATTACCTCAACTTAGGCGATGCGAATTCTTACGGGATCATCCTATCTCCGGAGCAGTTCGACCAGCCCATCTACAGACCGTTCCACAGTTTTGACAGAGATCTGATGTATGCGGTCTTTACGGCCTATCAGAAAGAGATCAAAGACATTACTAAAGATTCGGCCATTTGTTTGCATGTAGACCAAGGATTGGATACTTATTACGAGTCTTTTGATCTGCTTAAGATAGAAAAGGTCAGTGTTCACTTTAAGATCAGCGGAGATCTGGACAAGAACAAGGCCGAACAGATGGCGCTTATAGAAGAGTACAACCAAGGCAACAACTTCTTCCACAGAGATATCCATAAAAAGCTATTGGCCTCTGCGCTAGCCTACGGTGATCTAAGAGATCGCAAAGTGCATCTGGAGCCTATCAGTGTAGAAGTGAATTCCTTTTACACCAAAGCTTTTGGCGGTGTCTTTGTGCTGCGAGATTTTATCAAAGAGATCATGGTATTTGAATCCATGGAAACCTTTAAAAAGTCTATAAGCAACACTACGCACGAAGTAATGTTGTTCCACAAGGAGCACGAAGAGCTGCACAAGACCTTGGTAGATCATCTTATTGTGGAATGTAACTTGAAACGAGCCGAGACCACTCCGAAGTATACACGGATCAAAAAGCATCTGTTGGTAGAACACCTCAAAGATGCAGAGCACCCCATGGCAGAGATCTTGGAAAACGAATTCTTGTACAAACGCTATTTCAACACCCTAAGCCCAGACGAGCGCAAACTTATTAGCGGGGTGGAGATCTATAATGAGAAGATCGCACAGAGCAATCAATTCAAACGCAAGGACCTGGTAGATTACCGCATCTTTCTGGCCTTGCACGAACCTCATTCTTCTATAGAAGATGAGCACCGCGCTTTGATCTGGAAGCTGCTGGTTAAAATAATGCCGCTAGACCCTGTGGCCCTTTACTGGTTTGATAAGGAAAGCTTTTACGAGCTATTCCCAAAATACGATGAATCTTATCAGGATTGGATCATTGAGCGGATCAAAGAACGCAATAAAGAATTTAAGTTATGACCATAGAGATCATTGTATTTATAGCCGCCATACTCTTTGGAATAGTAGCCTATTGGCGCGAATCCAAGAACAATAAGTTCTACCGTTTGGTGAACAAGATCACCCACAGCAAAGAACTGCAAATGGCCCCGGACAACCCAAAAGGTTTTCTATACCTGCAACCCTTTTTGATGCGCTTGGTATGGATCACCGCTGGCTTTTTACTGGGCCTAGTAGTGATCACCTTGGTGACCCCATTGAACCTATTCGTGGTGCAGTATTTTGTGAGCGCCATAGTTGGGACCTTAGCAGGGACCTACATCGCTTCTGCCTTTTTTGTTACCAAAGAAGGCCTTTCTAAGGAAAACCTAATAGAAGCGGTGCAGAAAGGCAAAGACTTTATCGAAGATCTGGCAGAAGGCAAGCCAGAAGCAGAAGCGCAGGAAGCCACTCAAGAAACCACGGAAGCAGAACCTGAAAAACAAGCAGAAGCAGCCCCAGAAGCGCCTAAAAAAAGCGCTAGAGACCGCCTAAGAGACAAAGGCATGATCAACTAATTAACACACCATGAGTAGACTCAAAAGATATTGGCAAAAAGGCAAAAAACAGAAGCGAATTGTAATTCTGCTTGGGTTTGTGGCTTTGCTATTGCTGTTCATTCTGCGTGATGATTACCAACCCGCACTGCTGTTTGTGCGCAAGTATATATTCTTGATACTACTTAGTGGAATCATCACTGTTTTTCTTTTCTCAAGATTTAGACGCTCTCCATCTACAGGAGCGCGTTTGGGCTATATTGCAGGAATCTTAGGCTGGTTTGGACTGCTTTGGTATGTGGGTTGGAGCCTGAATTTGTATCAGTTCATGCAGTCTTACAATGTATTCTCAGACCTGAACAAGATAGAGATCCACGAACTGCCGCTTACCCAGAACGAACGCATTCAACCGTTCAACAATATCGTTACCATGGCCTATGAATCTATAGGCGAAACGCAAGAGGTATCTTTGCCACATTTGGTCCGTGTAGATGGCAAGAACCAATGGACCATGGCCGTACAGCCAGCAGAGGAATACATTTGGCAGCGCATTAATGACAATACCGAAGAACTCTTTAACGTAGATTCCACCACACCTTTTCCGCGCTTTTCTGATGACAATAGGGTAAAGATCACTTTCTCTATTGGTGAGTCCTTGGCTTGGAGTAGAAACACTTATAATGCAGTGGTGCAACGCTTCGGATTCTTTAAGCTCTTTACCTACGAGCCGAGCGATGTGTTTTACATGAAGAACGACGATGGCAAATGGGTGCAGGTAGTGAGCCTCATTAAATGGAAGGGATTCTTTTTCCCCTACCCGACCTATGGAGGAGTTATGGTCATTGAACCGGGAGAGCACGATTTTGGCGACTATGTAGAGCGCATCCTTATCGGAAAGGGCACCTACTATTCTCCAGAGGAAACCAAGAATTATCCCTACCTGCAAAGACAAAACATCTTAGCGGAGAAAGTTTCTCGTATGCAAGCACAATCCTTGCAGTTCTTAGGCGGATTTACCGACCCCCTGCCTTGGAACAAGAAGACAGCGGTTAAGATCCCGGATCTGGAAGCCGATCAGAATCAGCAGCCTTTTGTTACCGATTTCAATTGGGAAGGCATGAGTGTGGGCGCCTATGATGGGCTTTACCACTGGTTTGGTTTGGAACCAATTGGCCATGAGCGCACTACCCTTTCTTTTAGTGTGATGATCCCTGCGGATGGAACAGATCAGTTGTTCTACTACAACCACGCTGCTAAAAACGAAGGCTTGGCTGGCGTTTCTGCCATGCCACTTAAGGTTATTGAATCTCGTAAAGAATACGATTGGTCTGTGAACAGACCGGTAGAGTTTAGACCGTTCATTAAATATATTGGAGGACGCAAGCGCATGTTTGTGATCACCACCGTGACCTCTGCCCGAGAAGATTCCAAAAAGTTCGATGGCGCAGCTACACCAGATCTAGCACTTATAGACACCGATTACCGCGATGTGGTATGGATAGATGCTAAAAAGCCACTTACTTGGGGTGATGCCATTTTAGAGCAGTTGGGAGAAACTTGGAAAACTGACGAGAACTTGACCGATCAGCAATTGTATCCAGATCAGGACTTGGACTTTCAACAGGAGAAAACTACCGATAGTTTACTTATAGATAGCGAACGCGTAACTGTACCGGGAGATACTATTCAGTAGACCTTACAACAAGAAATTCCACACCAATCCAAAACGGATCACGGCATCCCGATATGGGTTCTGTGGATCTGCGAAGTAATTCGGGTTGGAACTGAAGAGTGAATTGAAGTGTTCGTACTTGAAGTACACTCTTGTTTGACGCACCTTTACATTAAAGAACAGATCGATCAGCGGAAAACCGCCAAATTCTTGCTCGTTCTGCAAGTAAAACTCTCCAAGCACAGGATCATATCGGTTCATCTCGTAAGAGGTAAAGTACTTCAAAGTCACACCCGTCTGGACAAAGAGCGCTTTTTCAAACCATTCATCTTCGTAGAAGAGGGAGTTTCTAGTCACCAATTCGGGTACTTTAAATACACTTTCTCCGTCTAAAAGGGTCTGATACATAATGGTGTTGTTCAGACCGAACTTACGCCAACGCAGTTCGCGAGATACTTTGACCTTTAAATAGTCTACACGGCCGCCAAACTGGAACGGTTGCGGCGTGGTATAGCTTTCAGAACCATCAGTCGAAGTGACTGTTACGCCATCAAAATAGGCATAATCCTCTATTCCGGTGTAGGTCACCTCGGCATCAAAAAGTTTGTCAGAGGTTAAAAGAAACTGAAACTGTTGTTGCTTTACATTCTCAAAATCATTCTGCCAGTTATAGCTTATATAATCGCTCTGATGTAGCAAGAAGTTGTAATTAGGGGCTCGAGAAGTAATAGCAGCTCTAATACGGACCTTGTTGTTATCATTGATGGCGTAGCCAGCGCTTCCTTCTAAGTAATTCGCGTCAAAATCGCCACTGACATTCACTCCTATACGTCCTTCCAGATCAAAGCCCTTGTAGCGTTTTGCATAGCCACCTCCCACACTGATAAAATCGCCTTTCAATCGATTTGGGATGGTCTGATTGTCTAAAAAGATCACCCGTTCATAACCGTAATTAAAATTGGTATAGCCCGCATAGAAGCGCATATCTCCAATTACAGGATTCTTGTACTGCAGGTTTCCTTCGGCGTAAAACTCTTCTAAAGTAGAGCGGTCCTGCAGGTTAGTCGATTCGTATGCAGGTCCGAAGCCATCAAAAGGAGCTTCCTGAAAATATTCAAAATACTTGTCCTCAAAACTCACTATACTACCCACGCGCAAGGTGTTGGTCTGGGTAGAATCCGGTTTGATCAAAGCGTAATCTTGATCTAAATGAAAGCGCTTGCCTACCAAGATATTTTCGGCATCTTCAAAATTTACCTCCACACGGCCACGATCGTCAAATTCGGGATCGCCTGAGGTAAATATCGGAATGAAATCATCTCGGATCCCGCCGTTCTCGTTGTTAAGAAGATCTTGAGTAACCATATGAGCACGCCCCCTATATCGTCCATTAGGCGATGTATAATTGGTGGTGAATCTAAAATTTCCGGTAGAGGTCAAAGTGCTCTGGTAATTACCCAAAGAGCGCAAACCTTTGTAAGCGATAGAGAAGTTGAGATTCGGTTGCGTATTTATGGTAAAGAAAGCATCTAACTGCTGTCCTTGTTGAAATACCGTCTTAAAATACAGCTCTGTTAGCGGAGTGGGCACACTGTAATAGTAGGTATCCTCGATCTCCATATAATTAAAATGACGGGCTCTTGCCCCAAACTCTGGAGCCAAGCTCACTTTGGTCAAGTCATAACCTAAACTGTTATAGGTCTGCCCAACATTGGCAAAGGGTAAGAGTTCAAAATCGTCTTTGCGCAGATAGTTGAATTTATAATCCTTGGCCAAGGTCAAGGTAGTGTCTAAGCTTGTGGTGTCTCGTTTTACCGAAATGATCTTGTACAGATCTATAGGTGGACGGTCTGTGGGGTTGGTAATATTGTTGTCAAAGGCATCGCCCTGATTGTTGTTGCGACCGTCTGTATTGCCCTGCTGATTAAAGGGAACTCCGGTACGTTGTCCCAAGGCAGGGCTAAGACCTGCGAAGAGCATCAGCACAACCAGTACACTTAAAATAGATCCGTTTCGATCTGCGGGCAATAAAAAAAATCTGCGCTTCATTCCAGTAGTTGCACGCAAAGTTATACTTTTCGAGCTATTCTTATCTTAAATTTGTCTGTGCTGAAGTTAAAAATTCATAAAACCCTGTTGGAATGCGGAACCGACGAAGCCGGACGCGGGTGTTTGGCGGGCCCCGTAACTGCAGCAGCGGTGATCTTACCAGATGATTTTAAACTTCCTGCACTGAATGATTCAAAAAAACTTACCCACAAACAACGCGAAAAACTCCGCCCGATCATAGAAGAAAAGGCCTTGAGCTATGCGGTCTGCCATGTTTGGATGGACGAGATCGATAAGATCAACATCCTCAACGCCTCCATTACAGCCATGCAGCGCGCCATTGCTCAGTTAGACCCTAAACCCGAATTCATTGCCGTAGATGGCAACCGATTCAAAGCTGTAGACGAGATTCCGCATGAATGTGTAATTAAGGGAGACGGCCGCTATTTACACATAGCAGCAGCCTCTGTATTGGCCAAGACCTATAGAGACGATATCATGCTGGAATTGCATGAAAAATTCCCAGAATACGCCTGGAATGCCAACAAAGGTTACCCTACTCAAGCACATCGGGCAGCGATCAAAGCGCTAGGTAGCACCCCTTTTCACAGAATGAGTTTTAAACTTTTACCAGAACAACTCAAATTAGACCTTTAGGCTGTTAAAAACCTTTCGATAAACAGAATAAAGTCTGTTTTCTTTGCGTTGCAATTCCTAGTATTTTTGTTTAACAAGATGGGGCAACACAAATCATATTTTCAATTTTTCGCTGGGACCAAATTTGGCCTGATCATAGGTTTGATATTACTGATGTCTGCTTGTGAGTCGCAGCGCAAATTTGACGGTAAACTGAGTTTTTATTTACCTGCCGATGCGAGTTTGATAATTCGCAGTCATGACCCAAAAGACATGATGAGCGAACTGGAGAATAACAGTTTCCTTCGCGGATTAAAGACCTCCGACAGTTTGCCGGGAATTGCTGCGCTCTTTGCTCGTTTTGACACCTTAGACCTCCAAGGCGAGACTTGGTTGGCGCTATCTCCAAGCACTGATAGTGTGCCCCACATTAGTTTGATCACCAAAGTGGCCGACCCGGTTGTGGCAGATAGTACCGCTAGCGAAACTTGGCTACAGGCCTTACGGAAAGATCCGCAGCAAAAACTTGAAATAAACACAGCTGCAGGCCCCTTGTATTTACAACTCAAAGCAGGTGTTTTACTCGCTGCAAACTGTACCAATGGCTTGAGCCTAAATCTCGCTGGCCCAGGAGAGAATATCACACAACTCGATAAGCTTGCCGCTTCTTTGAATACCGAAAAAGCCGCAATATTTATCAAAGACGGTCTGGGGAGCTCACTTAAGTTGGGAAGCGGCTGGAAAGGGCTTTCCCTTGAACTGCAGCCAGATGCTTTTGGTTTCTACGGAGTTGGACAAAGCAAAGACAGTACGGCTGTTTGGAGTAAAAACGATTTTGGAACCCCAACCGCGCTTGAACTTACTGAGATCGCGCCGGCAAACGCTGCCTTTCTCCTAGAACGCAGCTATAGACGTCCTGTAGACAGTCTTCAAAACGAAGCTGCGACATCCTTGAGCGGTCAACTCCTCGACAACAGCAGCAGTTATGGGTTTATGGAAACTGCCGCGGGCAAGGTCTTCGCCCTAAAGGCATTGGACACTGTCAATATGCAAGAGTTATTGAATACCTACAGCTCGGCTTCAGATCGTTTTAGAGATATTAAACGCTATGCGCTTACAGATAGCTTGAAGTTCGAAACTGTTGGAATTCCCGAGCTTGAGCAGTTGACCGCAACCACCTATTTTAAATTAGGTGCTTATTACCTATTTCCTGAAGAAATTACAGCAGGAGAAGCTGTTATAAGCAGTTTTAGAAATCAGGCGACTATTGCCAATAGAGCAGATTATGAAGGAATTGATCAGCGCCTTAGTGATGCGGGGCATCTTCGAGTCTTCGGAGAACCTGAGAGATTGAATGCCTACTTGGGTAGCAGTACTGGTATTTTTGGAATGCAAGCGACTGCGAACGCAGATCAGACGCATCAGCTTATGGGGCTACAGTATACGGCTACCGACGGGGTTTTGTATATACAAGGGCAAACGGTACTTCCGCAGACTAAGCAAAGCTCCGACGGAATTAAAGAACTCAAAAGCATTGCGCTTAAACTACCGCCATTATCGACTCCGCAGTGGTTTACCAACCACAGAACCAAAGGCAAGGATATCGTATATCAAGATGTGGAGAACAACTTGCATTTGTTGGCCTACAATGGTAAATCCCTTTGGACCCGAAAACTAAACGAACCCATTTTAGGGAAGATCCAAGAGGTTGACCTACTTAGAAACGGCAAGCTACAATTGGCATTTGCAACAGCAAGTAGACTCTATATTATAGATAGAAACGGAGATGACGTAGGTCCCTTCCCTATCAAGTTTAGAGATGAAGTCACCCAACCCTTGGCCGTTTTTGATTACGACAACAACCGCAAATACCGTTTTGTTGTGGTCCAAGACAAAGAGATTCTCATGTATGACAGCCAAGCGAAGATCGTGAAGGGCTTTAGCTTTACAGAGGCTCCTACTACTTTAGCTATGGCGCCGCAGCATTTGAGAATAGGCAATAAGGACTATCTCACCTTCCCGCTTTCGGACGGACGACTACTTATTAAGAGTCGTGTGGGGAAAGACCGGGTGAAAGTGAACGGCAGCTTTGAGTTTGGCACTTCGCCAATTTTTGAAGAAGGAGGGAATTTTGTTTTTCTATCTGGAGATAAAACCAAGGTGAGTATTGACTCTCGTGGTGGGATAAACAGAAAAGACCTAGGAGTTGCCCAAGGGTTCTCACTGGTGATTAGCGGTAAAACCAAGGTTTCCTTAGATGAAAACTTACTGCGGATAAATGGCCGACTCTACGAACTGCCTTATGGAGTCTACAGCCCGCCTAGTATCCATCAAGTGGGCAGACAGCGCTATGTTACTTTAACTGACCTGCAGGAGAAAAAGGTCTATGTCTTTAATGACAGCGGAGATCTGCTGCCAAACTTCCCAGTATATGGAACCACCGCTGCTGTTATCGGGGACGCAAACCGTAATAGAAGTGCCAATTTACTTACCCAAAGCGACCAAAACACCTTAACCATCTACGAGTACTAATCGCTAGGAATTGATACAAGAAAAACCCTGAAATTTCATTGTTCGGACAAATAGTTTTGCTTTTTAATTAACTTTAAGTCAACTAATTAAACCGCCAGACAATGAGAACCAATGTACTCAGATTGGCATGCGTCAGTATGCTATTGCTAATTCTTGCCCCTACCATACAAGCCCAAACAAAACGGATCAAAAGACCTCGCGGAAGCATAGGTGTAAGCAGTGCCGATCGCTTTGTTCGAGAATCCTTTGACCTATACGACAAGGTTTATCGCTACGAGAGTTATGCAGAAAATGGCACGCCCTTAAGTGAAGACGACATAAATGTGTTGGAATACGCCCTGGACGATGTAGACGGTTTATTATTGAGCGCCCCCAATGTTATTGCCGATCTAGATGGCGCCGGAGCACTGAAACAAGCCAAAGGTGTATTACAGGTCAATAAGGCAAAAAAGGCACTCCGATATTGCGCGGAGACTATTCCTGTACTTTTAGCTGGCAGTAGTAATTCCGAAGAGGAATCCTCTGAAACAGAAGAGTCTCAAGGTCCTACTTCCGAGACCGAGACAAGCAGTGGCAGCGGAACTGAGAACACCGAGGGATCCTCCAATGACCCGCCTATCACCATAAACACCAAATACGATTTCGTACCTGGAGATGAGATCTTGTTCACCGATGATTTTGCTGCAGATTTTGTTGGCGACTTCCCAGCCAAATGGAACACCAACGGCAGCGGTGAGGTAGTTACCTTTGGTGACGAAAGCACCAAATGGCTAGAACTGAGCTCGGGCTACGGAACGCTCTTTGTCCCAGATGTGACCTCGTTACCGGAAGAATACACTATAGAATTCGATGTGCGCACTGCAGGGATTAGCAGAAAAACATCGAGCACCGCCAGATTCAGAATCAGTTTAGAAGAAAATAACGGCCTAAGACAGACCGACAATCGTGTGGAATTATCTGTGAGCTATCCGCAGTATACCGCAAACGAAGCTCGAATTTACAGCCGTATTAAAGGACAAGACCCTATCAACAACGGCTTGGCGGCCGAACTGCGCGAAGAGCAACTCCAAATACACCACTACGCCATTGCAGTGAACAAACGCAGGGTTAGACTTTGGGTTAATCAGAAGAAGCTTTTAGATGTACCTAGAGCACTACCCGAAACAGCAATTATGAATAGCGTTAAATTGAACATCCATACGTTTAAAGATGGGGTAGAACGACTCTTTATAAGCAATTTCAAAGTTGCCAAAGGCGGATTGGACCTGAGGCGTACATTGCTCAATGACGGACAAGTTTCCACCTCCGGTATCTTATTCGATTCGGGCTCAGCAAGCATAAAACCACAATCTTATGGCATCATCAAACAGATCTCTCAGGTTTTGGCTCAAGA
The DNA here is from genome assembly GCF_002163875.1 of Gilvibacter sp. SZ-19. Taxonomy (GTDB): domain Bacteria; phylum Bacteroidota; class Bacteroidia; order Flavobacteriales; family Flavobacteriaceae; genus Gilvibacter. Next base: position 2,023,688 of record NZ_CP019333.1, on the reverse strand, counting down.
CAAGAACATGAAGTTAAAAATAGTTGGGCACACCGATAGCGACGGGAACGACGATACCAACCTCAGCCTTTCTAAGCAACGCGCTGCAGCGGTAAAACAAGCCTTGGTAAGTATCTACGGCGTAGATGGATCTAGACTAAGCACAGATGGTAAAGGGGAGCAAGACCCAATTGCAGACAATAGCTCTGCGGAGGGAAAAGCCAAGAACAGACGTGTGGTCTTTATTAAAGAGTAATTAAGAGAGTGCCGCGGCAGCGAATTCCGCCTCAAAAAGCTCGGCAAAGTATTGTTTGAGTTTTGCTTTGACTTCTTCCATGGAGACCTCGGTTTGCCCGAGTTCTACATTTAGAGATGTGACTGCCTTGTCTTTTATCCCGCAAGGGATCATATGGTCAAAATAACCCAAGTCCGCATTAACGTTAAAGGCAAAACCGTGCATGGTTACCCAACGGCTAGCACGCACGCCCATGGCGCAAATCTTGCGAGCAAAAGGTGTACCTACATCTAGCCAAACCCCTGTCTCGCCCTGAGATCGTTCGCCTTTTAGGCCGTAGTCTGCTAAAACACGAATGATCATTTCTTCCAGCAAACGCAGGTATTTGTGAATGTCGGTAAAGAAGTTTTCCAGATCGAGTATGGGATAACCTACCACCTGACCAGGTCCGTGGTAGGTTATATCGCCACCTCTGTTTATTTTATAGAATTTAGCGTCAATGGCCTCCAATTGCGCCTCTGGAATGAGCAGATTGTCAAAGTCACCACTTTTGCCTAAGGTGTAGACATGCGGATGCTCTACAAACAACAAATAGTTAGGAGTGGGTTTGTCATCTTCTTGGCGGCGGTTGTGGATCTTGATGTCCAAGATCTGCTGAAAGAGTTCTTCCTGATAATCCCAGGTCTCTTTGTAGTCTCGCCTGCCGAGATCCTCAAATTGTATTTTCTTATTCAGGGCCATCAATTGCCTTTTAGTCTTCTAGAACAACCTCAATGTCCAGTAGGTCTGGGTCTTTCATATACTCCATAAAATTCACAGAGTAATACAAAGTCTTGCCATCATTACTAAAGGTTGCGGACTCTCTATTGGTCGATTTTATTCTTCTAGGAAAGGTGTATTCCAGCTTATACGAAGACGAACTCAAGAACATTTCCATGCTCTTCATACTGTCTATTTGAACCTGGTATTTTTCGGCATCGACTATATAAGCATCTCTTTTGAAAACGTTGTTCTCAAAGGAGTAGTTCACCTTGACATTCTCTTCGTTCTTGGCCGGTTGCTGCTGAGCGCCTTGATCACCAGAGTTCATCATGCCATTGAGATTGTTGAACCCGTCGTTAATATTATTGGCTTCTGACACATCTTTGAAATCTGTAAAGATGTTGAATTTCATAAGACCTTCTTCTTCGTCTATCTGCATGCGCATCTTAAAGTTCTCCATGGCCAAGATCTCATTGCGCTCTTTGGCCGGTAAGGCCATGATACTGTCTTTGTTCTCTTCAATAAAGTCCTTAAAGTCAATAATGGAGTCTACTTTCTCTTTCTCTCCTTCTTCTTCTCCACTTCCCATGTCTCCAGCCATGGTCATCAGTTCTGAAGCATCAAAGTTCACAGATAAGCGACCGCTACCGTCTTCGTTCATGGTCATTTGTTCGGTAAAATTACAGCTGATCATGACCAAACCGATCAGTAGCATTGCCAATTTGCTAAATAGTTTCATAGTGTTGCTGATTATCTCTCTGGGTTATTTAATATGATAAGGGCGGCTACCACTCCGGGCACCCATCCACAAATAGTTAATATTAAGACGATTACAATAGACCCACAGCCTTTATCGATCACCGCCAAAGGTGGAAAAAGGATACTGAGTAAAACGCGCCATATGCTCATAAATTCTAAGGATAAAGATACATTAATTAATACAGATAGGACGGCAGAGGCGGCAATGTGTTACGCCGCGGTCTGCGGATTTTTTCTACGCTTCATTTTCCCTACTTTTGAGTGTGAAGTATTTTGTACTCATAGCACTGTTTTTGATGCTGCCAGTATCGGCCTTGTCGCAATATGTCTTTGAAGGTCAAGTAGACCCTAGCGATTGGAATGGACAGGCCTATCTATCAGAGATCAAAGACTATCGCAAACTCAATGGGGTTTTTAACGAGCAACTCATCCAGCGTGTGCCTTTAGATAGTTTGGGCATATTTCGTTTTAGCGGAAACTCCCTATCCGAAGCAAATAAACTTTACCGCATTCATGTAGATCGTTGTGCCTCTTACGAGCAAGACCTGAATCATTTTACGGGCAATTGTGAGCATAGCAAGGCCATGATCATCATTGCCAACAATAAAGACAGTATTAGCCTGCCACAGCGTTTTGACAATGAGATCTTCTGCGAGGCCATTAGCACTAATGAAGCCACCCTGGCCCTACTTAAGGTAGATTCTATCATGGAGGCGATGAAGTACGAATTTGTAGGTCTGCGCTCTGAAACTGCTGTAAACAACTTGCTCGACACTTGGACCAAACGCCTACACGAGTTTGGGGCTGAGCAAGACCCTCTGGTGGGACTCTATATTTACACCACCCTGACCGATAGAAGCACCATATTTTACGATCATCATTTAAGATCTTTAAATAAAACGGATTTCTACGATACCCTTAAGACGCGTTTAGAAGATCAGTATCCGGAGGCTGCCACTAGTAAGCAATACTTTAAAGAGCTTCAAGCAGACAAGAGCTTGGCCAAAATGGAAGAAGCAGTAGATCATTCAAACTTATATTTAGGTGGAGGTGTTTTGGTTTTATTGCTGATGGGGGTTGGTTATTTCTACGGACGCAAACGCCCTGGAAAGATCAAAGCAGCGCTCACGCCTCAGGAAGAAAAAATCTTGCAACTCATTAAAGAGAACAAGACCAATAAAGAGATCGCGAGCGAATTATTTATCAGTCACAGCACGGTAAAATCCCATGTAAACAACATATACCGCAAATTGGGAGTCACTTCTAGAGACGAAATAAAGTCTCTTACTATCAGGTAGTTATAAAATATCAAACGGGGGTCTAGTACCCGATTCCAACGGGAATTCTTTCCTAAAGGCTAGCCTTTTAATCACTTTCGCTGCTGAACAAATACAATTCAGCATGAAAAAAATCACCCTCTTATTATTGCTCTTAACGAGTATTAGTTTGGCCCAGAATAACAGCAATCTTATAACCGACACCAAGGGCCGGGAAGTGCTCTGGGGGAGTTTCGAAATGGCCGATCTAAACAGACCGCAATTTGTGGATTGGTTCCAAAAGGGCTACGACCTTTACCAGCCCGAAGCAAGCGTAGTAAAGAAGCTTAGCGAAACTATAACAGCATACCAGATAGAAGTCTATATGGGAACCTGGTGCGGTGACAGCAAACGCGAAATACCCAGATTAATTAAGCTCTTTGGTGCGCTTAATATGCCTAAAGAAAATGTAAAAATGATCGCTGTCCGCGGTGATGGGGAATTTTACAAACAAGGGCCCAATAGAGAAACACTAGGTCGCAATATTCATCGTGTCCCTACAATAATCGTCTATAAGAACGGGCAAGAGATCAACCGAATCGTTGAAGACCCAATAGTGAGTCTGGAAGCAGATCTGCTCGCCATTATAGAAGGAAACTACAGGCCGCAGTATCCTATCGCGAACGCTTTGGGCAGCCAACTTTCTAATGACAAGGATCGAGGCCTATCAGACAAAAAGCTGAAAAAGCTCGCTTCTAAATTCAGTGATAAGACCTCTTCTTTTTATGAACTCAATACCTTGGCCTATGTGCTCAGCACCCAAAATAAAGAGCAACAGGCCTTGAGTGTGCTTAAATTGAACAGCCTGCTCTTTGCCAACGAAGCGCAAGTACATTATCGCCTGGGTAAAAAACTCGAAGAACTGGAAATGTATGAAGAGGCTTTAGTCGCTTACAGCAAAGCTATAAGCCTTAAACCAGAGATAGCCGATTACACCCAAGCACTTGAACGCATTAAGACTGCCAAAGAAGGGAAATAAATTGCTGCCCTGAAGAATTTAATAATAGAGGCAAAAACTGTAATTTTGCCTCTTAAATTCTTTAGCATGCAATTGTCTGAGCAAGAACTGGTGCGCCGCGAGAAGCTGGCGCAGATAAAAGCCTTAGGGATAGACCCATATCCGGCAGCGGAGTTTCCCGTTGACCATACTTCTGCAACCATTAAACAGGAATTTGCAGAAGGTAAACAGGTTGTTGTTGCTGGGCGATTGATGTCTAGAAGAATTCAAGGCAAGGCTTCCTTTGCAGAACTTCAAGATGCTGACGGTCGTATCCAAGTATACTTTAACCGGGACGAGATCTGCCCCGGAGAAGACAAAACTGCTTATAACGAACTGTATAAAAAGCTGCTCGACATAGGTGACTTTATTGGAATCCACGGAGAGCTCTTTACCACGCAAGTTGGTGAAAAAACAGTAATGGTGAAGGAGTTTGTGCTTCTGAGCAAGGCTTTAAAGCCGCTTCCCCTACCTAAAGAAAAAGACGGGGTCATTTACGATAAGTTTGACGACCCAGAGCAACGTTATCGTCAGCGTTATGCAGACTTGGTGGTGAATCCACAGGTTAAGGAAACCTTTGTGAAACGCACCAAACTCTTCAATGCCATGCGCGAGTTCTTTAACGAGGCTGGATATTTTGAAGTAGAGACTCCGATTCTGCAGCCGATTCCAGGAGGCGCAGCGGCTCGACCATTTATAACCCACCACAACAGTTTGGACATTCCACTCTATATGCGAATTGCCAACGAGCTGTATCTAAAACGTCTTATTGTTGGTGGATTTGATGGCGTTTATGAATTCTCCAAGAACTTCCGCAACGAAGGAATGGACCGCACCCACAATCCGGAGTTTACCGCCATGGAGATCTATGTGGCCTATAAGGACTACAACTGGATGATGGACTTCTGCGAAAAGCTTCTGGAGCACTGTGCTATGGCAGTGAACGGAACCACCAAAGCGACCTTTGGGGAGTATGAGGTAGATTTTAAAGCACCGTACAAACGCATCAGTATGCGCGATTCCATTTTAGAGCATACCGGCTTTGATATTTACGGAAAGTCAGAAGAAGAGATCCGCGAGGCTTGTAAAGAACTTGGCGTTGAAACTGATGAAACCATGGGTAAAGGAAAACTCATAGACGAGATCTTTGGTGAGAAGTGCGAAGGCAACTACATCCAACCGACCTTCATTACCGACTACCCCAAAGAGATGAGTCCACTTTGTAAATCACATAGGGAAAATCCGGAACTTACCGAACGTTTTGAACTCATGGTTTGCGGTAAAGAGATCGCTAATGCATATTCGGAGCTGAACGATCCGATAGATCAACGTGAGCGCTTTGAGCATCAACTTAAATTGGCCCAAAAAGGAGACGACGAGGCGACGGAATTCATTGACTTTGACTTTTTACGTTCTCTAGAATACGGTATGCCTCCTACCTCTGGTATGGGTATTGGAATGGACAGACTCATCATGTTCTTGACCAACAACCAGTCTATTCAAGAGGTGTTGTTCTTCCCGCAAATGAAACCCGAGAAGAAACAAGTCGCTTTGACCGATGAGGCCAAGGGAATTTTAGAATTGCTTCGCAAAGCCGAGACACTTCCACTGGGAGATTTAAAGGAGCAGGCTGGGCTTTCAAACAAAAAATGGGACAAGGCCATTAAAGAACTTACCAAGAACGGTATAGCGAAAGTTGAGAAAACTGCGGATGCCTTAAACGTGCATTTCGTCGGGTAGATTTTTGTATCTTCCCGTATGGATCACCCTGTTTTTGAGTTCGACGGCGGACTCTGCCATGTCATGGACGATAAGATCGTCTTTAACCAAAGTTCGAACCCAGAAGAACGCTTTGAAATGCCGGCTGTAAAACCGTCGGACTTTGTATTTGCTAAGCTGATCCCTATCACCTTTGTATTTGCCTTTGTACTTGCTTTTGCTTTTAGAGATCCTTTTGATGATTTTTCACCGATCTTTTTAATGATACTGGCCTTGGTGGTCTTTGTTTGGTTTTATGACCACGGAGTTTCTCAAACCAATCTGATCCCATTAGAAAATCTACTCTACGTAAAGTATAAAACGGTAAAACTAGGGGAGCGAAAAGGGTATTTTGTCTTTCATTTTAAAGATGAGAACGGCAACAAAAAACGCAGATTCATTTGCATGAGACCTTTCGAATCTCAAGATATAGCGGTGATCAAACAAGCCAAATCACTACTTCTAACTCGTGGATTCCTTCAGGACCGATGAATAACTATTTCACCACACAGAAAGGATTTTGTCACGTACTTGAAGACCGTCTGGTATTCAACAAAAGTAGCGATCCGAAGGAGCTCTTTGATATAGACACCGCTTATAGCGTGATCTCTCCACTATGGACCGCCGTTGCTGTTGGTGGCTTAGTGGTCTACTATATTCTCTTACAATTTGCCAGTTTAGAGGAGTCGGAATTGATCCACATAGGTTTTGTAGTCGCATTTGTGTTGTATATCATTGCTTGGGTCTATGCACATTTTGATATCGTGCACCAACAACTAATACCTCGAAATTCGGTTTTAAAGATCAAGGTAAGGCCAGCCATCATGCAAAAAGCCTATAAGCATTTGGTGGTCTATTACCGCAACAAGAAAGGTAGGGTCAGAAGGCATTACATTATTTTAAGACCAGAAGACCAAGGCGGTATTGAAGATCTCGAATTCGCTCGTGCTATTTTTTTAGAGGCCAATATCCCGATCTCATAATTTAAAGAAAACAAAAGCGTTTGATTGTTAGCACCTTAACACTAACTCATGAAAAACACATTGGCCCTAGTTGGTTTTTTATTACTAACTGCATTCACCCAGCCTGTACTAGAAGTAGAAACCTTAGACATTCAAAAGGCCTTAAGCCTAGAAAAGATAGATCTAAAAATAATTGGTAATACCGAAAGTACGCATTACTATAAGCCACTACTACTCGAACTTAAGAATACGGCCAACCATGCTCTCGAAATCAAGATCGCCAATGGGCAACTATTCAAATCGGCCGATCCGGAGGCGCAAGATATCATCACCACCCAAGAGGAGATCATCGCTTTAAAGGCCTTGGAAAGCGTAAAAATTCCACTGTACGGCATGTGTGTTCAAGAATATAACGCCGCTCCGGATGCAACCACAGTTTATGAGCTCGGAACTAAAGCCAAAGGCAACTTAGCTACGCTTGCCATGCGCATTCAAAAAGAGAAAGCTTTTGGGGTAGCCGGACAACAGGCTGTTTGGGCACTTACGGACGGGCGCCCAATGAGTGAAATTACCAGCATGGACTTAGAGCAAACCACGGCGGCTCGCGACATGGTTATGGATCTGGTTGCTGCTGATACGGTAACAGTAGTCGGCGAAACTATTAGACGCCCTAGAAACAACGGGCTTATAAAACGATCTATGGAGGGCAATTTCAATTACCGGATCTCTCGGGAATCTGACGTGCATATTGCCCTTTTTAACCAAGACAATATTGTGCTGGACGAGCTTTTCTACAAGGCTGCAGTGGCTCCCGGCTCTCATAGTTTTGAATATACCCTTGACCGAATGATCGACCCAAAACAGTACTATTACATTAGATTGATCATTAATGGCGAGATTAAGATCAACTTTGAAATGGAACCGCGCAGTTAGCCTCCGCAGAAAAAAAAATCAAAATACTTGTCCCCCTTTTCTAATACAGCTTCGTAATAAGAGTGTAAGTATTCATTAACTAACTCCCGAAGTGCGTAATAGAACTTTGTAGTGAGGCTAGAAAATGCAAGAAAATATTGCTGTTTGGAGATTTAAACCATAGCAGCGCTACGGTTAAATCGAAAACAGCCTAAACAATATTTTGCAGCAGTTTCTAGACGTAATAAATTTTCTATTGCGGAATTCGGGATAAAAAACTCTTTTTTATGAAAAATGCACTGAACTGGTTTGAGATTCCTACTGTGGATTTTGAGCGCGCAAAGAAATTTTACGAAGCAGTTTTCCAAGCAGAAATGGAAATCTTAACAATGCCTGAGTTAGATCAGACAATGGCCTTTTTCCCTTCGGATCAAGCCGAAGGTGTTGGTGGTAGTATTGTAAAAAGTCCAGACGCTAAACCCGCTCAAGTAGGTTCGCTGATCTATTTAAACGGAGGCGATGACCTTTCTAAACCGCTAGGCCGCGTAGAAGCCGCTGGCGGAAAGATAGCGATTCCCAAAACCTCTTTGGGACCGCATGGATTTTTTGCGACCTTTACAGATACCGAGGGGAATCTGGTTGGATTTCACTCACCAAACTAATCAATTAAAATACGAGAATAATGAAAGATTTTATGTTGATCTTTATTGGAGAGACCTATGCAGATATGGGTTTGTCTCCAGAAGAGCTACAAGAACGCATGGGCAAGTGGTTTGCCTGGAGCAATAAAATGGAAGCCGCGGGCATTGTAAAAGGCGGTGAAGCTTTGCACGACCCGGTGCGCAGAATCTCAGGGCCAGATCGCGTGGTAACCGATGGTCCCTTTGCAGAAAGTAAAGAGCTAGTTGGCGGTTACTTTATTGTAAGTGCCAAAGACATGGACGAAGCTGAAGAAATAGCACAGGACTTCCCAGACTATGACCTGGGCAGTACCGTAGAGATCCGTGAGATCATGGTTTTTGATCAGTAGTGGATAGTCAAGTTGTCGATCATCTTTTCAGACACCAATACGGAAAGATGATCGCTGTCTTGACGAATATTTTTGGGTTGCCGCATCTGGAACTAATAGAAGATGCGCTACAGGACACCTTTGTCAAAGCCACGCTGCAATGGCGAAAAAAAATTCCTGAGAATCCGGAAGCTTGGTTCATCAAATCTGCCAAGAACAGAACTATAGATCTGCTTAGAAAAGTCAAGGCAGATCAAGTCCGCAGCGATAAAATTTCTCATGGAGCTGCCAGTATTCACCTCAACGATTTGTTTCTAGACCACGAAATAGAAGACAGCCAACTTCGGATGATCTTTGTGGCTTGTCATCCGGAACTAGCCCCAGAAGAACAATTGGCATTTGCTCTAAAAACCATCTCTGGTTTTTCGCTTAAAGAAATTTCTGCAGCCTTACTAACCAAAGAAGAAACCATAAAAAAGCGTCTGAGCCGAGCTCGTAAAAAGGTAGCAGAAAAACAAATTCGCTTTGAGTTCCCGGATAAATCGGAACTCAGTGCGCGCCTAGCTGGAGTGCTGAGGGTAATCTACTTGATCTTTAATGAAGGGTTCCACTCTACCAAAAGAGAACAATTGATCGACCGCGAATTGTGCGGCGAGGCCCTTAGACTGAATCAACTCCTACTTAAAAAAGAAATGCTTCGCTCTGGCAGTAGCTATGCCTTGTTCGGCCTGCTTTGCTTCCATGCAGCCCGCTTAGAAAGTAAGGTTTCAGAAAACGATAGTATTATAGATCTGGAACACCAAGACCGCAGTCTTTGGCATTTCCCATTGATAAAAATTGGCAATGACTCCATGAACAAAGCCGTAACCTACCCAGATCGATCCAAATACCATCTGGAAGCGGCCATAGCTGCAGAGCACCTTAAAGCTAAATCTTTTCAAGACACAAACTGGCATGCTATTTTAGAGCTTTATAAGAAGCTACAGCAGCAAAACCCGAGTGAACTCGGAAGGCTCAATATGCTGATCGTTTTGATTCAACTTAAAAAATTCGATCTGGTAGCGGGAGAACTACCGCTTATAGACGAATCAAAACTGAATCAACGCGCCTATCTCTTATGGGCGACCTGGGCAGATTTTCACTACAGAACAGGCGATAAAGAATCGGCCTTAAGATATATGGATAAAGCCCTAGAGACCGTTAACAATGTATTGGAAAGGAACTACCTCTTAAAAAAACGCAATGATTACCTATAGTTTAGAACCAGAATTGACTGCCAGCGAATTCGAGCATTTATTAAAAGCCGCTAACCTTGCCGAGCGCCGACCGAAAGATCTTGACACCTTAGCTGCTATGTTAAAACATGCCGACATCATTCTTACGGCAAGAGCCGGGGAAAAACTCGTTGGTGTAGCTCGAAGTATTTCCGATTTCACCTATTGCACTTACCTATCTGACTTGGCCGTTGATGCCGCCTATCAACATCAAGGTATTGGCAAGCAGCTTATCCGCAGAAGTAAAGAGATCGCACCAAAAGCAAAATTGATCCTCTTGGCAGCTCCTGCAGCGCGTGACTATTACCCCAAAATAGGCATGACCCAGTTTGAATATTGCTTTTACCAATAAAAACCCCGACACCTTAAGATGCCGGGGCCTGAAAGGCAGCTGCTTTCGCATCAAAACCTCTTCCAACTTGCGTTTATTCTTTTTCTGCCCGCTCTAAGAATTTGATATCACGGGTATTCTTCTGAACAGCGACTGCTGCAAACAGTGCCAGGGTGAAAGACATGCCGTAAAAGCCCTTTTCGCTCAAATCGATATCGGCATTCCAAAGGCCAATGATGAGCAGTAAAATTGAGGCTATGGTTGTAAACCAACTGATGCCGTAATAGATCTCTGTCACTGGAATTCCTTCTAGCCGGTCTCGAACACTTTTCTGTACAGAGACCACACTAAACAGTCCGAAGAGTAGAATGGTGAAATAGTATCCTTTTTCGTTGAGCTCCATATTGACATTCCACAAGCCAACGCAATAGGATATCATTCCTATAAACAAAGCTGTCCACGATGCCGAAACAAAAGCCGAGGTGGGTTTGCAATCGAAGTTCTCTAGGTCTGCTGTCTTAGTCTTAAAAGGCGCATTGACCGGTTTGTTGGTTTTAAACACTTGATCTTCCATAATTCTTGTTTTGATGATTTATGTTTTGATTACAGGGCAAATATGGAATGATCTGATAGGTTCTAAAACACAAAATTTATCGATTACTTACGTTTTATTATTAGCTATATCTACAAATAATCCTATATTTATTAATATATATACTTTTTTACTTACGTTTTAATGCGTGATATTTTAGATATTATTGCCCTTCTCGACCCAGAACAGGAGACTGCTTTTGTACGGTATTTGGAAGGTTTGAACCGCAGATCTGACACTAAAAACATTGCGCTTTTTAAATTGCTACGCAAAGGCCAAACCCGTGATTTAGACCTTAAACTTTACGGAAAAGCCAATGCAAATGCGCTCTATGTACTGGCTAATCGTTTACAGCATCGTTTAATAGACTTTGTCGCTGCACAAAGCTTCTCCAAAGAGACTTCTGCCGATATGAACTGCCTTAAGTTGCTCTTAGCCAGCCGTATTTTCTTTGAACAGAAGAAATTCAAGTTGGGTTTTAAGACCTTAAAGCGTGCCCTAGTTGCTGCGGAGGAAATAGAGGCCTATTCGATCTTAAATGAGATCTATCAAACGTATATCCAATACGCCCACTTGCAAGATCAACTAGCCCTTAAAGAGTTACTTCACAGGGCAGATCACAACAGAGCACAATACCTTCAGGAACTTCAGGTCACTACTTTTTATGCGCAGTTTAGAGCACAGGGAATGCAAGATCTAGGTGCAGACCTAAACCAACAATTTGAAACTGCCATGGATGCTTCCCAGCTTAGGCTAGACAAAAACCTAAGTTACAAATCCCTGTATCAGCTGCTGAGTTTGGCAGTAGAGACAGCAGAGCAACAACAGGCGTTTTACCAGATCTTAGGACTCACTAAAAACATCTTAGAACTCATAAAACTAAAAACTGGACTCCAAGGACGCTATGCCCTCTACAGGATGAGAAGCCTACATTTAGCAGCGCTTAGCTTGTTCAGGAACAAACAACTGGAAGCTTGTCAAGAAGCCTTGGACCTTTTGGCAAACGATCTTAAAACATATACGAGCTATCGCAGTCTACTCAGCGATAAATTCAACCTCTTGCAAAGTCTAACCCACTTTTACAGCAATAGACCATTTGAAGCAATAGCGCTCTTAGAAAAGCAAAACAATGAAGACTTGCACGCCAGGCTAACACTGTGCATGTTCCATTTTCATCAAGGTGAATTTGACCAAGTCGCAAAATTGCTGCGGAATCTAAATCACAGCGACGCTTGGTACGAAAAGAAAATGGGCTGGTCGTGGGTGGTTCAAAAGAATATCATAGAGATACTCTTATTAGTAGAACGCGATAAACTAGATCTGGTCTTGCTGCGCTTGCGAGCATTTAAACGCCGCTACAAAGGCTTGCTACAAGAGAAAGGTCAAGAGCGCGTAGTTGCATTTCTGAAGATAGTAGACATCTATTATCAAGACCCGAACAGCATTAAAGACCCAAGCTTTATAAAGAAGGTGGAAACTGAGCTGACAGGGAAGAACCCTTTGGAGGAAGACATTTTTGTGATGAGTTTTTACGCCTGGCTCAAGAGTAAAATGACAGCTGACTCCTTATATGAGACAACTTTAGCCTTAGTCCGAACTCACGGAAATTAGCAATTGCCTGTAATGTTGCATGCAGTTTTCACGACTACCCTCACATCATGAAAACTACAACAACTCAAGACATCATTATTTTTGACGGCGAATGCAACCTCTGCAATGGCGTAGTAGGTTGGCTGCTTAAGTTCGCGCCCCAAGAACTGTTCAATTTTGTTCCGTTTCAATCGCCCAAAGGACAAGCGTATCTAAAACAATACGGTTTCGACACGCAAAGTTTAGACACCGTAATTCTGATTGACCAAAATGGTGTTCATACCCACTCCGATGGTTTTCTGCGCGTGGTTGGAAAGATCGACAAATGGAAGCGTGTGGCAGCTTTGCTGGCCTTTATTCCAAGAATGCTCCGCGATTACATTTATAAGACCGCCTCCAAAAATCGAGTACGCTGGTTTGGCAATTCCAACAGCTGCGCTATTTCTTTAAAATAGTTAGTCTCTCGGCACACTAATCTCAGACCCTAAGAATAGTGCATTCAAAAACAAACGGTTGGTGCCGTACCACGAACCTCTAAAGTTCGGGTTGTCTGCAAACATCACTACGCGACCCCCACCTACTGGGCTTACAATCAAGGAAGCTGACGGTTTAATCATCTGCTCCAGATTGTCTGGTGAAATAAATCCATCAATATGTGGGTTAGCTGTGTATTTTGCCACAGTGCTATAGGCACTGCCACTCGGTTGCAAAAAGACCATATTGTTCTTGTAAACAGGTAAGCGTCTTGAGGTATATCCAAATCCTAGCGGATGGGTCAGGTCCAGATCGGTCTCTAAAATAACCCCACCAACACGTTCGCGACCAATATTCTCGCCAGCGTCAACATAAGGTTTACGCCCAACGGTAGAATCCTTCTTATCCTTACTCTGGGTAAGCTTTTCATTGACCAGTTTTCTACTAACAGCCCAACGCGAAGCATTGGCAATAGTGATCAAGGTGTTGCCCTGCCCTACCCAAGACTTTAAGCGCTCTATTTGAGTGGAATCCAGTTCGCGATAACTCCCGGAGACCATTACCAAAGTATTGTAACGATCCAGGTCCGCAAAAGAAAAGGTGCGCATTTGCAGTTTGGTGATCGGCATATGCACCCGAGTGTCTAACAAATGCCAAACCTCTCCAGCCTCATAAGAGTTCACTCCATTTCCGATAAGCAAGGCAGCTTTTGGCTGCTCTAAAGCTCTAAAGTTGCGACTTCCCAGGTCGATCCCCTTGGCGCTATACCCTGTATTGACAGCATAAAGTGGTACCTCAAAGCTTTGCTCTGCCTCTTTTACAATAGCATAAACCTCTGCTGCAGACATATTCTGCTTAGAGACCGGGATCATTACAGTTCCGTAATCAAAGTCTTGTTTACCCTGGTGCGTTACTATACTGAAAGGTTTAAATGCAGCATTCACCACCAAACCTTTAGCCTGCAAATGATACAGGGCTGCCGGAGCATTATAGTCGTTCCAATCCATCAGATAGGCGTAACTGCTTTGAGGCACGTTCTTAAGGTTTGTAATTCCATCTGTAGAGCTAACCACTGTTCCTCCAGGATTACGTGTTTGCCCTTTATAAGGGACATTGTAAAAGTTTGCAACACTCCAAGCTGAGGCATCGTAGAATACGGAGTCTCGGTAACTTTTATAGGTCTCAAAGAATGATTGCACCATACGCCGCTGGGGTTGTGCCAATGGTACGGAATATTGATCTCCGTTTTTATACACCTCGATCTCGTGTAGTAACAACTTGTCTATAAATGCTTTCATCCGGTTGCCGTCGGTTCCTTTATCAAAAGTGTAAGCCGCATAGCCTGTAGGTGCTTTTTCGTTTACTGCGGATTTAAAGAAATCCTGTTGATACTTTCGTAAGGTTGCTTTGTTCTCTACAGCAGCCTGCACCGTAGCCATACTTGAGGTGTATTGGTTCCTAATGGTAAAACCAAAAGTGATCTCGCCAAAGGCGGTTTCTTGTACATGACCCCTAGAGCTGGCCTGTTCAAACAAGAGTGCCAAAGCTCCTTGTAGATCAGGATATGAAGAACCATAGCCTGGGTAAGTACCGTCAAAAGCTTCTTTGGTAAAGTAGAATGAGCCTATTCCGTTCAAGGCATCCTCATAATAAGTTGCAAAGAGTTCATTCAAGTCTTCATAGTTCTCTTTGGGCATAATAGGATCCAAAGACCCAATTGGCTTCATAGGCTCAAAGAAATAGGTGGAGTTGGTACCCATTTCATGAAAATCGGTCACCACATTAGGATACCATTGGTGGTACCAAGTGAGTTTTCCTCTACTCTCTGGATTGATCCCTAAGAGCCAATCTCTGTTTAGATCGAACCAATAATGATTGGTACGGCCTCTTGGCCAAGCCTCCCAGTGCTCAGCATCCATAGGATCTGATACAAAAGGGGTGGCCTTATACTGATTGGCCCATTGGGTATGTCTGTCACGACCATCTGGGTTAATGGTAGGGTCTATCATAATGATCCCGTTCTCCAAATAATTCAAAACCTCCGGGTTGTTCGAGGCAACTAAAGTGTAGGCGGTGAGCAAAGCCGCTTCGGAGCTTGACGGTTCGTTTCCGTGGACATTGTAGCCTAATTGAATAAACACAGGGAGTGCATCGTAATTGCTAGGCGATTGTTTTGGGTCCACGTATTTAAGGTGCTCTGCTTTTATACTTTCAAGGTTTTGCAGATTCTGCGGAGTAGAAACGGTAAGCATCACAAGCTTCCTGCCCTCATGCGTCTTGCCATAGGTCGTTATAGTTGCCCGATCTGACACTTGGGCGAGCATCTTTAAATAACTCACTATCATGTCGTGACGAGTATGTTGAGAGCCTATAGGATATTCCAAATACTCCTCCGGAGAGGGAATGTCTGGATTAAAAGGCCCTTGGCCTGCTAAGAAGTAATCTTGAGCTTGCGCAGCTGGGATCAGCATTAAAAAAGAAAAGGTGAAAAGTGCAATTAACTTTCGCATGAGAACTATGATTGGTTGAACCCTAAAATTACGGAAATATCCGCCTATAAAAAACACCGCCCCTAAGGATCCTCCTTGGCAAAGGATTTCTTAGAGGCGATGAACTTCCAACCAAAAAATAAAAACTACTTCCTTACCTTACTTAAGAAAGCAATATTGTTTGCAACCAAGGCGACAACAGGCTTTTGAGCTGTGCAGATACAGGACTAATTAAACAATATGGCCTGCTGACTGCCGTTGGTTTGCTATAGTGAACTCTGCTTAAGAGTTGTACTGTTTAAAAGAACTTGATGTGAAAGTAGTACGAGCGGTATAATTGTAAAACAACCATCGAGTAAAAGGGTCGTTTTAATGAGTTAAATGTGCGTTTGCGCGAGTAAAGCATTTTTGGGTTTTCTATATCTGCTTGGTTTTGGTATATTTAGCAACATTTTTAAGCTATGAAACTTTACCGACTTATCTTTTTCTTCGCTTTGGCGCTGGCTGTGACCGCGTGTAGTGATGACAACTATTCCCCTACGGACGACACCCAAACCACAGACGACACCACTGGTGGTGGAGATCCTGACCCGACCGACGACACTACAGGTGGCGGTGATCCAGACCCAGATCCGGACCCTATTGATTTTACAGACAAACTTTCTGAGCTTCCTGTATTTCAAGGGAATCTGAGCGATCTAACTCCTAGAGACGGGGTGTATCTGTACGAACTAAACTCAGGGCTTTTTACAGATTACGCTGCCAAACAGCGCCTAATCCGTTTGCCTAACGGACAAGCTATGGAGTATGCGGGAGACGATCAGCTGCCTGACTTTCCAGACAATACCCTGATCGCAAAGACCTTTTACTACAACATTGATGATCGTGATCCGTCCTTAGGGAAACAGATCATAGAAACGAGAATTCTTCTCAAACTGGCCGGAGAATGGTTGGCTGCGGATTATTTATGGAACGACGAGCAGACCGAGGCCTTTTACGACGAAGACGGCGGCGAAGTTCCAATTAGCTATATAGACAGTAATGGAGTGACTCGCAACGTGGACTATTTGATCCCATCCAGATCGGAATGTATCGTTTGTCACTTTAACAATGCCATCACTACACCTATCGGACCAAAGCTTCGCTCCATGAACTTTAATCCGAACAACGAATATGTGAATATCAATCAGCTGCAGTATTTTATGAACGAGGGTATTTTGACCTTTGCTCCAGATCCTGCCTCACTCCCGCTCCTACCGGATTGGGAAGACGATGCCGCTTATACCTTAGAAGAGCGCGCCCGCGCCTATATGGATATTAATTGTGCGCACTGCCACAACCCAGACGGCGTAGTTGGCACCTTTGATATGGATTTTCGTTATGAGACCGCATTTGATGACTCTGGTATTTATGCGAATCGCGGAGAGATCGAGGCCAGAACCCTTTCTACACTTGTAAACTACCGTATGCCTCAATTAGGCCGAACAGTGGTTCACGAAGAAGCGGTCACCATGCTGGTAGAATACCTTGAGTCTTTAGACTAAAGGAATCACAAAGATTTATGAACCGCCTCCCGAGGCGGTTTTTTATGTCCAAATTTTTGTACCTTCCTTAAGATTTTATCAACTAATCCTATGAAAAAGATACAATTAGCAGGACTGTTTTTGTTTTTGCTGATGCTGCCTGGGCTACACAGCTGCTCTAACGAGACCGATCCGACAGACGACACAGAGCAAACCACAGATGATACTGTGGACCCAACCGACGACACCACAGCTGGTGGTGGAGATGGGGATTTGCAGTTTACAGGCATACGCGTAAGTGTGACCTTTGATCTGTGTGAGCTTCCTTTTTGTTCCATAAGTCAACTGATCTTTCTAGATGAAAATATTGGTTATGCTGTTACTGGAGTTTATGTGTATAAAACCATAGATGGCGGACAGACTTGGGAGTATTTGATCAATCAAGACATTACCGGTAAGCTCATAGCCTTATCAGAAAATCTATTGTTCCTAAATACCTACGATGGTATTTTAAAAACAACCAACGGAGGAGACTCTTGGAACAATATTGAGCGCCCTTTGGAATTCCTTTGTGATGGTGCGATAAATACCGGATATATACAGTTCGTTGATGAAGTAAACGGATTTGTACAGGACCGCTGTGAATTCATGGAGCTGTATAGCACGGTGAATGCAGGTGACAATTGGAACCTAATTCTTACCACTAGCCTGCCTATAGAAGAGTATTATTTTGAAGACCGTTTGAACGGCCTCGTTAGAACAGATGAAGAACTACTGGTCACTAGTGATGGAGGTGGTAACTGGAGCAGCTTTGATAGTATGCCGTCCTTGTTTGAGTATGTGATAGCTCGCGAAGGGTTTTTTGAATTCCCAGACGGTTCTGCAAACGTAGAAATGCCTTTAGAGCTTTCTGCTAGTGCGGTGCCTTTTACTTTTGACGTCAATGCGCTCGGTGACATTTCTGTAGTGTTTTTTGATGAAGAGGCAGGATCTGAACGTTGGCAACTCTACCTCTATGTCCAGGAAACAGCGAGTTGGATGCTTGTAGAAACCTTGGAGCCTTTATCGGATCCTTTATCCAGTTATATAACCATTCATATAACTGACGCCAAAACTATGTTTGTCGGGATCTCACGTTCTGGAGAGATTCTAAAATACTTTGTTGAATAGTAGACATGTCTAGGTGAAAATTGGAACTCATCTGAGACTTAAGCAGCGTATCCAACAAGATCAAAGAACTTCAGTAGGTAACCTTCTAAGCTTTTAAAGTTAATAAGTGTTAAGAATTCCCATACGAATTAAACGCTCCTCATTTTCTAAAGTCTTAAAGGCAAACAAAACATTAAAACTTTAGAACAGATGAAGAAAATTTTGATACTTATGCTTGCCCTAACCAGTTCTGTCGCCTTTGCACAGCACGGAGGCCGAGGTCACCACAAGCAAGACGGTCATAGAGCAGAACTCCTTAAAGAATTAAGTGCAGACCAGCTTGCACAACTAGAGACCAAGAAGCTCACCTTGGCCTTAGATCTCAATGCCGCTCAGCAACAAGAAATGCTCAAAGTACAGACAACAATTGCTCAGGACAAAAAAGCCATGCTTGCAGAACGCGAAGCTCGAAAAGCAGCCAATGAGACCCAAAAGCTAACCCCAGATCAGCGCTTTGAGCAGATGGATGCCGCACTTGATAAAAAGATCGCTATTAAGTCTGAGATCAAAGCAATACTCTCTGACCAGCAATTCGAAAAATGGCAGCGCATGCAACACCACAGAAAAGGGCGAAAGAAAGGCAGACAGGGCCGTAGAAAGTAAATTTTAACAGTTGATTGATAGTTGAAAAAGCCAAAAAAACGGATTAAAAACGTGTTTTTGGCTTTATTCTTGTTATCGCTTTTAGGTAAGTAAATATTTAGTACATTAGTACGCTGCGAGTCGCTTTGGAGAACAGACAACACCCTAAAGAGTCCCGCAGGAACTAAACAAAAAATTAGAACATGAAAAGTTTTTTCAAATTAGCACTTTTGACTTTGGTCTTCGGGTTGTTTTCGCAAAACACACAAGCACAAACCCTTTCTGAAAGTGGAGATAAGCCAGATGTTGTGGCCAAAGCAGAATTAGAAAAGCTGGATAAAGACCTTGACCTTACAGACGAGCAAGAGCGTACATTGTTTCGCGCCCTTGTTAAACGCGAAGTAGAATACAGAAAAAGCGTAAAAGGGAAAGATCCTAACAATCCGAACGTAAGCCATGTGGCCCGTAAGTTAGAAGAGAACTTCAACAACGAAATGAAGGCTACTCTTACCGAAAAGCAATACAAAAAGTGGTTGCGCAAGCAGTAAACACTTCAGATATATAAAGTAAAAGCGCTCTTTAAAGGAGCGCTTTTTTTATGCCAATTCTTTAAGTGCCTTATTAGATGCGGCTACAGTTTTATCGATATCCTCGTAGGAGAGCGCATCGTTTAAGAACCAACTCTCAAAAGCAGATGGCGGCAAGTAGATCCCTTGACGCAACATGCTGTGAAAGTACTTTTTAAAGTTGTCGTTGTTCCCTTTTGCTGCGGATTCAAAATCTACCACCGGATCGGCAGTGAAATGCACAGAGATCATAGACCCTATACGATTTATGGTGTAGTCCAGACCACTTTCTTTTAAACCTGCTTCCAGCCCTTGATGCAAATAAGCTGTCTTCTCGTTCAAACTAGCAAAGACTTCTGGATGGTTATCTAAAGTTGTGAGCATGCTGAGTCCGGCGGCCATTGCTAGTGGATTTCCACTCAAAGTCCCCGCTTGATAAACAGGTCCTTCTGGTGCCAAATGACTCATTATACGCGCTGGACCCGCAAAAGCTCCAACGGGTAAACCGCCACCAATTACTTTACCAAAGGTTACTAGATCTGCCTGTATTCCCATAAGCTCTTGTACGCCACCTGCAGCCAAACGGAATCCCGTCATGACCTCATCGAATATGAGAACTATCTCGTGTTGATCACACAGACTTCTCAATCGTTCCAAAAATCCATCCGCAGGGAGAATACACCCCATGTTTCCTGCTACCGGTTCTAAAATGATGGCCGCTATCTCTCCAGGATTGGCGGCAATAATGTCTTTAACTTGTTGCAGATCGTTATAACGAGCCAGCAAAGTATCTTTTGCTGTCCCCTGAGTAACTCCTGGGCTATTAGGGTTGCCAAAGGTTACAGCGCCACTCCCTGCTTGGATCAAAAAGGAATCACTATGTCCGTGATAACACCCCGCAAACTTGATGATCTTTTCTCTTCCTGTATAGCCACGGGCGAGTCTAATGGCACTCATACAAGCTTCGGTTCCACTATTCACAAAGCGAATCTTATCGATACCCGGGACCATCTTTACAGCCAAACGCGCGATCTCCGTTTCTAGCTCTGTAGGCATACCATAAGAAGTACCCTTGTCTGCGCGTTCTTTTATAGCGTCAATAACAGGTTTATAAGCATGCCCAAGGATCATAGGACCCCATGAACTGATATAGTCGATCAGCGTGTTTCCGTCCTCAGCGTAGAGATAGGCTCCTTGAGCCCGTTTCACAAAGATCGGATCGCCACCCACGGCATTAAAAGCTCTTACCGGAGAGTTAACTCCTCCGGGAATATATTGCGTGGCCTCTGCAAATAAGGCACTACTGCGTTGGTATATCATTACAATTTAGTTTTCAGATCCGACATCTAGTGTTTGTCCAATAGAGATCGTATTAGAAGTAAGGCCATTCTTGGCTTTTAAAACGTCTACGCTTAAGTTGTGTCTACGAGCAATGCTGTATAAAGTATCTCCCTTTTTAACAACGTAGGTTGTAGCTGCCACAGCGCTGTTTGAACTGCGAGAAACGGCTCCGCCGTCCAATACTTGCTCATCCAGCTTATAAAGCTCATAGCGCTCAATGATACTGATGAGCTTATTGGGATATTTTGGATCTGTAGCGTAACCCGCTTTTTTAAGTCCGCGTGCCCAGCCTTTGTAATCGTCTATGGCCAAGTCAAAAAGACCACTGTATCTCCTGCGCTGCGTTAAGAACAAGGAGTGATCTCTAAAGGAATATTTGGCGTCGATATATTTTCTAAAGCACTCTTGTAAGGCGTCATCGTCGTGATACACGCGCTCACCTGTCCATTCGGTATGACATTTAATTCCGAAATGATTGTTGGCTCTTTGGGTAAGATCGCTCCTCCCTGCGCCGGATTCTAAAATTCCTTGCGCCATGGTGACACTTGCCGGAATCTTGTAAAGAACCATCTCGTCCATAGCTACCTGGCTAAAGGTTTCGATATACCAGGCCACAGCTTCTTGATAGCTGAGTTCTTTTGGAGTTGCTTTGGTTGTATCTGGAAGGTCTTGCTGGTCGGTTGTTCCAGAGTTTGTAGTGGTTTGAGTGTCTGTTCTCGGCTTTGGATCGGCTGTCTTGGTGGTTCTAGAAGTAGTACGCCTTTGCGTCGTTTTCTTTTTTGTACCACAAGAACTCAGCAACAATCCAAAGGTAAATAGTAAGGCAAATATGCGGATAACCATAGCTTAGATTTCGAGCGGCGGAAGGCCTTTTTGGGCAATTTTTTGTCGCATTCCTGCTATGCCTTGCAAGCCTCCGGTATGCACGGCTAAAATACGAGAATTTTCAGGAAATTTCGAGGCTTTTAACAGGGCAAAAAGACCGTAGAGCATTTTGCCGGTATAGACAGGATCTAGGGCAATTCCGTACTCTTTGTTGAACTGATTAATAAACGTGATCAGCGCTGCATTTATTTTCCCGTAACCACCAAAGGCAAAATCGGCATTGAGCGACCAGTTGGTTGCTGGAGTCAATCTAGCAATCTCCCGCTTTAAAAAATCGCCTTGCAATGCGGAGAAACCTATCAAGTGCTGATGCGCCTGGGCAGAATGACTCATTCCGGCTATTGTTCCTCCTGTACCAACAGGAACACAGATATAATCGTATACAGCGGTATGTGCTCCCAAAATCTCTGCGCATCCCTTTAGGGCAAGAGCATTTGTTCCGCCTTCTGGAATGATGTAAGCCTGCGGATATTCACTTTGAAGCTGCTCTAAAAACTCGGCCTCATTGCGCTGGCGATAGTCACTTCTAGAAATAAAACGAAACTCCATTCCGCGCTGAGCAGCTTGAAACAAAGATGGGTTATTCTTCCATTTAGTCGCCAGCTCATCGCCTCGGATGTATCCTATTGCCTTGAAACCAAACTGCTGAGCAGCAGCCGCAACTGCCGCAATATGATTGCTATATGCTCCGCCAAAAGTTAAGAGGGTTTTGGCCTCTACGCGCTTTGCTTCTAGGAGATTGTAATAGAGCTTTCTGTACTTATTACCCTGCACGGCTCCTCCTATTAGATCCTCGCGAAGCAAGTCCAATTGGCAACCGTTCTCAAAGCTTTTTAAGGGTGTTATTTGTGTTCCTACAGCTGACATATCATTTACCGAACGAAAATACACCATTCACCGACAACAATTTACCATCTATCTAAAATCGTCCTACAAAATGCTGCTTCTCAGGTAGTTTTGCTTCAAATAATCTTGTGAAACCCAGCTCACAAAATTTTTTATACCTATGAAAACTACACTATTTATTCAGATTGTTCTGATAAGCATGTTCAGCGTCGCTGCTTACGGACAAGTGGGAATTAACACTACTGATCCCACAACTACCTTAGACGTTAATGGTTCGCTCTCGCTGCGCGCCGGTACTTTATCGATGACCAATGGCAATAACAACAATATTGACCTTGGAGATTCCCCCCTGTCTGTATACCGAATTGAAGGTCCTACGAACAGCTTTAAAGTTTCTGGTTTAATGCCGGTAGAGAGTGCCGATGGTCAAATGATCACCTTGATCAACACAACGGAGGAGATCATGACCATAAGACATAACACCGCGTCCACCCCCGACCAGCGAATTCTTTGCCCTGGAGCCGATGATTTAGTATTGGAAGGGCAATTCGCTACCGTGACCCTTATTTACAGTGCTGTAGATTCCCGTTGGTTTGTTACCAACATCTCGGGAGCGCTATAGTTGTATAATGTGCGTCAGTGGTAAGGTTGCGCTGTTGTTACAATCCGCAGTAAGACCTTCACCCCCAGCCACGGCGCATTTATAAATACCTTAAAAATGCCCAGAACCGAAAGGTCTGCAGATAATCCAAGTCAGTATCATTGGCGTAAGCCTCTCGTTCCATTGACAGATTGCTGTAGGCCTTTTTTCTGTTTCCATGCTGCAGCCATCGAAAGAAAAACTCAGTGATATACCACAGATAAAAAGGTAAGATGAGCATCTGCAGCTGCTGTCTTAAATGGATCCTTTCGTGATTCATCAATACGGCATCGCGTTTCAATTGTTCGCTGCGCAATAAGATAAATGGCCATAAGGTCATTCCGTAGGTACCTTTTGGCAAGAGGTGTCTATTTACCAGCACTATCATGCGCTCAAGGTAAGAAAATAGTATTTTTGCACTATGAGCACATTCGGAAAAAGAATCCCATTGGAACCCGGCGATTATTATCTAACTCCGGAAGGCTATAAATGTTTTACCGAGCAATACCATTTAAAGCGAGGTTATTGCTGTGAAAGTGGCTGCAGGCATTGCCCTTACGGCTACGACAAAAAGACCAACTCCCAATCCAAACGCAACTCATGAGTTTTAAAGAAGCAATACTTCAGGGCATCCCAGATAAATTACCTCCGCTAAAGCCTTATGACCCGGCTGTAAATCACGCGCCAAAACGCAAGGCCATTTTAAGTGCTTACGAGCAAGAATTAGCCTTGAGAAATGCGCTTCGTTATTTTGATCCGAAGCATCACGAAGTATTACTACCAGAGTTCAGAGAAGAATTGGAAACCTACGGCCGCATTTATATGTACCGATTCCGACCAGACTACACCATGCACGCAAGAGCTGTAGATGAGTACCCTGGTAATTCTTTGCAAGCGCGCTCCATTATGCTGATGATCCAAAATAATTTGGACCCAGCCGTAGCACAGCATCCGCATGAACTTATTACCTACGGAGGTAATGGTGGGGTTTTTCAAAACTGGGCACAGTACCTACTCACTATGCAGTATTTGGCCCAAATGACCGACGAGCAAACGCTGGTTATGTATTCCGGACACCCAATGGGCCTTTTCCCTTCGCATGAGAATGCTCCCCGCGTGGTAGTTACCAATGGTATGATGATTCCGAATTATTCCAAACCGGACGATTGGGAACGATTCAACGCCTTAGGGGTTACCCAATACGGACAAATGACTGCGGGTAGTTATATGTATATCGGGCCGCAAGGAATTGTGCACGGAACTACCATTACGGTGCTTAACGGATTCCGTAAAATTGGCAAGACCCCCAAAGGTGGGCTCTTTTTAACTTCTGGACTTGGAGGTATGAGTGGAGCCCAACCCAAGGCAGGAAATATAGCCGGTTGCGTTACTGTTTGTGCGGAAGTCAATCCGAAAGCGATCCATACTCGCCATAGCCAAGGATGGGTTGACGAAGTGATCAGTGATCTGGATGTTTTAAGCGAACGCGTAAAAGCTGCAAAAGCAGCAAAAGAAACAGTCTCTATTGCCTATGCCGGTAATGTAGTTGAAGTTTGGGAACGATTTGATGCCGACGGAATACAAGTAGATCTGGGGAGCGATCAGACCTCACTGCACAATCCTTGGGCAGGAGGTTATTACCCTGTTGGACTTTCTTTTGAAGCTGCTAACACCATGATGGCAGAGCAGCCAGACAAATTCAAGGCACAGGTGCAACAAAGCCTTAAGCGACATGCTGCTGCCATAAACAAACACACAGCAAGAGGCACCTATTTCTTTGACTACGGCAACGCTTTTCTATTGGAAGCCTCTAGAGCCGGTGCGGCTATCTTAGATACCGAAAATCCGGCACGTGAATTCATTTATCCGAGTTATGTACAGGATATAATGGGCCCTATGTGTTTTGATTATGGCTTTGGACCCTTCCGTTGGGTATGTGCCAGCGGCGACCCAGACGACCTTGCTAAAACAGACGCTTTGGCTCTAGAAGTACTAGAAGGACTAATGGAAAATGCGCCTGAGGAGATCCGCCAGCAAATGGCAGACAATATCCAGTGGATCAGAGGGGCTCAAGAGAACAAACTGGTAGTGGGTTCTCAAGCACGAATCCTCTATGCCGACTCTCAAGGGCGTATCGCAATAGCAGAAGCTTTTAACAAAGCCATCGCCAATGGCGAACTCGGTCCAGTTATTCTTGGAAGAGATCATCACGATGTTTCTGGCACCGATTCTCCCTATCGAGAGACCTCGAACATTTATGACGGAAGTAGCTTTACGGCAGATATGGCTATTCACAATGTAATTGGAGACAGCTTTAGAGGTGCTACCTGGGTGAGCATTCACAACGGTGGTGGAGTTGGCTGGGGAGAGGTTATTAACGGCGGATTTGGTATGGTTCTTGATGGTTCTAAAGAAGCGCATACCCGTCTGAGACAGATGCTTTTCTGGGATGTAAATAACGGAATTGCAAGACGCAGTTGGGCGCGCAACGAGGAAGCTCTATTTGCAATTAAAGCAGAGATGGCCAGAGAGCCAAAACTCAAAGTAACGCTTCCGAATATCGTTGACGATTCTTTATTTAAACCATAGTGCTATGCAAATTAGAAAATTCTTACCCTTGGCTGCTTTAGTACTGCTTGTGATGAGCTCTTGCACCTCCGTACGCGTGGTGTCCGACTATGATACAACAGCCAGTTTTGACAATTACAGATCATTCGCCTTCTTTAAACCTGGCGTTGATAAAGCACAGATCTCAGATCTGGACAAAAAGCGAATTCTTAGAGCTATCGATGCCGAATTGACTGCCAAAGGCATGATCAAAAGCGAAAACCCGGATCTGCTTATCAGCATTTTTACTAAAGAACGGGAACGCGTAGACGTTTACAACAACAACTTTGGCTGGGGCTGGGGTTGGAACCCATGGTGGTGGGGCGGCGGCTTTGGCAATACAGTTTCTAGCCGTACAGAAGGCACTTTGTATATTGACTTGATAGACACCACGACCAATGAACTGGTTTGGCAAGGATTAGGTACAGCCAATATCTCTCACCTGAGTGTGGAGCGAAAAATTGCTCGTATTCAAGAGATCGTTGCTAAGATCCTTGAAGAGTTCCCTCCGGAGCCAAAATAATAAAAGCACAAATACAAAAGGCGATCACAACGATCGCCTTTTTTGTTCTATAAACCTATCAGTTGCTAATATTCCAAAAGGGTTTTGATCTTGGCTTTTACTTTCTCTGTGGATGGGATCATGGTCTGTTCCAAGGTACTGTTGAGCGGAATAGCCGGCATGTTTTCGCTTCCTATGACCATTACCGGACCATCTAGAGCCGTAAAGCATTCTTCCTGTATTCTTCCTGCCAAAGCTCTGGCAAAACTGTTCTCTGACGGTTCTTCCGTTACTACCAAACATTTACCACATTTATTGACAGAAGCAAAAACTGTTTCGTAGTCTAAAGGATGTAAGGTTCTCAGGTCGACGATCTCTATGCGATCTTTCATTCCCAACTCCTCAGCAGCATTCATAGCCCAATGCACACCCATACCATAGGTAATGATGCTCAAGGTTTCTTCTTGCTCTTGCTTCCAGATCTCATTGAGGACCCAAGCTTTCCCGAAAGGTAAAATATAATCTTCTGCAGGCTCCAAGGAGGTCGCTCCTTTGGTACCAGGCACCTTGCTCCAATACAAGCCTTTATGTTCAAAGATCACCACAGGGTTCGGATCGTGATAGGCCGCTTTGAGCAATCCTTTTAGATCGGCGCCATTACTCGGATAAGCGATCTTTAACCCTCTAATATTGGTCACCACGCTTTCTACAGATGAACTGTGATACGGTCCGCCACTTCCATATGCTCCGATAGGCACACGCAAGATCATCGAAACTGGCCACTTGCCATTACTCAAATAACAACTGCGACTCACCTCGGTAAACAACTGATTGAGTCCTGGCCAGATATAATCGGCAAACTGAACCTCCACAATTGGTTTTAGCCCCACAGCGCTCATCCCCACCGTAGACCCCACAATAAAAGCCTCTTGAATAGGGGTATTGAAAACGCGATTGTCTCCAAACTTCTGCGCTAAAGTCGCGGCTTCTCTAAACACACCTCCCAAGCGCGCTCCCACATCTTGCCCATAAAGCAGACATTCCTTGTTTTGCGCCATGAGTTCTTCTATGGCAAAAAGCGCACAGTCTACCATAACTACTTGCTCTGCTCCTTCTGGGCTGCGATCTCCTTGCTCCTCAGTAACAGGAGTTGGTGCAAAATCGTGGGTAAACAGATCTTCGGGTTTAGGATCTTCTGCTGCCTTGGCCTTGACATAGTCCGCAGCTACTTTTTCTTTTACTTCGGATTCAATGGCGCTGATCTGCTCCGCAGAAAAACCATTATCGCTCAATAATTTTTTGATCTTCGGATAGGGATCACGACTGCGCGCCTCCTCCAGATCATCTCGATACCACTCCATACGCACTCCAGAGGTATGGTGATTCAAAAGAGGCACCTTTGCATGAACCAAAAACGGTCTGCGCTCTTTACGAATGGTTGCAATGATCTCTTCTAATTGGGAATAACTCTCGGCAAAATCCGTTCCGTCTATAGTTACTGCGTCTAAACCGTGAAATCCGGCTGCGTATTCATAGGCGTTCTGCGCTCTAGTCTCCGCAGCATTGGCACTGATATCCCAGCCGTTATCCTGTACCAAATACAAGATCGGCAACTGCTTTAAAGCAGCCATTTGAAATGCTTCTGCGATCTCTCCTTCGGTAACTGATGCGTCTCCCAAGGAACAAACTACTACAGGAGCTTCTACAGAATCATCCTGAAGCCCCACACTTTCCTTATACCAAAAGCCCATAGCAACTCCTGTTGCCGGGATGGCTTGCATTCCAGTAGCAGAACTTTGATGCGGGATCTTGGGTTTGTCGTCATCGCGCAGACTCGGATGCGAATAATAGGTTCTTCCGCCGGAGAAAGGATCGTCTTTTTTGGCCAAAACCTGAAGCATCAACTCATAAGGCTGCATCCCAATGGCGAGTAACATTGAGTCGTCTCGGTAGTAGGGAAACATATAATCCTGCGGTTTCAATTGCAGGCCCACAGCAGTCTGAATTACCTCATGTCCACGCGAGGTTGCATGTACATATTTAGAGACCTCTTTAAAGTTCTCCTCATAGAGTTCGGTCATAGCCTTAGCTGTGGCCACATTGGCAAACGCCTTTTGTAAAAGTTCTTTATTCATAGCTGCGGAAACTAAACCGTGAGCATCCAGTTGTGCTCATCTTCTAAACGACCTGTTTTAATTCCGTTTAAGGTGGCATTGATCTGTTCTGCCACTGGGCTACTGTCACCTAATGGGATCACCTCATCTCCCCAACCAATGGCTTCTATATAGGCAATACCCACTGCTGTTCCTGTTCCGAAGGCTTCTTCTAAGCGTCCTTCTGCAGCAGCTTTGGCCAATTCTTTAATACTGATGCGTCTTTGCTCCACCTTGTACCCAGCATCTTCCAAGAGCGTCATCACAGAACGTCTAGTGATTCCGTCAAGCACGGCACCGTCTAGTGTAGGTGTTACAAAATGCCCATCAATCTTAAAAAAGATATTCATGGTTCCCACTTCCTGAATATATTCGTGATGCTCTGCATCTAACCACAACACCTGGTCATAACCTTTGGCTTTGGCCAATTCAGTAGGGCGAATGGCAGCCGCGTAGTTTCCTGCCGCTTTAGCTTCTCCTGTTCCACCTTGAGCAGCACGGATGTATTGATTCTCTGCATATAAACGGATACGCTTGCTAAAGAACGGTCCTGCCGGCGAGGCGATAATGATAAACTTATAAGAGGTCGCAGCACGCATCCCAATAAATGGCTCATCGGCATACATAAACGGACGCAAGTACAGAGCGCTACCTTCTTGAGGAGGAATCCAACTGCGTTCCAAGGCTACCAATTGCTTTAAGCCTTCTACGAAAAGTTCCTCAGGAAAATCAGGCATGCCCATACGCGCAGCACTAAAGTTGAGGCGTGCAGCATTGTCATAAGCTCTAAAAAGCATAGGGTTCCCAGAAGCATCCACCGTCGCCTTCATGCCTTCAAAAATAGCTTGACCATAATGCAAGGCCATAGCAGCCGGATGCGTTGGAATAAGTTCCAATGGGCGAATTTCTGGGTCTTGCCATTGTCCATCCTCATATTGACAAATGAACATATGATCGGTAAAGGTGCGTCCCAATGGGATATTGTCAAAATCAACAGCAGTGGCTCGAGACTCGGCTACCGTTTGAATTTTTATGTTTTGCATAGTAGTTTCCATGGTCTTAAATCGTTTTGTTGGAATCAAATTGTTCCATATAATCGGCTATTCTTCTTAAGAAAGATCCTGCCAAGAAACCATCTACGATACGATGGTCAAAGGAGAGGGAGAGATACATCATTTCACGGATCTCGATCTTATCGCCTTCCGGATACTCGATCACCTCAGCGCGTTTTTTAATGATTCCCGTTGCTAGGATCGCGGCCTCTGGCTGATTGATGATCGGCGTTCCCATTAGACTTCCAAAAGTCCCTACATTACTTATGGTAAAGGTGCTTCCTTGGGTATCATCTGCTTTGAGATTGCCTTCGCGAGCAGCGAGGGCCAAACGGTTAGTCTCCGCAGCCAATTCCGCCAAGTTCAATTTATCAGCATCTTTTACGACAGGTACGATCAAATTACCACTGGGTAATGCAGTCGCCATCCCAATATTGATATGATCTTTAATAATGATGTCTTCGCCGTCTAGCGAACTGTTGATGTTCGGGAAATCTTGAATCGCTTTTGCAATGGCTTGAATAAACAATGGCGTGAAGGTCAGCTTCTGCCCATGCTTATCCATAAAAGCCGTTTTATTTGCCTTGCGCCAGGTACTCATGGCAGTAAGGTCGGCTTCCACATAGGCTGTTACGTGAGGCGAAGTGTGCTTGGAGAACACCATATGATCTGCGATCATTTGGCGCATACGGTCCATAGGTACGCGTTCTCCTGTACCTTTGTCAAACTTCAGATCGGGCACCTTAAAGCCAGAATCGCTTGCGGGTTGCACGAACTGATACGGACGCCCGTCTGCAATGTATTGCATAACGTCACTCTTTCTCAGGCGACCCTCATTCCCTGTAGCTGGGATCCGAGCCAGTTCTTCAAAGCTTATATGATGCTCCCGAGCAATGGCCTCAATGAGCGGACTCACAAAGATATTCTCGTTGACCGTATAGCCCGTAGCTGTCTTTTTCTTAGGTATTGATGTTTTTGGTACTGCGGATGTTGGAGCAGCAGTTTTTGGGGCCTCAGCTTTTACCACAACTTCATCACTGAGTTCCAATTCTGCCAAAGGCGCCCCAACGGCAACAACTTCTTTGGTCGCAGCCAAATGCTTTATAAGAGTTCCGGCAGCAGGTGCAGGAACTTCATTGTCTACCTTGTCTGTAGCCACTTCACAGAGGATATCTCCTTCTGCAAAGGTCTCCCCTTCTCCTACCAACCAGTTCAGCAGGGTACCTTCTGTAATGGATTCTCCCATTCTCGGTAAAGTCAAGGTGTGTTTCTTCATGAATTATTGCGTTTAAAACTCGCTAGTGTTTTATAAAAATCTTCTTGTTCAGGCCTGTTCTCTGGAATCTCTGTTAGTGGTTCTACTTCTTTGAGGGATTCGTGACAGTCTGCCGGCAACTGCTGATAGAGTTTGGTCCCTGCAGTCTTCCAAGCGATCATCTCGTCACTGACCTCTTTGATCACTTTAGCCGGATTTCCGACCACCAAACTGCGTCTTGGGATCACCGTTTCTGCCTTGACAAAACTCATGGCTCCGACTATGGATTCATCACCGATGACCGCATCATCCATGATCACCGAGTTCATCCCAATAAGACAATTACGACCCAAATTAGCCCCGTGAATTACTGCTCCGTGGCCCACATGGGCTCCGGCAGCCAGCGTAATACTCTTGCCCGGAAACATATGTACGGTGCAGTTCTCCTGCACATTGACTCCATCCTCTAAAACGATCTCACCCCAATCGCCGCGAATAGCAGCTCCTGGCCCTATATAACAGTCTTTACCAATGATCACATTGCCGGTCACTGCCGCCAAAGGATGCACAAAACTGCTGCGGTGCACTACTGGGATATGTCCTTTAAAGGAATAGATCACTACTTAAATCGTTTCAAAGTTTCTTTGGTGAATTCACTCAATACCAAGCGTCCGCTAATGGCAGCTCGCTGGGCCAAGAGCTCGTCCCAATGCTCAGTTCCTTGCCAGAACATTTGCTTCATTTCACGCATGGCTTCTGGATTGTATCCGCAGAGCTGCTTGGCAAAACCATTGACAGCCTCGTCCAATTCTTCTGTAGAATCGTAAACCTGGGTAAACAATCCTTTTTGTCTCGCCCATTCTGCAGGATAGAAAGTATTGGCATCTATAGCGATCTGCGACATGCCGCTTAAACCAAGCTTGCGCTGTACAGCAGGCCCAACTACAAAGGGCCCGATCCCAACGTTGAGTTCACTGAGTTTAATGGCTGCAAATTTGGTCGCCATACAGTAATCAGTAGCCGAAGCCAATCCAACTCCGCCTCCAACGGTCTTTCCTTGCACACGACCAATGATAAACTTTGGACATTTGCGCATGGCGTTGATCACATTGGCAAACCCGGAAAAGAACACCTGCCCGGTTTGAGCATCGTCTATAGCGATGAGTTCTTTAAAACTGGCGCCTGCGCAGAAAGTGCGATCGCCACCGCTTTTTAAAATGATCACTTTTACAGCCTCATTTTCACCAGCAGCAGTAATAGCATCGGCAAGTTGCGCCAAGATGTCTCCCGGTAAGCTGTTGTGCGCGGGATGAAAGAATTCAATGGTTTCTATCCCGTCATCTATATTCGTTTTAACGTAGGGTGCCGTCATATTTATCACCCGAAACATCGGGTGTCTTTTTAAGGTTAATCTCTAATTATATTTCTTCGTACAAATCCCTCCAATTAGGATTAGATTTCTCGATTAATTCTATTTTCCATGCTCTCTTCCATTTCTTTATTCTTCTCTCTCGAAGAAGAGCATCCTCGTGACTCTGAAACTCCTCGAAATACATCAGCTTATCCAAATTATATCTCGCAGAAAATGTATTTGGATGCGCTTTGCTCTTATGTTGATATATCCGTTGTTTCAGTCTTTTAGTTTTTCCGACATATAAAACACCATCTTTTTTATTTGAAATCATGTAAACGCAGTGTTTCATACTCAAGTTTTAGATTCCCACCTTCGTGGGAAGTTTGAACAATTTAATTTCTACAATAAATTAAATTGTTCAAAATGATGATTCAAATGCTTGCGCTCCAGTAAGTACCATTCAAACTTGTTTAGGGGTCCAAAAACAACATTGTTGGTAATGGCGTCTGGGTTCTCATTAAAGAACTGCAGATACGCCTCGCGCGCTTCTAGCATTTTAATTTTTGCAGTTTCTAGATCAGCATGCAAATGCTCATTGATCTTTGACTGCGCAGCCAATGGAAAATCGTATTCCCTAGGCATTTTCTTGTAGTTGTATAAGGTCTCATTGACCTTTTCTAATATCTTTTCTGGCGTGGCGATCTCAAAATCTTGGATCTCTCCGCTGGCAATGCGGTAGGTATACTCCAAGTGTTCTACCATAGCCTGAGCTGACATGGTTCCCCAAGCGGGTTTATCGTTGGCCTGAAGTCTGTTCAAGCAACTTTTTATGCTGCTATCGGTCATTTCTGTAAAGACCGTCTGCTTCTTTTGTACCATGGTCAAGATGGTCGCAATGGCCACTAACTCATCCGCAGTATCAAAAACTTCCACGTACCATTTTACAATTCCGCTTGGCAATTCCTTACCACGAGAATCTCTGTCGATCTTCTGCTTACAGGTCAGGCGTACATAAACGGTATCGTTGTGATAAATAGGTCGTAAAAAGCGGCATTCCTCTAAACCGTAGTTTGCAGCTACTGGTCCTTTGTTCGGATAGACAAACAAACCTGCTGCGGCAGCCAAGATGAAATACCCGTGTGCCGTGCGCTTTTCAAAGATGGATCCATCTAAAGAAGTAATATCCGTATGCGCATAGAAATGATCCCAAGTTAGGTTGGCAAAATTCACAATGTCACCATCGGTAATGGTACGCTTGTGCGTCTTTAAAGACATGCCCGGCTCGATATCTTCCCAATGGTAAGCAAAAGGATGCTTGTCAATTTCTTTATAGGCACCTTTAGGCTGATAGATCCCGGTTACCTCAGTTAGCGTAGTTGGTGAACCTTGCACCGCACAGCGCTGCAAATAATGCTTTACACCGCGCATGCCACCCATTTCTTCACCACCTCCTGCTCTACCCGGACCCCCGTGGATAAGGTTTGGCAGCGGAGAACCGTGACCAGTACTTTCTTTGGCATTCTCTCTGTTGAGCACCAAAATACGTCCGTGGTGGCTTGCTGCACCTACTACATAATCTCTGGCAACACTATCGTCATGGGTAACAATGGAACTCACCAAAGAACCTTTACCCATACGAGCCAAGGTAATGGCTTCGTCCAGATCTTTATACGGCATCAGCGTACTTACAGGACCAAAGGCTTCTGTAACGTGTGCCGCTTGATTTTTAAATGGATCATCCTCACGCAAAAGGATGGGCGATATAAATGCTCCAGCAGCTGCATCAGCTCCAGTAGTATTGACAGTTTCAAGATCACCATATACCAAGCTGGCGGTTTCGGCGATCTTGCTTACTTGTTCTTTTACAGCATCACGTTGCTGCGTGCTTACCAAGGCACCCATGCGCACTTCTTTAAGGCGTGGATCACCAACAGTCACCTTGTCTAATGCTTTGCCTAGAGCGATCTGCACATCTTCTATTAAAGGCTCCGGAACTATGATCCTTCTGATCGCGGTACATTTTTGACCACATTTTACGGTCATTTCCTTGCGAACCTCTTTGATGAAGAGATCGAATTCTGGAGTACCCAGAACCGCATCAGCTCCTAAGATAGAAGCGTTCAAGGAATCAGCCTCCATAGTAAAAGGCACAGATTCTGCAAGTAGCTGCGGATGGTTCTTTAACAAACGACCAGTACTGGCAGAACCCGTAAAGGTCACCACATCTTGAGATTGTACGGTATCTAAAATGTTCTTGGCTGTACCGCTGATGAGTTGTAAACTTCCTTCAGGCAAAATTCCTGAGGCGATTATCTCACGTACTACAGCTTCTGCTAAATAGGCGGTTTGCGGCGCAGGCAAGACTACAGCGGGCATTCCGGCCATCCAGTTTACGGCGCATTTCTCTAGCATGCCCCAAACCGGGAAGTTGAAGGCGTTGATATGAACAGCAACTCCTTGTCGTGGCACCATGATGTGATGGGCCATAAAACGTCCGCCGCGAGAAAGGTCAATAGGATCTCCTTCTACGTGGTACGGTTGGTTCGGGAATAGCTTACGCAAGGATGCATTGGCAAAGAGGTTTCCGAATCCGCCTTCTATATCGATCCAACTGTCAATGCGCGTGGCTCCAGTTCTGTAACTGAGCTCATAAAAGGCTTCTTTCTTTTTAGTTAGATGCAAAGCGAGCTTCTTGAGCATATTCCCGCGCTCTTGAAAGGTCATCTTTCTAAGCACATCACCTTTATCACGGCCGTATTGAAGAATATCTGGCACCGCAAGACCTTCTACAGAAACTGCAGTAAAAATTTCTCCGGTAACTGAATCGGCAATTGGGTTACCGTCTCCGGCCCCGTCCATCCAGGATCCTAAAACATAATGTTGGGTCTTATTCATACTGCTCTTTTATGCGTTTACGCGTATTATTTGTCCGTTGATCTTTCCGAGAACACTCTTTAGATAAGCGTTCGTGACTTTAGCCATAGACACCGGATCGTGTCCGGGGAAATAGTCTTTATATTTTTCGTAGGCATCTTCTACCAGACCGGCACATACCACATTGACACGCACCGCGTCCAATTCAAGAACTACAGCCTTTACAAAACTGTGAATAGCACCATTGACCATGGCTGCGGAAGTAGTCATATCCACAGGATCGTCCGCTAGAATACCTGTAGATAAGGTAATGGAGCCTCCCTGGCTCAAATAGTCTTTGGCAATGCGAACCACATTGACCTGCCCCATAAGTTTGCTGTTTATACCTATGTAGAAGTCGTCTTCGCTTAAGTTGTCAAACTTGTCCCATTTAGCATCTCCGGCAGTTACCACAACAGCATCTACAGTTCCTGTAGTTTTAAAGAGACGGATCAAGTCGGCCTCGTTTGCCATATCCACCTGAATATCGCCAGAGTTTCGACCTACAACAACCACCTCATGTTCTTGCTTAAGCGCAGCAACTACATGGTTACCTATGGTTCCGTTTCCTCCTATGACTACTACTTTCATCTGACCTAAAGGTTTACATTTTCTATGATGGCCGCATATCCTTGTCCCACACCAACACACATGGTAATAAGCGCATAGCGTTTATCCGTTTGTTGCAATTCCAATGCTGCGGAATAAGCGATTCGCGTTCCCGTAACTCCTAACGGATGCCCGATAGCTATAGAACCTCCGTTCGGGTTAATTCTTGGGTCGTCATCGGCCAAGCCCCACTGTCTAATACAGGCCAAAGCTTGGGAAGCAAAGGCTTCATTGAGCTCAATGACATCCATATCTTCTAGGCTCAAATTGGCTTTCTGGAGTGCTTTGTAGGTTGCCTCTACCGGGCCTATACCCATGATTCGAGGTTCTACCCCTACCACTGCCGAACTCACAATTCTAGCCAGCGGTTTAAGGCCATATTGTTTCACGGCTTCTTCTGAAGCGACAATGGTTGCTGCTGCTCCATCGTTCAGACCAGAAGAGTTTCCGGCCGTTACACTACCGTCTGACTTGAATGCCGGACGTAATTTGGCTAGTATTTCTTTAGAAGTAGTTGGTTTTATGAATTCGTCTTGCGAAAAGATGATATCGTCTTTTTTGCGCTGCGGAATCACCACATCCACGATCTCCATACCAAGTCTACCGCTCTCGCGAGCTGCTGCAGCTTTCATTTGGCTCCAATAAGCAAAGGCATCTTGATCCTCACGGGAAATGTTGTACTTAGCCACAAGGTTCTCTGCGGTATTTCCCATGCCGTCAGTGCCGTAAAGTTCGTGCATCTTGTGATTTACGAATCGCCAACCGAAGCTGGAATCGTACATTTTAGCATCATTCCCAAAAGCAGAAGTAGGCTTCGCAATTACATATGGGCCGCGGGTCATGTTCTCTACACCTCCAGAGATGAAAAGATCTCCATCTCCAGCTTTAATGGCACGATTGGCCTGAACAATTGCAGAAAGACCACTGCTGCACAAGCGATTGATGGTCTCCCCCGGAACAGTGAAAGGCAAACCAGCTAAAAGTAAT
Organism: Gilvibacter sp. SZ-19; assembly: GCF_002163875.1. GTDB lineage: Bacteria > Bacteroidota > Bacteroidia > Flavobacteriales > Flavobacteriaceae > Gilvibacter. Next base: position 1,987,225 of record NZ_CP019333.1, on the reverse strand, counting down.
GCCATACGCGCCACGTTTCTATTATCCTCTCCGGCCTGATTGGCACAACCCATGATCACGTCATCATAAGCATCGAGGGGAATTTCTGGATGACGCGCCGTTAATTCCCGGATAACGTGGGCTCCCAAATCATCGGTACGCACCGCGCTTAAAGTTCCCTTGTAATTTCCAATGGGAGTTCTGACTCCGTCTATGATATAGGCTTCCTTCATATTATTCTTTTACCGCAGCACTCAATGCCGCTGTTTTTGTGTAAGCATCCATTTTTTCAGCATCATGTCCAGGACCGTAGAATCCTGAAACCAAAATGCTGGTGGAATCGTCATTCTGGCGTGCATACATAGTTAAATAGGTGTCCCCTTTATCCTTAAGTATCATTTTAACAAACAAAAAACGCTTTCCATCTAGTGTGAGAATATCTTTTTCTACAACCTCTCCACCTTGTTCAAGCGAGCCTGTGTTGTATTCCAGTTCCATTTGCTCAAAGGAGATCGGGAGTAATTGTCCCATAATAGCTGCTTTGTAATCCTCGCTGTAAAAAGCTTGCCCATCAGGGGTTTTTATAGGAAAGTAATCCTCGTCTACCTCAAAGTTCACAGCAATAGCTCCCAATTCGTTTGGTGGATTACTATCCTCTTGTCCAAAGACGAACAAAGGGCTTATAATAAATAGTAGGACTGCTAATTTTTTCATTCTTCCCAATCTTTTGATGTTCTGTAAACCACGCCTTTGAACAGCGCTACTAATTCGTCTCCGCGGTGTATCTCCACGATATTAAAACCCACTTTATTCTTGGTGTGGTCCAAGGTGCATTCGGCCACCAAATAATCGCCTTCGTTCAATGCTTCTATATGATTAATGGAGGTTTCTATGGACACGGCATATTTACCGTGGGTATTACTGGTAAAACCAAAAGCAGTATCCGCCAAAGCGTACGTAATCCCGCCATGGGCAAAACCCATACTGTTTAGCATCTCTGGTCTTACCTTTAGGCCTAATCGAACCCGACCAACTTCACAATGCAAGATCTCTATCCCCAGCCATTGGCTAAAAGGATCTAGTGAAAGCATTTTGTATGGAATCTTCTCGCCCTGCATTAAAAGAAGGTTTGATTGGCCTCGGCCATTTTTCTAAGTATCGGCGATGTTCTGTAGCGATCTTCACGATAGGTATCGTAAAGTGCATCTAATTGATCCACGCAATTGGCTATACCGAATTCGTCTGCCCAAGCTAAAAGCCCTTTGGGGTAATTTACACCCTTGGTCATGGCCAGATCAATATCTTCAGCGCTGGCAATGTTTAGATATAAAGCATCCGCAGCCTCATTGATCAACATCACCAAAACACGGTTCAATATTTTTGTTGCCAAGGCATCATCTGTCTGAGGTTCTGGATTTACAGCTCCCTCGGCATAATTGTAATAACCTCTACCCGACTTTCTTCCTAAATAACCGGCTTCGCTCAAGCGCTTTTGCGTAAAAGAAGGTTTGTAGCGCGGGTCGTAATAGAAAGCCTTAAAAACAGTTTCGGTTACGGTGTAGTTAACATCGTTGCCAATAAAATCCATTAGCTCAAAAGGCCCCATACGAAAACCTCCCTTGCTCTTCAATGCCCAATCGATGGTTGGGACATCGGCAATTCCTTCTTCCAATATCCGCAGCGCCTCGCCATAGAAAGGTCTGGCCACACGATTTACTATGAATCCTGGAGTGTCCTTGGCTAAGGCAACCACCTTACCCCAATCCTTAATGGTTTGGACAACTAGATCAGTATTGTGATTGGTGGTTTGTACTGCCGGAATGACCTCCACCAATTTCATCAGCGGAGCTGGATTGAAAAAGTGAATTCCCAAACAGCGTTCCGGTTTTTGTAAAGACGCAGCTATAGCCGCTACAGATAAAGATGAGGTATTGGTGGCTATGATACAATCGTCTCCGAGCAGCGGTTCTAATTGCTGAAACAGCTTGGTCTTGATCTCTAGGGACTCTACGATAGCTTCGATAACCAGATTGGACCCACCCAGGTCTCCTAAGGATGTGGAATAGCTGATCAAAGCTTGGATTCTTTTCTTCTCTTCGGATTCGATTCGGCCTTTTACCACCAAACGGCTCAGAACTTGTTCAAGTTTTGCTGCGGAGCGGTCCAAGACTTCTTGGTTCAGATCGCAAAGTACAACCTCACAACCCGCTGTGGCAGCAACTTGTGCAATGCCACTCCCCATGGTTCCGGCTCCTATAATCCCTACCCGATGTATCATATTATCGTCCTATAAAATTGGGTTTTCTTTTCTCTATAAAGGCCGCTACCCCTTCTGCGTAGTCCAAGCTCTGAGCGGCAGCGATCTGTTGTTCAGATTCCATATGCAATTGTCCTTCTAAAGAACTGTTGTAAGATGCATTGAGCAACATCTTAGTACGCGCTAGAGCCTGGGTAGGCATAGCCGCTAATTTTTCTGCCAATAGCGCCACGCTTTCCTCTAAAGTGGAACCTGGTACTGCCTGATAGATCATACCCATTTGTTCAGCCTCCGTTGCACTGACCTTGTCGCCCAGAAACATCAGGGCTGTTGCTCGTTGCATTCCAATCAATCGCGGCAAGAAAAAGGTTCCTCCGCTGTCTGGAACCAATCCGATCTTACTGAATGCCTGGATAAAGCTGGCCTCTTCTGCAGCCACAACGAGATCACAAGCCAATGCAATATTGGCTCCTGCGCCAGCAGCCACTCCATTTACAGCAGCGATAACTGGCTTTTCAAGAATTCTTATACGTTGGATGATGGGATTGTAATGCTCTTCGAGGATCTTTTTAAAGCCTGGATTGAGTTCTGGTATGGTGACCTCTTTCAAGTCTTGACCGGCACAAAAGGCCTTCCCGATTCCAGTAATAACTACGGCTCGCACACTACTATCTTCTGCAGCGGCGTCAAGTTCATCTTGCATGGCCAAAGCCATTTCTCGATTGAAACTGTTAAAGACTTCCGGTCTGTTCAAGTAGATGTACTGCACATCTGCTGCCCGTCGGGCTTGAATAAAATCGCTCATTTAAGACATTTAAAATAGTCAAAAGGTTCTTGGCAATCCATACACTGAAATAGTGCTTTGCAAGCTGTGGAGCCGAATTGACTGATCATTTTAGTATTCGTTGATTTACAGTTGGTGCAAGGCACCAAACGCTGGTCTCCCAAAAGTGCAGCCTTGTCTGCAGTTTCACTCAGTGGAGGTGCAATACCATAGTCGCGCATTTTTTCACGACCCGCTTCGCTGATCCAATCAGTACTCCAGGCAGGAGCTAAGATCAGTTCTACTGTTGCAACTATTCCCTCTTTGGCAAATGCCGCTTTTAGGTCGTCGCCAATGACATCCATAGCAGGACAGCCAGTATAAGTTGGAGTGAGTTTTATATGAACGCCTTCGGGCGTTCGCACTGCTTCTCTTACAACACCTAGGTCTAGCACCGTTAAAACGGGAATTTCCGGGTCTGGAACAGTTTCCAGAATCGGGATCAGATCGGCCTCTATATTAGGATGCAGTTTAATGGTCATCTTACCAGGTCATGTTTGGATAGGTGCGTTGCATGTATTGCAGATCGGCCAAGAGGTAGCCCATATGTTCGGTATGAACTCCTTGTTTACCCCCTTTTTGGAAGTACGGATTCTCTGGTACAGCAATGGTGGCTTTCTGCAATAGCGATACTACATCGTTGTAGTAATGCTCTTTAAAAGAAGAGAGCTCAGGGCCTATTCCAGCTTGGGCGGCCAAGGTTTCTGCCTCAGAAGGCACAAAGAACTCTTGGGTATAAGGCCATAGGTCTTCTACAGCTTGAACCACACGCTGATGACTTTCTGAAGTTCCGTCGCCCAGGCGCAGCATCCAATCCGAAGAGAATCGGCGGTGATAACGAGCCTCCTTTACCGCTTTATTGGCAATCGCTTTAATAGTCTCGTCGGCAGAATTAACCGCTAACCATTCCATCAGCATTAAATGATACACATCAAAGAAATACTGGCGTGTGATCACATAAGCAAAGTCGGTATTGGGTTGCTCCACCAAAAGAACATTGGTGTACTGGTTTTCCTTGCGAGAAAAAGCGACATCGTCTTCTGATTTGCCCTCGAGCTGAGAAGCCGCATATTGAAAACAACTGCGGGTTTGCCCAAGTAGATCCAAGGCGATATTGGTCAGCGCAATGTCGGTCTCCAAACTTGGCCCGTGCCCACAAAGTTCGCCCAGTCGCTGTCCTAAGATCAGCGCATTGTCTCCCAAGGTGAGCATGTATGCGTATAAAGATTGTTTCTCCATTGCCATTACATATGTTTTACCTCATCGGGTAGCTTGTAGAAGGTAGGATGACGGTAAACCTTATCTTGAGCTGGTTCGAACAGCTCGCCGTGATTTTCCGGATTAGAGGCTGTGATGTGTTTGGACTCCACAACCCATATGCTCACTCCCTCATTGCGTCGCGTGTAAACATCACGAGCGTTTTCTAAAGCCATCGTGGCATCCGCAGCATGTAAACTACCAAAATGTCTGTGTTCCAATCCGTTCTTGGATCGGACAAAGACTTCCCATAATGGCCAGTTCTTTTTTTCCATAACTTTCAATTTAGCTGGCCTGAGCCACTTCTGATTTTGCTTTTTCTTTTTTCTCTGCATAGGCGACAGCTGCATCGCGTACCCAAGCTCCGTTTTCCCAGGCAGAAACACGTGTGTTCATGCGCTCCTTATTACAAGGTCCGTGACCCTTTACCACCTGCCAGAATTCGTCCCAATCGATCTCACCAAAATCATAAGAACCTCGCTCCTCGTTCCATTTAAGATCTGGGTCCGGTACAGTTAATCCAAGCAAGTCCGCTTGCGGCACGGTCTGGTCTATGAACTGCTGGCGCAATTCGTCATTGGTTTTACGCTTGAGCTTCCACTTCATGGATTGCTCGGTATGCACAGACTCGGCATCTGTAGGGCCGAACATCATAAGACTTGGCCACCACCAACGGTTGAGCGCATCTTGTGCCATTGCCTTTTGCTCCGGAGTTCCTTTAGACAGGGTGAGCATGATCTCGTACCCTTGACGCTGGTGGAAACTCTCCTCTTTACAAACGCGAACCATTGCTCTGGCGTATGGTCCAAAAGAGGTGTTACAAAGCGGCACTTGGTTAATGATCGCAGCACCGTCTACCAACCAACCAATGGCTCCTATATCTGCCCAGGTTACTGTTGGGTAGTTGAAGATACTGGAGTATTTGGCCTTTCCGGTGTGAAGTTGATCGTACAATTCTTCACGACTGATCCCTAAGGTCTCACAAGCACTGTATAGATACAATCCGTGGCCTGCTTCATCTTGAACTTTTGCTAACAAAGCAGCCTTGCGTCTCAAGGAAGGGGCGCGGGTGATCCAATTGCCTTCTGGTAACATCCCAACAATTTCTGAATGTGCGTGCTGAGAGATCTGACGAATATGTGTCTTGCGATACTTCTCTGGCATCCAATCTTTAGGTTCGATCTTTTCGTCATTGGCAATGCGCTGCTCAAAGATCTCTTCTAGGTTTTTGATTTCTTTTTCACTCATAATTTCGGTTTTTTATACGTCGAAATCGACGGTGACTTTATCGCTTTGCGGAACCGCTTGACAGCTGAGTACAAAATCTTGCGCTACTTCGTCGGGCTCTAAAGCGTAATTGATTTTCATGGCTACATCGCCATGCAATACTTTACATTTACAGGTACTGCAAACTCCGCCTTTACATGCGTAAGGCAAGTCTGCTCCTGCTGCTAATGCAGCATCCAGGATGTTGTCGTGGTCGTCTCCCATGACAAAGTGGAACTCCTTCCCACCATCGATAATGACGACCTCTGTTCCTTCCTGTACTTCTTTAAGTTCTACGGCAGGCGCCGGAGCGTCTCCTGAGTAAAACAATTCATAATGGATGTTTTCTAAGTTCATGCCTTGGTCTTGCAATGCATCTCTTATCAAAAAGATCATTTCCTGCGGCCCACAAATAAAACATCCATGCGTATCGGGCACATCGATAAATGTTTTGGTCAGTGCTTGCATTTTCTCCTCGTCAAAACGTCCGTTGAACAAGGGTATATCTCTGCGCTCTCTGGTTAAAAAGTAAAAGATCTCAAACCGATCAAAGTATTGATTCTTAAGCGCTTCTATCTCTTCTTTAAAGATAATGGATTTGACCGTACGGTTCAAGTAGAACAACTTAAAGCTGCTATCTGGTTCTTGGGCCAAATGCGTTTTTATGATAGACAAAATAGGTGTGATCCCACTTCCTGCTGCAAAAGCGATATAATTTTTGGGCGTGTCACTTATGGGAACAAAAAATCGACCGCTAGGAGGCATCAGCTGGATCGTATCACCAGCCTTTAATGATTCGTTGACATAGGTAGAAAAAACACCCCCTGGTATCTGCTTAACGGCTACACGCCAAATTCCATCTAGCGGACTCGAACACAAGCTGTAAGAACGACGCTCGTCTTTGCCGTTGATGACTGCCCTTAAGGTCAGGTGCTGCCCTTGCGTGAATGCAAAGGCCTCTTTAAGATCATCTGGGATCTCGAAAGTAACTACGGAAGTGTCCTTGGTTTCCTTATACACCTCTGCGACGCGGATGTCGAAAAACTTTGCCATACCTGAATTTATAAGACAAAACTAACGTTTGTTAGTTACATTTACAAGAGCCAATATTTAAATTTTTGCCAATTATCTAGGCTTTTATGCTTGCCAACATGGTGGCAGTCATATCATCCTTAAGTGTCTGCATATCAATACTATTCTTTTTAGGATACCACAAATAAAGGGTTCTAAGAGTGGACAAGACCGAGAACAACAATATCTCCGGATCCCGATTGGCTATGGCACCTTCTGCAATTCCCGATTTGATGATCTGTCTAAAATTCTCCTCGTATTGATTGCGCATTTCTTCGAAATAAGGCAAGGCCTTGCCTTCTAAATGCATCCAATCATTATTGAGTGATCCTAATGCATCCTGATTCTTTACCGTTACGTCTATGTGCAAATGAATAACCTGTTCTACCTTATCTAGGGTAGGCATGTCAGAAATAAAGATTCGATTCATTCCTACGGTAAACTCCTCCGCCACACTGATAATAAGCGACTCTAAGATCTCGTGCTTAGAAGAAATATGATTGTATAAGCTCGCCGCTTTTATGCCCAGTTCCTTGGCCAGATCGCGCATGGTAACTGCGCTATAACCCCGCTCTAGGAACAACTTGGCGGCCTTTTCAATTATCTCTTCTTTTCGGCTAAGGGTTTTCAATATGCGGTGGTTTAATTAATCTAGAAGCTGCCAGTCTTCTGGTATTTTTATGGTCTTTTCTTTGTGGATCAAGGTCCAACCCATGCTCTCGGTAAGCACAAATAGCTGCTGCAGTTCTGAGATCAGTCTGTTTTGTGCATTGGTCATTAGTTCACTTTGCAGGGCTTGTACTCTTAAGCTGTCCGTGACTTTTTTGGTGATGGTGTTTAGCGCTTCAGCATCAAAATCGTTGAAGATCCCTTGTTCTACATCATAATACTCTATATGCGGTGCGATCTTCAATTCAGGCTCCGGAAGATAGGTAACGGTCAATGTTTTGGCCATACTGTCAATGTCTATCTCCATTTTGCGAAGATCATAGCTCACTTGCGCCTGAGCATCCACAACAATGAGCGCCTTCTTTTTTGAGGAGAAAAAGTCGAAATAATAGCTTTTGGAATCCTCGTAATTGTGGATCTGCGTGAAACTACCTTCTGTAACAACCAACTTGCCCACGTTCTGAAGTTGCTGTTGTAACATGGCCGAACTCTGTAAACGCTGCTGACTCCCTTCACGACGGTAATCGCAATACTGATAGACAAAGACGATCAGTAAAGCAAAACAAGCTCCAAATAAGAAATTACGCATGGCTCAAAGTCTTGTCCCTAAGGTACGTTTTTTCTGTAATATCGCGGGATTTGGTAAGCCTCTGAAAATTAGATAAGATTGTGGTTTCTCGCTTTTTGAACCGCTTCTATTTTGCTGTGAACCTGCAATTTTTTGTAGATGTTCTCGATATGCTTGCGCACGGTACTAGGCGAAAGGATCAAATTGTCTGCTATGGCTGTATAACTCAGTCCGGTACTGAGCTGTTCCAAGACCTCTATTTCTCGGCCAGATAGCGAGATCTGCTCCTTATCTGCACTATTGGTCACTGCAATTGGATTGCGAAGCAATTTTAAAGTCTTCAAAGCGATAGACGGATTCATGGCAGCGCCACCGCTCAAGGTTTCTTCTATACCGTTGTGCAGATCGTCTGGGTTCACATCCTTTAGCAAATAACCATCGGCCCCAGCTTTTATAGCATTGAAGATATTCTCGTCATTGTCGAAAACCGTGAGCATGATGATTTTGATATGCGGGTATTTCTGCTTGACCACAGCCGTGGTTTCAATGCCGTTAAGCACAGGCATCTCAATATCCATTAAGATCAGGTCCAAATTGTGATTGTCCTCTAACTTGGCCAGAAGATCGCTTCCATCCGAAGCAGTAAAACGCACAGCCATATCATCAAAAAAGGAGAGTTTCTCCTTTACGGCGTTGATTAAAAAGGAGTTGTCGTCTACGATGGCCAGTTTGCGCTTCATGATATTAAAGATAGGAATTATCGCTTGCCCTCAAGGTCAGAAAAAAAGTCCTTTGGTCCTATAGGGCATTTGCCCTATTGTTCTGGGATGCTGAGAATCAACGTTGTTCCTTGCCCAGCCTCACTATTGATCTGTAGGCTACCTTGAAGCTCTTTAGCGCGTTTACGCATATTGCTCAAACCATTTCCTGCCTCTATTTCGCTCTCATTGAATCCTTTTCCATTATCGGCAATTTGTAGTTCAAAGCCAGCAGCGGTCTTTTTAAAGTCCAAGCTTATCGTGTCCGGATCGGCGTATTTTAAACTGTTATTGACAGACTCTTGAATGATGCGATACAGATTCATGCCAACCAAAGCTTTAAAGCTGTGATCGGCCGCTAGGTCTTGATCCAAATTGAAGTTAAAGGTGATGCCTTGGGTAGATGCCTTAGCCTGATCCATAAAATTGGTGATCCGTGTCTTGAGATCTTCTAGGCTGATACTGTCCTTGTTCATAGCCCAAATAGTGTCTCGCAGTTCGTATATGGTCTGGCTAGTAAAACTGCTGATTCCCGTGAGTCGATCCTTGAGTTTGGTCTCCATCTCTTTGAAACCGTATTTGAGGTTGTCCAAGCTAGAAATGATAAAGGTAAGTTGAGCTCCAATATTGTCGTGCAGGTCTCTAGAGATCCTTAAGCGCTGTTCTTGCAGACGATTCTGCGTCTCGATCTTGGCTAAGGCTGTTCTGAGCTCGGCTTCCTTTTGCAGCTGCTGATTCTTTAAACGCTGTTGTTTATATACCAAAAAACCGATCAACCCAAAGAGAAAGGCCAAGCCTAAGCTCCCGGCGAATAAGGCTGTTCTTCTTCTGTTGATCAATTCAGCCTCGGCCAATTCTGCGCGCTGCGCAAGGATCTGATTCTCCTTTTGCTGAGTTTGGTACTTGGCTTCCATTTCTGCCATGGCCTGAGCATTCTCCTTGTTGGTAATACTATCTTTAACTACAATGACCTGACTCAAATAGGTATTGGCCTCTTGATAATTCCTATTGGCTGTCGCAAGTTCTGCTAAACCTGTCAGCGCTTCTCGCTCCAATAATAGCAGCTCATTCTCTTGAGCAGCCTTTAGCCCCATCTCAAAATAAGACTTGGCCAAAGCATTCCTCTCTTGAGCCTGCAACACGCGCCCAAAAGTGATCTGACTCTGCACTTTCCCTTGAGGATCGCTGGCTTTATCGCGCAGTTCTAGGGCTTTGGTTATGGAAGATTCGGCAAGATTCAATTGTCCTAACTTGACCTGTGCCAAGGCAATATTAGACCAAGCAATGGCCTCCTGCTTTACATCGCCCAGCTGCTCACTTATGGCTAAGGCCTTTTGGTATGAGCCTATTGCTTCTTTGTATTTCTGCTGATAGTCTCGAATCGCACCAACATTATTATAACCTAGGATAAGCCCGTCCAGTTTACCGAGCTCTTCTTGAATCTCTAAGGCTTTGGTAAGGTATTCTGTGGTCTTGTCAAAGTTTTGAGTGTAGTAATAAACCACCCCGATATTGTTGTAGGCCTGTGCAATACCTTCCCTGTTTTCTAAGTCTTGTTCGGCCTCAAGCGCTCGAAAAAGTAATTCTAATGCCTCCTGATACTTGGCTTGCCTTATGAAAACCGTAGCCTTGTTGTTTAATACGATTGCATAACCACGGGTGCTATTCAAGGAATCAATGATCTTTAGGGCATCATTGTACTGAGCAAGAGCACTGTCGTATTCGGCTTTGCGCTCGTAATAGGTTCCTAGCACGTTGCGCAATCGCCAACGACCACTAACATCTTTAAGTTTTTCTGCCAATGCGACCCCTTCTACAGCAAAAGCCTTAGCACTATCTAGGGCAGCAACATTGTAGTGAGAGCTCAATTTTTCAAGCAGGCGCACTCTAGTCGTATCTTGTTTTGGCTTGGCGTATTGCGCAAGTAGACTGTCTATGTTTTTTTGGAGTTCTTGAGCCTGAATGGAATAGATACCCAGGCAACAAATTAGGAGAACAGAGATCTTGAACTTCATGTTGGTCTTTTAAAGATCACGGGCAGCGAACAAGCGGTTGCGACTGTAGCACCTGTGACAGATTATAGCGTTCAAAATCGTAAGCACTCAAAGAATCATTTCTTTCTTTGAGTTGCCTGCGATGCGCTAAAAAGCAATTATTCAATGTATCACAACGTTCGTTATGTTGCAGCTTTAAGGACTTGACAGACCTGTAAAACATAAGCAACAGCAAACAAGCAATACAGACAACTACCGCAGCTATAAGGTAAATGCCGTTCTCCATTTGTACATATAAAACTGGAGTAAAACTAGGTAGATCAATAGAGGCAGGCAATAGGGCAATTGCCTTAAAAGGTCCGGTGCTATCAAATTCCCCACTGTATTTAGCGCCAGAAGCAAAACTGTAGGTACCCATTTGCAGGTTGCCATTTCTAAAGAAACCAACAAAGGTATCGCCGTTGCCAAATACCATTTTTCCGTATTTGTTCTTGCAATCACCAATGGTACAGCCACTGGTCACATCGTTCCCGTAAAAAGTGAAAGCGTCCACTAAGGTCCCACTGTCAAAAACCCCTTGCTCCCAATCTTCGTCGTAGTTCTTAACAGCTCTGCCGTGAAGTTTACCATTTCTAAAAAGGCCTTTTTGCATGTTGTCATCCTCATCGGTAAAAACCCCGTAGCCGTTCATATTGTCATTTTCCCAATTGCCGATATAAGTTGCACCGCTATCCCAAGAGTAAAGACCATAGCCGGATTTTTTCCCGCCAGACCAAAAGCCGTCGTAATAACCGTTGTTGTACTCGTACTTTCCGAATCCATCTTGACAATTGCCACGAACACAGTTAGAGGAGCCACTGCTTTCTGTAATGAACTGTTCTACTTTAGTACTCACCGGACGCATTTTTATGGTAGTCGTGTTCTCGTAATCTTTGAGCAGGTATACCGGCTTGCCATTGTCGAAGATCAAACGATCGTTCCCGCGCACCTCCGAAGTGACATTGGTATAATCCATACTTTGACCTTTTATGATAATCCCGTATTTCTTGTTCTCGTAATCGCGATACCAATAAGTGTTGTCTGGCGCGTAGCCCATATCGATCAGATTGTCTGCACCCCAACCGGAGAACTTTCGGATATCTTTCTCAAAATAGGTTTTATCCAACTCAGGCACATAGGCTACATAGCTATCTGCTACTCGAGTAACCTCAACCGTATACGATTTGTCGTCTACATAGGTGATATAAGAATTCGGATTGGTCAGATAAAAGTTCTTAGATGTGTTTCTAAGAAGAATTCTACCATCGTGTCTGCTACCAACGGCAACATCATCAAAATCTGGCAAGAGAATGATTGTTCTAGACGGCAGGTGTAAAGTAGCTATAGAGGCCGAACTCAACTGCGACAAATACTGCAGCTCATTCAATTCTATACCGCCATCGCTAGTGATGCTATAGGTATCATCTCCTGTTTTGAGCCAAGAGACACTGTTCAAATAGGTAGGTTGCTTCTGCACCGTTCGGGTCAAGAGGGGACTAACGGGTTCTGGCACTTGTGCCCAAAGCGCGGTGGTGGACATCAAGAAGGCCAAAAAGGGGATTAGAAACTTCATAATCTTGTTGTTTGGTAATGGCCTGCTGTGGGGTAAAACCCCTGTTAGGCGCTAGTTAAAACTTACTATTTCCCTAAGTTAATAATTATTAGGAATTTAAAAAGAAATACCTCCAGTGGGCAGGAGGTACTTCTATAATGGTAGCTTTGGAGGCTATTTAGATAAATCGTAGGCGTAAATGGTACTGTTGTTCGCTTTGTAATAAAGAATTCCACCAAAATCGTCTACTTGATATTCCGGCTTTTTGTCTTTTAAGATGATCTCTTTTTCAACTTCTCCGCTGTCTTTGTCTATCTTAACCAGACCCACGCCCTCTTCTAATTTGGTAAGGATGAACTGTGCATCTTGCGTTGCTGCCGTAGCCTTAAAACGTCTAAGCATTTCTGCTACGGATGCGCCACTAGCCATAGCCATACCATCTCCTAAATCTGCATAAGCCTGTCCGCGAGAGGTGTAACTTCCCAATCGGTTGCGATTGTTGTTGGCTTCGGCATAACTTGCGGCCGCTGTGGCCGCAGTAGCTACTGCCATTGCTCCTGCCAAGATAGCACCAAAGGCACTCTTACCTGGAGCTCGTTTGTATTCATGCCAGTTGGTTGTGCCCTCCCAGTCCAAAAGCATCATATTCTGATCACTGGTAAGTAAAACACCGCCATCTCTGCACTCAATTCCTGTGGGATCTTCTTTTCCTTCAAAAGAAACTTCGGCGAAATCCGCTACCTCTCCACTATTGGCATCGACTGCAAATACCTTTTCGTCTGCACCGATCAAATAGCGGTTGTTCTTGCTATCAAAGGTGGAACTCACCGCATCGGCGCGTTTGTATTTTAATGGCTTGTTCCACACTTGATCTCCTGTTTCCAGATTTACGATGTTCGCGTCTTCTGAGGTGATATAGATCAAGCCTTGAGGAGTTGAAGCCATAGTCAGGATATTTTCGCCGGTCTTAAGCGGTTTTTTAAACAAGGTTTGACCATCAAAGGATATCTTGTTGATCCCTCCTTCATAGATTCCGAAGAGAATACCGTCGTCCATGATATAGAAATGCTGAACATAACCTTTGGTCTTAGGTGCCTTTTCCCATAGATCTTCTCCATTTTGCGCACTTAAAAAAGCAATTTTAGACTCCGAGCGACCCGAGGCCAACTTCATAATTCCTTTCTTACCAGAATTGTCCACATTGCTCACAATAGCAAGGCCTTGGGGTAAGATCTCAAAATTAACCACATTCCCCTTGACCTTATGCCCATCATCCCACAGCATTTGGCCAGTTGCGCTAATTTTGAACACCTTGGTGGATCCACCGTTGGGCTTACCCACAAAGCCGTATATTTCTTGTCCGGACTCATCGGCTACCATCCAACCAACATTCTTTAGGTCGGCCTTCCATGCAATGGTTCCACTGTTCATATCTACTTTAGTTAATCCTTTACTGGTAGGAATGATCAGGCCGTTGTCTAATAATAACGGACGACCACTTACCATCTCAGATCCTTTGAACTTAAAGAAGCTCTCTTGCTCTCCAGTATTTAAGTCATAAATGGCTACGGCATTGGTATATTTCTCACTAGCACGGCGTTGACCGCTTACTACCAGTTTATTCTGAGGCATCATCACATGGCAGGTCCAAACCAGTTTCCAACCGTTGTTTTCGGTGCTGAACAAGGTCTTCCCAGACATATAATCAATAACTGCTTTTTTGGTGGTCATGGCACCAAAGCCCGTTTGCCCAACCACTACATAGGGCGCATTAGGAATAAAGGTCAACTCTTCTGGTTTCACACGTCCGTAATCGGTGAAGTTGAAGAGTAGGTCGTTTGAACCAGGTTTAATTCCAACCAAGCCGTCATTGGTAGCGACAACTACGGTTCCACCCTGTGTTATGGTCATCTCGTTGATCTTGGCTCCGGTATCGTATTGCCAATCCGGGGTCTCCGCCTTCTGAGCCCATCCAGTTGTGACAGCACACAAAAAGAATAGGATCGCGGTTAAAAGTGAAGCTGTTGGTCTCATAATTTGATTAGTTTTTAGTGTTATTCAAAAGTGAAATAATTGCCCTAGCGATTCAATAGGGCAATTGCCGTATTCTGACAATCAAACAGTTAAGATGCAAAAAGCAAAAAGCCGAGACACACTGGGTATCCCGACTTTCCACATAAAAACCTCAACATAGAGATTCGCTTAGTCTACGATCGCTTTGAATTGACCTTCTGTAATAGTTTTCATGGTCATGTCCTCTGCATTATATCCCTTAAAGGAAAAGGTACCTTCTACCACGCCATCGGCATCAGAAGTAACCTCCACGGTTCCGGCCCCCACACCGTCTACCAAAGATGTTACTCCATTGTTCAACCATCCGGCCACTGGAGATACGGTAAAATATCCCATTAAGTTCGGATTGGTAGCATTGTCTCCTGAGGTGTAGGTTCCAGGGCCGTCATAACCAACAATTGTAATTCGGATAGTGTCTCCGCTGTTGGTCCCCCCTTGTACGTTCAAAACGCCACTGTCAATTACGGCTCCAACAATTACTGCCGGATCTTGTGCTGCAGCAAAATTAGCGCCGTCTACTTTGGCGGTTACAAATTCATCGCCGCTGGCTGCGGGATCATCTCCTCCGCCCGAAGAATCGTCATCTTTATCGCAGGCGGTTACCAATAGGGCCATAAATATAAAGGCGTATCGGCTCAATACTTTTAGTGTGTTCATGTCGCTAGTTTTAATGTTTAACTGTTAGCAAAAGTGAACACTTAAGCCCTGATAATCAATAGGGCAGATGTCGTATTTGATTACAGTTTGATGTGTGGATGCGCTGTTTTAAAGGCAGACAAACGCTCTTGTAGATTGCGTTTAAAGTCTGAATCTGCCTTGCTTCCCGGGAACTGTGAGCGGTGATTCATCGCAGCTCGGAGTTTTCCAATGGTCATGTTGAGCTCCTGCGTCTGAGGGCTAAGCCAGACCTGAGAAAATCGTTCCCATATATGGTCAATGGCTAGCTGATTGGGATGGATCAGATCTGCACTGTAATAACGATAATCGCGCAACTCGTCCATCATTAGCTCATAAGCCGGGAAATAATGTGCATTGGCATCAGTAGCAATATAAGCATGAACACCGCTTAACAAATGAGCCTTGCTTTGCCCATTGGACACAATCCCGTCTTTAATATGACGCACAGGCGATACTGTGTATATTATTGTAAGCTCAGGGTTGACTTTTTTTATTGCTTCGGATAGATTCCTTGCGCTTGCTTCTATCTGCGCCGGAGACAACATTTCTTTGCTGAATCTGTCGCTTGGCTGTTTGTGACAGTTCGCCACAATTCTATCGGTTTGCTTAAGACGGTAAGCCCTAGCTGTACCTAAGGTAAGTATAAGATGCTTCGCACTGCTTAAGGCCAACTTTAAATCAGACAGTGCTTCATTCAATCGGTTCAAGACCTCATCTTGGTTCAAGCCACTTAGGCTGGTATGCGCCTCATAACAAAACCAAATATCCTCGCGTTTGTCTAGATTAGAAGCCGTAAATTCTCGCTCATCCAAGGCTCGCAACACCAAGGTTTCTAGTGCTACAGGATTAAATATAACTCCAAAAGGATTCACCGACTGCGCTAAAGCATAGTGCTCAAACTTTTGAGCCATATTGACTGCAAAGCAGGAGCCTAGAAATAGACTGTTATGGTTGTGATCTACCGAAGGAGATTGCGGAGTTAGCGATATGGTCGTACTCCGATTCACCTTAGTTCAGATAAGCCGAGGTAGCTTCTAGAGCCGCTGGAATTCCATCGGGATTCTTGCCTCCGGCTGTGGCAAAGAACGGTTGTCCACCGCCACCTCCTTGGATGTGTTTACCTAACTCGCGCACTATGGTCCCTGCATTGAGTTTACCCTGAGCAGCAAGTTCCTTAGAAATATAGCAGCTCAACAATGCCTTTCCGTTCTGACGAGAAGCCAACAAAAGGAAAAGATCCGTACGGTTCTGGCCCATTTCAAAAGCGAGATCTTTCATCCCTCCCGCGTCAAGATCAACTTCTGTAGCAAGAAATGCGACCCCATCCTTTTGTTCTAACTGGTCTACCAAGTGTGATTTAAGATGTTTGGCCTTTTCTTTGAGTAGTTGTTGCAGCTGCTTTTTAAGCTGCGCGTTCTCCTGTTGAATGCCTTCTAGTACACCAACTGGATCTTTGGCGTTATTAAGCAGTTGTTTTAACTGCTGATGTTCTTTAGAGGTCTCTTCAAAATACGCCTTAGCAGCATCACTAGTTATTGCTTCAATACGACGCACTCCTGCGGCTACAGCAGATTCTGAAGTTATGATAAAATGCCAGATATCGCTGGTGTTGCTAACGTGTGTACCTCCGCAGAGTTCCATAGACTTTCCAAAGCGAATGGTGCGAACAGCATCTCCGTATTTCTCACCAAAAAGCGCAATAGCGCCTTGTTCAATGGCGGTGTCATAAGGGATACCACGCTGTTCCTCTAAAGGCAAACTCTCTCTAATTCGAGCATTGACAAAAGCTTCGACTTCTTCCAATTGTTCTGCAGTAACCTTAGAGAAATGAGAGAAGTCAAAACGCAGATTTCCGCTGTGTACCATGGAGCCTTTTTGCTCAACATGAGTACCCAAAATGTTTCTTAAGGCTTGATGCAATAAGTGTGTTGCCGTATGATTGCTCGCAGTACGTGCGCGTTGTTTTTCATCAACAACCGCTTTGAAATTTGCTTCCGGATTGCGTGGCAAATTCTTTGCAAAATGTACGATAAGGTTGTTCTCTTTTTTGGTATCGATGATGTAGACCACCTCTCCATTTGCAGCTTCCAGATACCCTTTGTCACCCACTTGCCCTCCTCCTTCCGGATAAAAAGGAGTCACATTAAAGACCAACTGATATAGTTTTCCTTCTTTTTTGCTGGCCACTTCGCGATAGCGCGTAATGGTCACAGGCGCCGAAAGTGTGTCGTAACCTACGAACTCTTCTTCATCGTCTTGGCGCAATTCTACCCAATCGCCGGTCTCTACCTTGGTAGCGGCGCGTGAACGTTCTTTTTGCTTTTGAAGCTCTTTATCAAAGCCAGCCTCGTCCATAGTATAACCACGCTCGCTTAAGATAAGAGCGGTTAGATCTTTAGGGAACCCATAAGTGTCGTATAGTTCAAACACCTTAGCTCCAGAAATCGACTTGTCCTTAGCATTGGAGATCACTTGGTCTAACAACAATAGTCCTTGATCTAAGGTTCTTAAAAAGGACTGCTCTTCCTCTTTGATCACATTAGTGATCAGATTCTTTTGCTTTTTCAATTCTGGGAAAGCGCTGCCCATTTGATTGGTAAGCGTTGCTACCAATTCATAAATAAAGGGTTCTTTCTGATCTAAAAAGGTGAAGCCATATCGGATGGCACGTCTCAAAATTCTGCGGATCACATAACCCGCTCCCGTATTAGAAGGCAACTGCCCATCTGCAATGGCAAAGGCAACCGCTCTCAGGTGGTCTGCAATTACACGAATTGCGATGTCAATATCTTCTTCTTGGCCGTATTTGGAGTTGGCAATAGCCTCGATCTCTCTAATTAACGGGGTGAATACGTCGGTATCGTAATTACTTTTTTTGTCTTGCAACACCATGCACAAACGCTCAAAGCCCATCCCGGTATCTACGTGTTGCGCCGGAAGTTTTTCCAAAGAACCATCTGCTTTTCTGTTGAACTGCATGAATACCAGATTCCAGATCTCTACCACTAGCGGGTGGTCCATATTCACAAGTTCCGCTCCAGATACTTTTTCTTTCTCTTCATCGCTGCGGATGTCAACGTGGATCTCACTACAAGGTCCGCAAGGCCCTTGGTCTCCCATCTCCCAAAAGTTGTCAGCTTTACTACCGTTTAGAATACGGCTTGGGTCGATATGTTTAGCCCAAAAATCATAAGCCTCTGTATCGCGGTCAAGACCTTCTGCCTTATCGCCTTCAAAAATGGTAACATAAAGGCAATCTTTGTCAATTTTAAAGACCTCGGTGAGCAACTCCCATGCCCAAGCAATGGCTTCTTCTTTAAAATAATCACCAAAACTCCAGTTGCCCAACATTTCGAACATGGTGTGGTGATAGGTATCCTTCCCTACCTCTTCCAGGTCGTTGTGCTTTCCACTTACACGCAAACATTTTTGCGTATCTGCAACTCTAGGATCGTTCGCTTTTTTATTTCCCAGGAAATACTCCTTGAACTGATTCATCCCCGCATTGGTGAACATAAGGGTTGGATCATCTTTGATCACCATAGGCGCAGAGGGCACTATAGCGTGCTGTTTGGAGTTGAAAAATTCTAAGAATGTCTTACGAATGTCCTGAGACTTCATTTGCTTTATTTTAAATGAGTTAGGCCAACTTACTTCAGTCAACCCTTGTATTAGGATAGGCAGCAAACAATTTTTATCTTTGTATTGCGTTAGCGCCTTGTAACACCCCAATTATCAAGGGCAAAAATAGCACATTTTAACTTATGTCGAAGGTAAAATATTACTACGATAGCGAGACTTTATCCTATCGAAAAATAGAACCTAAAAAGGGTCGCACCTTTGGTTTTATTCTCTTGTCATTCTTAGGTATTTTCTTGAGTGGCTTGTTCTTCTTTTTACTTTACCTCAACTTGCCTTACATAGAAACTCCAAAGGAAAAGGCCTTGGCTCGTGAATTGGCCAATGCAGAACTCCGCTTAGAATTGCTCAACAGAAAAATGGATCAGGCGCAAGCTGTGCTTACGGAGCTGCAGGAGCGCGACAATAACTTATATCGGGTTTATTTTGAAGCCAACCCAATTCCAGACGAGCAGCGCTTGGCCGGATTTGGGGGAGTAAACCGTTACAAGGAATGGGAAGGCTTTGACAATTCGAACCTGCTCATCTCCGCAGCAAAACGATTGGACGTTATTACCAAACAGATCGTAGTGCAGTCTAAATCGTTGGATGAAATAGCGGAGCTCGCAGAAGAAAAAGAAAAACTGCTGGCAGCTATACCTGCTATTCAGCCTGTGCGCAACGAAGACTTAACTCGTATGGCTTCTGGTTACGGATACCGTACAGACCCTTTTACCAAGGCGAGAAAATTTCACTACGGTATGGACTTTACCGCTCCTAGAGGTACCCCGGTTTACGCTTCTGGCGACGGCGTGGTAATCCGAGCGGATGCTACAGCCGCAGGATACGGAAGGCACATTAGAATAGAACACGGTTACGGTTACGAGAGCCTTTACGCGCACTTGTACAAATACAATGTACGCGTAGGTCAACGTGTAAAACGTGGAGACCTTATTGGATTTGTTGGGAGTACTGGACGTTCGGAAGCGCCTCACCTCCACTACGAGATCTTTAAAGATGGAGACAAGATCAATCCGATTCATTTCTACTACGGAAACCTCACAGCCGAAGAGTTCAACGAACTACTCAAAGCTTCTCAGCAAGAAAACGAATCGCTTGACTAATGCAGATCAGCTTACCTGAAAAACGATATTACGGCATAGGAGAAGTTGCCGACGCCTTTGGGGTCAATACTTCGCTGATCCGATTTTGGGAAAAGGAGTTCGATATCATCCAACCCAAAAAGAACGCTAAAGGCAACCGAAAATTCACTCCGGAGGATATTAAGAACCTGGAGCTCATTTACCATTTGGTCAAAGAGCGTGGCTTTACCTTGGAGGGAGCCAAAACGCATCTCAAAGAGAATAAAAAGAAAACACTCGACAAGTTCGAGATCGTTCGCAAGCTAGAAGGCATAAAGGCCGAACTGCTCAAAATAAAAGATCAACTTTAAACCAACTAACTATGAAAAAATGGATACCCGCAATTATAATCGTAGCGGCTATAGCTATTTGGGGAATTTCTACGAACAACTCCCTAGTTAGCCAAGAAGAAGACATTAACGCCCAATGGGCCAATGTGGAAAGCTCTTACCAAAGACGCGCTGATCTAATTCCGAATATTGTTAATACCGCCAAGGGTTATGCAGAGTTTGAACAAGAGACCTTAACACAGGTCATTGAGGCCCGTAGCAAAGCGACTGCCGTTACCATTGACCC
The DNA here is from genome assembly GCF_002163875.1 of Gilvibacter sp. SZ-19. Lineage (GTDB taxonomy): Bacteria > Bacteroidota > Bacteroidia > Flavobacteriales > Flavobacteriaceae > Gilvibacter. The sequence continues at coordinate 1,966,905 of NZ_CP019333.1, read as the reverse complement.
GAGTAATATAACGCCGGAGCAATTGGCGCAATTTGAACAAGTTCAGGGAAGTCTTAATTCTGCTTTGGCAAGGTTACTGGCTGTTTTTGAACGCTATCCAGACCTAAAGGCCAATGAGAATTTCAAGGCGCTGATCACAGAGCTGGAGCGCACCGAGAACAGGATCAATGTGGAACGCAACCGCTATAACGAAGTGGTGAACCCTTACAACTCCAAAGTCCGATCTTTCCCTACCTCATTGATAGCGGGCGTTCTTGGTTTTGACCAAAAAGAATATTTTGAAGCTGCGGCAGGTACAGAAACCGCCCCTGTAGTAGACTTTGACTAATGGGAATTGTTGAATCCTTCTTAACCGCTGCAGAGGAACAGGCTATTATAGATGCCATACATATTGCGGAGGAGCGCACCTCTGGAGAGATCCGAGTGCATCTGGAAGGTCATACAGACCTGAGCCCGATGGAGCGGGCAAAGGAAGTTTTCCACGCGCTGAACATGGACCAAACCCAAGAAGCCAATGGCGTGCTCATTTATGTAGCTGTTCACGATCATACCTTCAGTATTTTGGGCGATCGCGGTATAAACGAGCTTGTAGGTCAAGGCTTTTGGGATTCCACCAAGGATCAGATCGTTTCGCATTTTAAGGCTGGAGATTTCGCTCAAGGACTTATAGCTGGGGTAACCGAAGCCGGTAAGGCCTTAGCGCAGTACTTTCCATTTAAGGATAACGACACCAACGAACTACCCAATGAGATCTCCAAAGGATAAGGTTTTAGGACTGCTCATTGCAGGTTTTCTTTTACTGCTGAGTTCCACTGGACTCTGGGCGCAGTACACCATACCTCCACCTCCCGCTAAAGATAGCATGCGCGTTAAACGCGTTTACGACAAGGCAGAAATATTGAGTAAAACTCAGGAACAACTGCTTAACCGACGACTTATCGGTTATGCAGACACTACCTCAACCCAGATCGTTATTGTGACCATTAAGGATTTGAATGGAGAAGACATTTCGCTCTTAGGGTCTCGTTGGGGTGCTGCCTGGGGTGTTGGCCAGGCCTCAGAAGACAATGGGATCTTTATATTGCTTTCAACAGGAGACAGAAAGATCGACATTGCTACAGGTTATGGTATAGAATACCGCATGACCGATCTGGAAACCAAGACCATTATAGATCAAGTGATCATTCCCGAATTTAAGAAAGGGAGTTATTACAATGGTCTAGACGCTGGAGTTTCTGCAATATTTCAAGCTATTGAAGGGGAATTTGAGGGGACCGAATCTGGAAAAAAGAAAATTGTCGACTGGGCGCAATACGCTCCCTTCCTGATATTTTTCATCATTTTCATCTTACTGAAATACCTGCAATACAGAAATCGCGGAGGCCGCGGTGGTCGTGGAGGCGGTGGCGAATTTGTAGCCGATTCCTTTTTGGAATACATTATTCTTAGTGGCGGCGGACGCTCTAGCGGCAGCTTTGGCTCAGGCGGATCGTTTGGCGGCGGTGGCTTTGGAGGAGGCACCTTTGGTGGTGGCTCTTTTGGCGGTGGTGGCGCTAGCGGAAGCTGGTAGGCTTACTTTTTACGCATATAAATGGTAAGCGGCACTCCGTTATAGTCAAACTCTTCTCTCAGCTTATTCTCGATAAATCGCTTATAAGGATCCTTAACGTATTGCGGTAGGTTTGCAAAGAAAGCAAAGGTGGGATGCGGCGTTGGCAACTGCGTACAAAACTTGATCTTTACATATTTTCCTTTGTAGGCCGGTGGTGGTGTTGCAGCAATGATAGGCAGCATCACATCGTTGAGCTCACTGGTCTTGATGCGTTGCGAACGATTCTTGTACACCTGAACAGCGGTTTCTATAGCTTTAAATATACGCTGCTTGGTAAGCGCAGACATGAAAACGATAGGCACATCGGTAAATGGTTCACATTGCTTGCGGATGTACTGCTCGAACTTCTTGGTGGTCATATGGTCCTTTTCAACCAAATCCCATTTGTTAACTAAGATCACCACTCCTTTGTTGTTGCGATGCGCCAACCAAAAGATGTTCTGATCTTGCCCTTCAAAACCGCGGGTCGCATCTATGACCAATAGTGCCACATCACAGTGCTCTAATGCACGAACAGATCGCATGACCGAATAAAATTCAAGGTCTTCTTTCACCTTTGATTTTCTGCGGATCCCAGCTGTGTCTACCAAGTTGAACTCGAATCCGAAGCGGTTGTACTTGGTGTCAATGGCGTCACGGGTTGTTCCAGCAATGTCTGTCACGATATAACGATCCTCACCTATCAATGCATTGATAAAGGAAGACTTCCCTGCATTCGGGCGCCCAACTACTGCAAAGCGCGGTAGTTCGTCTTCATCTTTGGCAATATCATCCGGCAAGGCCTCTACCAGATCATCCAATAACTCCCCTGTTCCACTGCCGTTTGTAGCTGCAATGGTATAGTACTTTTCAAATCCGAGGGAATAAAATTCTACCGCATCGTTGACACGTTTAGAATTGTCTACTTTGTTCACCGCTAGAAAAACAGGTTTTTTCGACTTGCGAAGCAATTGGGCAACTTCTTCGTCCATTCCGGTCACTCCTGTTTCTACGTCGACCATAAAAATGATCACATCGGCCTCATCGATTGCGAGTTCTACCTGCTTATCGATCTCAGCTTCAAAGATATCGTCGCTCCCTTTTACATAGCCACCCGTATCGATCAAAGAGAATTCCTTGCCGTTCCAGTCGCTCTTGCCGTAATGGCGGTCACGGGTAACTCCGGAAACAGCATCAACGATCGCTTCGCGTCTCTGAATGAGGCGGTTAAAGAAGGTTGATTTTCCTACGTTTGGACGTCCAACTATGGCTACAATACTCATCGCTACGGATTTAGGCTGCAAAAATAGACTTTATTTCGGGGCTACCAGCCCTGCGACCTATTTATTATCGATAGGTGCAATAACTTTTGCCGGATTCCCTCCAGCAAAGACATTGGCAGGAATATCCTTAGTCACAACAGCGCCCGCACCTATTACAGCTCCGTCGCCTATGGTTACCCCAGGGCAAACTATGGCTCCACCTCCCAACCAAACATCGTTCCCTATGGTAATGGGCTTGCCCAACTCCTCGCCGCTTGAGCGAGCTCTGGCATTTAGCGGATGAGTCGCCGTGTAGAGTTGAACCTTGGGCCCGAACATCACCCGATCGCCTAGACGAACTTCACATACATCTAAGATCACACAGTCGAAATTCATAAATACGTTGTCTCCTGCATGGATGTTGTTGCCGTAATCGCAATAGAAAGGCGGCTCGATCCACAGGCCCTTTCCGGCAGATCCAAAGAGCTTGTAGAACAGTTTGTCGCGTTCTGGTTTACGCTCTTCCGGCAAGTCGTTGATCTTTTTAAAAAGCACCCTTGCAGCCTCTCTTTCTTTTAACAGTTGCGGATCCAAGGGATCGTACATCTGGCCTGCTAACATCTTTTCGCGTTCGGTCATAATTGCAGTTTGTATAAAGATAGTCGCTTTTAGGATTGATTCCCAGCTGATCAAAATCATATTTGTTCTGATCAAAATACCAGACTTTGGAGGCTGTGAAAGTTAATCAAGACATAGTATTAAGGCCTAGGTTCAAGCTGAGCGTGGAAAAATCCGCAGAAAAATTACTCGCAGATTTTAAAGCTGCTAGCGACCCAAAGGGATTTATCACTACACAAGTGGACGCACATGTGTTCATTAAAATTCCCAAGGCCAGACAGCAATATTGGTCCCCACAGCTAGATCTTGTAATCAATCCACTGAGCGATACTACCGCAGAGATACGAGGCTTGTTCGGCCCAAGAAGTACCGTCTGGACCTTATTTATGTTCTTGCATTTTATGGTCGCTGTATTGTTTCTGACTTTTGGTGTATGGGCCTATTCTAATTTTGCCTTAGAAGAATCAATCGCCGTACCCGTTGCACTAATGTTATTAATGGTGCTCAGCTGGTTTGTGTTGTATTTTTTAGGTCGGATGGGAAAGGCGACCGGGCGTGGCCAGATGCTCGAACTTCACAAGTTCATGTGGGAGCTAATCAATCAAGACTGATTGTACCCAAAGCGTCTCAATTGCCTTTCGCTAGACCGCCAATTCTTATTCACTTTTACGTAGAGTTCTAAATGAACTTGCTTGCCAAAAAATTTCTCCAGGTCTTTGCGGGCTTCCATACCTACGCGCTTGATGGCGGCACCTTTATGCCCAATGATGATCCCTTTTTGAGAGTCGCGCTCTACCATGATCACCGAGCGCATGCGGATAATGTCATCTTCTTCGAAGAATTCTTCGGTTTCGATCTCTACCGAATACGGGATCTCTTTTTTGTAATGCAATAGGATCTTCTCTCGGATGGTCTCATTGACAAAGAAGCGCTCTGGCTTGTCTGTCAACGCATCTTTAGGGTAGAAAGGCGGAGATTCTGGCAAAAGTTCCAAGACACGCTTAAAGACCTGTTCCACTCCGAAGTTCTCTAAAGCAGAAATAGCGAAGATCTCCGCATTGGGAAGCTGCTCTGACCAAAGTGCAAAGGCCTCTTTGAGCTTTTCTTCGTCTCCGGTATCTATCTTATTGATCAATAAGAGCACAGGGATCTTACTATTGCTGATCTTGTTAAAAAAGGCCTCGTCCTTAAGCGACTTCTCCCCTAATTCGACCAAATAGAGCAATACATCGGCATCTTCAAAGGCAGACTTCACAAAATCCATCATGGCAGTCTGCAATTCATAAGCCGGCTTAATAATTCCCGGGGTATCGCTTAAGATCACCTGAAAGTCATCGCCATTGACAATTCCCAATATACGGTGGCGCGTGGTCTGCGCTTTAGAGGTGATTATAGATAGCCTCTCGCCCACCAATGCGTTCATCAGCGTACTCTTACCCACATTGGGGTTCCCAATTATATTGACAAAGCCTGCTTTATGTGCCATGGGACAAAGGTACGATAATTCCACTCACCTCTTTAAAGCATTTATTGACCGCTAAGAAGTGTCACTTTACCTATTTTCATTCCGAAGTATAACCTAAAACAATATTTTTGAATCGAGCAAATTAGACTAAATCAATGATTTAAGTACTATAGTGATTTTGAAAATAGGCTTTGATGTGAATTCTAGAATACCAAGTAGTTGCTGGTTTTAGATTTTCGCAGAAAAGCTGCTCAAACCCCGAACACGACGTCACAGAATGAGAGTCTAGTATTTGTAAGTTGTTAAACCTCGCAGACAAAAAAAGACGATCTGACTGTGCATCCCTGCGTTATTCGGGGTTTTAAAATTTATTCCTAGAGTTAGGAAAAGCTGGCCATAATGTGAAGTTTTTTGATCCATAAAAATACAATCCTTACTATTATTCAATTTGGTCAATCATATTTTATAAACGATGAGAAATAAGTATATACTGGGGGCTCAGTGCTGCTGTTCCGTATTTGAGATTTAACTTAGCTGCACTGGGTTGCTGTGCAACTGCACAGCGGCAATTGGCCTCCCCGATTTTCATAGGTAGTTCAGGGGAGGCCTTTTTATTTTGTATTTTTACCGCTCATAAATTTAGAACTCCATGAAGGTTGAACAGATATACACAGGTTGCCTGGCACAGGGCGCTTATATGATCTCATGTAATGGTGAAGTTGCCATTATTGATCCGCTGCGAGAGGTAGCCCCTTACATTGAAAAGGCAAAAGCTGTTGGTGAGATCAAATACATCTTTGAGACTCATTTTCATGCGGATTTTGTCAGTGGCCATTTAACCTTATCTGAAAAAACCGGAGCTCCAATAATTTATGGACCCTTGGCCAATCCGAGTTTTGACGCCTTGATTGCGCAAGACGGGCAAGAATTTCCATTAGGTGATTGTACCATAAAAGTGCTACACACTCCGGGGCATACTATGGAAAGTACTACTTACTTGCTACAGGATGAAGCTGGCAGACCACATGCCATTTTTAGTGGCGACACCCTCTTTTTAGGAGATGTAGGCCGACCAGACCTAGCTCAAAAAGCGGCAGACATGACCCAAGAGGATTTAGCCGGATTACTATACGAAAGTTTGCGCTCTAAGATCATGACGCTTCCTGACGAGGTAATAGTATACCCAGCTCACGGAGCGGGATCTGCTTGTGGAAAGAACATGTCTAAAGAAACAGTAGACACTCTGGGGAATCAAAAACAAATGAACTACGCACTTCGCGCAGATATGAGCAAAGATGAGTTCATTGCAGAAGTGACGGACGGACTACTCCCGCCTCCGAAGTATTTTCCACTAAACGTAAAACTCAACAAAGAAGGCTACGAATCCATAGACACCATTGTAGCACAAGGGACCACTCCTTTGAGTCCAGAAGAGTTTGAGCAATTAGCAGAACAACATCAGGCCATTGTCTTGGATGTAAGACATCAACAAGATTTCATTAAGAGCCATGTTCCGAGGTCTATCTTTATAGGTTTACACGGTAGTTTTGCACCTTGGGTCGGCGCCTTGATAGCCGACATCTCCTTACCGATATTATTGGTGGTAGACGAAGGCAAAGAAGAAGAGGCTGTTACCCGACTCTCGCGAGTAGGCTTTGACAATACGCTGGGATATTTAAAAGGAGGAGTAGCTGCATGGGCGGCTTCAGGTCGGGCGACAGACGACCTGGAATCTGTAAGTCCGGCAGTACTTAAAAAAGCCATTGCCGACAAAGATGCAGTGGTATTTGATGTGCGCAAAGAGAACGAATACAATACGGCTCACCTACCTGACGCACATTTAACACCATTGGATTTCATTAGCGATCATTACAGTGAATTCCCAAAAGATGGAAAGTTCTATGTGCATTGCGCGGGTGGCTATCGATCTGTGATCGCAGCTTCCATTTTAAAACGCAGAGGTTATCACAACGTAATAGATGTAGCAGGTGGCTTCGGAGCCATCAGACAAGAAGGACTAGAAATAGTCTCCTAATTACTTTTCGTTTAAGGTTATATCAGTTCACCCCAGTCACAACAGGCCTTAGGGCTGTATGACAATGGTCATATTTTATTGTTGAACTGCCCGGTATATTTGAACTATTAATGAGCAAATTAAACTGATAAACCATGAAAAATATCTTAGTACCCGTAGACTTTTCGGATTATTCTAAATACGCTATGGAAGTAGCTGCTGCTATCGCTAAAAAGCACGGCGCTTCTATCCATGTAGTCCATATGATGGGCTTAACAGATGCTGTCCTTACCAAAGACGAGTCTCAGGAAGTCTTTGAAGCGATGTACCATATGAAATTGACAGAAAAACGTTTTGACGAATTGCTGTCTGCCCCTTATTTAAATGGGGTCACAGTTCACCAGAACGTAAAGAACTACACCAATTTCACCGAGATCAATGATGTCGCGATTTCTTGTGACGCCGATCTGATAGTAATGGGTTCTCACGGGAGCACTGGACTCAAAGAGGTTTTCGTAGGATCTAACACAGAAAAAGTGGTTCGAACTGCAAGTACTCCAGTGTTGGTGATCAAAGAACATATGGCAGATTTTACCATCGATAAAGTGGTCTTTGCTTGTGATTTCAAAACCGAAAACATCGATGCTTTTAAAAGAATCCGCAATTTGATCAATGTGCTTGGTGCTCAAATGGAGTTGGTATATATCAACTTACCTGGAGAGCGCTTTAGATCCAGCATAGAGATTGAGGATCGCATCTTTAAATTCTTTGCTCAGGCTGGGATAGAAGACCTCAGACCTAGCGACGTGAATCACTACAGTGATTACACGGTAGAAGACGGGATATTCAACTATAGCTTCTCTAATAAAGCAGATGCTATTGCTATCCCAACCCACGGTAGAAGCGGATTGGCTCACTTCTTCGCAGGCAGTATAGGTGAAGATGTGGTTAACCATTCGGTACTACCCGTACTTACTCAAAAAATGTAGTGGTATTTTTGATTTAGTATGTTTTTCAATCGAAGAAAGGGCGAATCTTACTGCAGATTCGCTCTTTTGTTTTACAAGGTATTTAAGGCGATCTCTATCATGGTAGAAAACGTCTGCTCGCGCTGTTTTGCACTGGTCTGAGCCTTAGTGAGCAAAGAGTCCGAAATAGTGAGTATGGCCAAAGCTTGAACTTGGTGTTTTGCGGCAACGGTGTAGAGCCCGGCCGCTTCCATTTCCACACAAAGCACTCCAAAATTTGCCCATTGCTTGTAGGCCTCCGGATCATCTTCGTAGAACTCATCCGCAGAGAGCACATTGCCCGCTTTAATAGGGATGTTGGCTTTTTTGGCATAGGTTGCCGCCTTGTAGAACAATTCAAAATCGGCCGTAGGCGAATAGTCCGCATTTATAAATCTGGAGTTGTTTATGCCAGAAGTCGAAGAAGCCGCCATGGCGATCACAATGTCGTAGAGTTTAATATCTGGCTGATAAGATCCGGCACTGCCCACTCTGATGAGTTTTTTAACGCCGTAATCATTGATCAACTCATGACAGTAAATAAGTGCAGAGGGTATTCCCATTCCTGTGCCCTGAACAGATACGCGCTTACCCTTATAAGTGCCTGTAAAACCAAGCATACCCCGGACTTCGTTATAACAGTAGGCATCTTCTAAAAAGGTCTCTGCAATCCATTTGGCGCGCATAGGGTCGCCAGGCAAAAGCACTGCTTCTGCAATTTCTCCGGCTTTTGCCGCTATATGTGTACTCATAATTTAAGGTTTTAGTAAGGCCACCCCATTGGAGGTCCCTATACGTGTAGCACCAGCCTCGATCATAGCCATAGCCTGACTGTGGGTTTTGATTCCTCCGGAGGCTTTGATCCCGATTTTTCCACCAACCTGGGCTTGCAAAATGGCAATATCTTCTAAAGAAGCACCCCTAGAGGCAAAACCCGTTGAAGTTTTGACAAAATCTGCTCCTGCGCTCAGAACGCAGCTCGCAGCGCGAGCAATTTGAGTCGGATCGAGATTGGCCGTTTCTATAATCACTTTTAAGCAATTCCCTTGGGTCGCTTGTTTCACTGCAGCGATCTCTGCCGTCACTCCATTGTAGTCGCCGGCTTGAAACCAACCTTGATTGATCACCATATCGATTTCTGTAGCTCCTTTGGCAACGGCGGTTTTTGTTTGAAAGACCTTTACTGCTGTAGAATCGTATCCTAAGGGAAACCCGATAACTGTACACAGTGCAACCGAAGAATCGCCCAAGACTTGACTCCCTAGCTCTAAATAAGATTCAGGGATGCAAACAGCTTTGAATTGATGTTCGATGGCCGTTTCACAAAGGGCCGTTATTTCCGCTTTTGTAGCGGTAGGATTTAATAATGTATGATCTATATAAGACGCTAGGTTCACTTTAGCTGTGCTGATTTACAGTTTGAATTATTGCGGATTTTTGAAGCAGACCGGATTGTCTCCAAACCGCTTTTCCATTCTTAAAAAGAACCATGGTCGGTACACCTCGTACCTGCTGTGCTGCAGCGAGTTTTGGATGTTGATCTACATCGATCTTAACGATCTTAAGACTGTCGCCCAAATCCGCTTTGACCTCACTCAATATGGGCGCTAAGGCTTTGCAGGGGCCACACCAGGTAGCATAGAAGTCTACCAGAACCAAAGGATGGCTTGAGACAAGCTCGTTAAAGGAACTTTTCATCTACTCGATTTTATTGAGAAGCAATCGTAACTTAGAAAGCATGATGAGTTCTGATTTATTGGTGCCGCTAAAGGCTTCTGCGATATCATTGGCCGTCTGCCAGATCATCTGTCTGCGTTTGCGGGTAAACTCCTGCGGATGGGCTTCCACATAGGTGGCGAATCTTTCAAAGGACTCTTCGGCACCCTTGGCGTTGTGCTTGAGCCAGTCAAACACGATCTCAATATGATACGCCAGATCGGTGTGAAATTCGTCTTCCGCTTCGCCTAAAGGCACCCATTTGGATAATACCATGGCCTGCAGGGTTTCCATTTCTGATTTTCTGACCACCTTATCACTAGCAGCAACGGCATAAAACAGATGCCCAAGATGCTGATAAAAAGGGGCTAAGGGTTCTTTTGTGCTCATATCGATTAAATTTAGGTAAAACTAGAATAAGTTCCCCTTTAAAATAATGATAAATATCAGCAGCGAAAGGGGCTAAAAAATCCTTATTTTTAGTGCAATGAACATGAGCAACCCCGGAGATATCAATATAGTGGAAACCATCTTCAATGCGGTTTCCGAAGGAATAATCGTAGTGGCTCCGGATCAACGCATCGCCTCGGCAAATACAGCAGCGCACCAAATGTTTGGCTATCCCCCGGGACACCTAATGGGCGAACCGCTAAACATTCTCATCCCAATGGAATACCACAAGGCCCATATTGGTTATGTGGACGGCTTTATGCACCAAAGCTCTAAACGTACTATGGGGCAAGGCCGTGAGCTATACGGCCAACGGAAAGACGGAAGTAAGTTCCCCTTAGAAGCTGGTCTAAATCCTTTTGAATTACACGGAAAGCGTTACGTAATGGCCATTGTGATCGACATATCGGAACGGGTGGAACACCAGCGTCAGATCTTGGAACTCAACGAACAGCTCGAAGACAAGATCAAAGAGCGTACACAAGAACTCGACGATGCGGTAAAGGTGCTCCGCAAAGAAGTCGCAAAACGAATTGAAGCAGAGGCCAAAACCAAGGAAGCCTTGCAAAAGGAGCGGGAACTCGGAGAACTAAAAACAAAGTTCTTGTCTTTGGTATCGCATGAGTTTAAAACCCCGTTAAGCGGAATCTTGAGTTCTGCGACCCTGATCTCTAAATACAAGACCTCCGAGCAGCAAGACAAGCGTGACAAACACCTCAACACCATTAAAAGCAAGGTAAAATACCTCAACAATATCTTAAACGATTTCTTATCTATAGAAAGACTAGAAACCGGCAAAGTGAGCTACAATTACAGCCGATTCCCCTTGAGCAAAGTGCTTAACGAGGTAGTTTATGATGCTAGCACCCTACTTAAAGAAGGCCAGCGCATCAATTATCCAGACAATTTAGAAGAAGTAGAACTCCTATTCGACGAAAAGATTTTAGAACTGGTACTATCTAATCTGGTTGGGAATGCGGTGAAGTATTCAGGTGAGGGCACTCGGGTGACCATAGAAGGGGAACACGAGAACGATCTCTTGACCTTACACATCAAAGACCAAGGGATAGGGATACCCAAGGCCGATCAAAAACATATTTTTAATCGCTATTTTAGAGCGGAAAATGCCTTACTGACCCAGGGAACCGGTATTGGTCTCAATATCGCAAAAACCCATTTGGAAAACTTGGGAGGTCAGATCTCCTTTAGCAGTGAGCCCGGAGAAGGCACAGTTTTTACTATTCAAATTCCAACGAAAGAGAATCATGGATGAGCTTAAAACTATCTTATTGATAGAAGACGATACGGTACTGCGAGAGAACACCGCAGAACTATTAGAGCTAGATGGCTACAAGGTCCTTACAGCTCCAAACGGAAAACGAGGCATCACAGAAGCCTTAAGAGAAGTTCCAGACTTGATTATCTGTGACATTATGATGCCAGAAATAGATGGTTACGGCGTTCTGGAAGCGCTGTCTGATCATCACAAGACGCAGCACATCCCGTTTATATTTCTGTCTGCTAAAACTGAGCACAAGGAAGTCCGTATGGGGATGGATATGGGAGCAGACGACTACTTGACCAAACCCTGCGATGAGGATGAATTGCTCAGCGCAATTAAGAGCCGTTTAGCCAAATCCACTTTGTTGAATCAGGTAAGTGAAAAACAGCAAGAGGCAAATCCGCAGCAAGAAGAAGGCAATCTCAAAAACTTACCCGAGCTCATCGCCTTTTTAGGAGACAAGGGTGAAATTCAAAGCTACGAGAAGGGCGAGTCCATTTATGAACAAGGAGACAGAATTCATCAGATCTACCTGATAAACTCCGGAGTGGTAAAGTGCTTTACCATGGACGAGAACGGCAAAGAACTCATCACCTCTTTACGAAAAGAAGGAAGCTTTCTAGGTCTGGAGCAGATCTTGGAGAACGGAGCGCATCACGAGTCTACAACTGCCCTAGAAGATGCAGAACTACTGGCCGTTTCTAAACAAGAGTTTGTCAACATACTCGAAGAGAATCAGCAACTGACCTTAGAGCTTATTAACTTGCTCGCAGACGACATAAACAACATCAAAGAACAGCTACTGCAAATGGCCTACGGTTCGGTCCGCAGAAAAACTGCCCAGACCATCTTACAGTTCGCGGCCATCTTGAATGATGATTCTGAACAACAGATCCGAATTTCTAGACACGACCTGGCCAGCGTTGCCGGAATTGCTACAGAAAGTCTTATCAGAACCTTATCTCAGTTCAAGAAAAATGGCTGGATCGCCATAGAAGGACGCAACATAAAGATCCTCGATCTGATCGCTTTGGAGCAGATGGAATAGCAAAACTGACTTTTGTCATTCTTTAGCGCAAAGTGTCCGCTTACCTTTGGAGCAATCTATAGGTATTATGCGCAAGATTCTAATTGCAACGGATTTTTCAAAAAATGCAGCACATGCCGCCCAGTATGCGGCGCGGTGCTTTGCCAATGAATCTGTGCACTACCATTTGGTCTACGTATCCGACTGCCATTCTAAACCCGGCAGAAAACCACCCAAGCTACCCTGTAAAGGAGAAAAATGCGCTTCTAATCGGATAAAACTTCAACAATTCAACGTCAATTTTCAAAAACATCTCGATCCAAAACGGCATCGTGCTGATGTCCACTTTTTGGATTTGCCTCCGGTAGAGGCCTTGCGTAAAATGGTCCTTAAACACGATATTGAATTAATTGTCATTGGGTGTTGTTCGGAAGAGAAACAGCCGCAACTCGGACGTTTTGCGCAAGATGTTATCATTAGAGTGCAGTGTCCGTTCTTGATAGTACCTCCAAAAGCTAATTTAGAACCAACGGCTACCCTGGCCTTTGCGACCAATTACAACAACTACTATCAGAGTAGCGTTCTCAATACCTTGATGGGTTTTGCAGGAACCAATGCGCTGCGCCTTAAAGTATTGCACTTTAGTAAGAACAACCCGGAGCTCAATGCGATTCAATTGGCCAACCGCGAATTTTTAAACGAGTTCATTGAAGATCCTGAGGCTTTTGACGAGATTCACGGCGGAGCACTTTATGCCGCTTTAGATGAGTATCAGCAAAAACACCCTATAGGTGTATTGGGCTTACTGGCTAAAAATCGCAGTTTTTGCGAACAATTGCTTTTTAACCCTATAAGCAATGGACACGCCTCGGTTTTTGAGAACCAACTCCCTGTACTGCTGCTTCACGAGTAATCGCTGCTGACATATATCATAGTTTTAGTAGCTCTGGTAGTGTAGTTTCATATCAAATTCATCGACTATGAACAAACGTGTCCTACTACCCACAGATTTTTCAAAGAACTCCTGGAATGCGATCTCATACGCCATAGAACTCTTTGACAAAGAAGCTTGCGACTTTTATGTATTGCACGCCTACACACCGAGTACACAAATAACCGAAAACCTTATGGCCTCACAACTCGGCTTGCCACAGCTAGATGAGCTCAAGGAGGCTTCGGCAGTTGGTTTAAAAAAACTCTCACGCCAATTGGCCTTTAGAGATGAATCCACACAACACCGATTTCATTATATCTCGGAATACAGTTTTTTAACAGAGGCTATTGCCAATGTATGTCGCGACAAGGACATTGATCTGGTCATAATGGGGACCAAAGGTGCGACGGATGCCATAGATGTGCTCTTAGGAGGTAACACTTTGGCTGTAATGGAAAAGATTCGCTGTTGCCCGGTTTTGGCAATTCCCAAATCGGCAATTTTTGGACGCATGGAAGAGATCGTTTTTCCGACCAGTTTTAGAGAAGGATATAAAAAGCAGCAAATGCAGCATTTGACCACTATGGCGCATTTGTGCAAAGCACCGATCAGGGTCTTGCACATTAGCGATGAGCCTTTGGATTCGGATCAGAAAAATCAAAAGAAACTCCTAACGACTATGCTGCAAGGAGTAGAACACAGTTTCCACCTTTTGGAAAATGTGGACATTCCTACAGGTTTGAACTGCTTTGTTCAAAGTCGCGATAGTAGCATGGTGGCCTTTATAAATCCTAAACACGGTATCTTCTCCAATTGGTTTAGAAGACCATTGGCTAGAGAACTCAACTATCACTCTAAGGTTCCGGTACTTACCTTACACACCGAATCTTAGGCCTTAACGCTATGAAATAAGCACAAAATTTAAAATTTGATGAAAAATTCTGCACTTGTAATTTTTGTTTTTCTGCTGATGGTATCTTGTCGTTCAACGCAACTCATTAGCAGTTGGAAAAGCCAAGAAACACCAGTCTACGAAGCCAACAAGGTCTTGGTCATAGGCCTCTCGGACGATCTGAACAACCGACGAATCTACGAAGGCACTCTGAGTACTCGTTTAGAGTCCAAAGGTGTGATAGCCGTGCGTTCGGTAGATTTCTTTGAGTCTGCCTTTTTGCAAAATGAACAATCCGAAGAAGATCTAGACGCTATCGAACAACAGCTGCTAGACGCAGGTTTTGACGCCATACTCTTTACCAAGATCCTAGGGGTTACAGAAAAAGTGACCATGGTGCAATCCTTTAGAGATATAGGCGAAACCTTCGATGATTTTGCGCAAGACTATATGCAATCGCAGAAGTATTACGAAACCCGATCGGTACCGCAACAATATAAACTCTATCATACCGAAACCAATTTGTATTGTATTTGTCCGGGGGAAGCTCGAGAACTCTTGTGGAGCGGGAAGATCGATGTGGTTGACGGCAATTTTAAACGCAATATCAACGACTATGTCGAGCTACTGCTCAATGCCTTAGAAAAAGAACAACTACTCTTGGTGGAGGACTAAGAGCGGGACTCTAGTTTTATGACTGATCTGACCGGTATCGGATCCGAAGAGAAAACGTTTCAAGAACGATTCTTTCTGCACCACAAAAACGTGCAGATCGACCTCATTGAGCTGCTCGTAGGCATTCACGGCCTGAGGCACTGGCAAGCCTTCTAAGGTCTCCACAACAGCTTCGGTCTCTAAAACGCCAAACGGATCTTCTGCTAAAGCGGCTAAGGTCTCTTCCAATTGTTTTAAATCTGAACTGTCTGGAGTATGAATGGCCAACAAATGCACTCTGCTAGAACGATCTGCAAGTAATTGCACCAGGGGCTTAAGCTGCTCTGCATCTGGATTGAACTGTTCGGTTTGCGTGTATAATACCTCAGCCAAAGGACGATAATTGAACCCTTCTGGTACTATCAGTGTTGGACAAGCAACATTGCGAATAACTTGCAGGGCATTGCTCCCAAAAATAACCTCCTTAGCATCACTGGCGCCATTGGTTCCCAACACCACATAGTCTATGGCGTTGCCAGCAATCACTTGGTTTACAGAATCTGTAAAGACATCGTAATCCACCTTGGGGATCAGCTTAAAATCTTCGTCTGTAATAAATTGCTCCAAACCTTTGATATAGGTATCTAATGCCGCTTTGTTATCTGCAATTATACTGGCAAATATGCTCTCATGCGGCTTAGCGGTGAGTAGGTCATCTGTAGTAAAATCAGAAGACTTCTGCACATTGAGCACATAGAATTCGCAAGGCTGGCCACTCCATAATGCAAAGGCATAATGTATGGCTTGGGTCGCGTTTTCACTAAAATCGGTGAGCAGCAATATGCGTGTCATAGTTCTGATTTGAATTGGATTAAAGATACCACAGTTTGCCAAACTACAAGAATGACATTCGTCATAGTTCTACAAAGCCGTGCTGCGCATCTTTGCTGTAGGTATTAGAGCAAAACTATGGAAGCCTGTTATCACTGCGGAGATCCCTGCGGACGATCGCCCATCATACATCAACAAAAATCATTCTGTTGCAACGGCTGCAAAACGGTCTATGACATTTTGCATCAGAACGGCATGGAGTTTTATTACGAGCTCGAAAAAGCTCCGGGCACCTCCCAAAATAAAGCAACAACACATTTCGATTATCTCGACAACCCTGAGATCGCTGCCAGTCTTTTGCAATTCAGCGAAGGAGATCGACAGCTTATCAGTTTTGAAATTCCTGCCATTCATTGCAGCTCCTGTATTTGGGTCTTGGAAAATCTTGGTCGATTACATCCCGGGGTGTACAGTAGCACAGTGAACTTTCCGGCCAAGAAAGCGCAGATTCAGTTCAACGAAAAGGAGTTGTCTGTAAAGGCGCTTGTAGTATTGCTGAGTCGCATTGGTTACCAGCCCAAGATCAACCTGGCCTCCGCAGAGAAAGATCAGCACAAAGAAGACCGCAGTCTGATCTATAAATTGGGGATAGCCGGATTTGCCTTTGGCAACATTATGTTCCTGTCGTTTCCGGAGTATTTTGATTTCGATGAGATCTGGCTAGAACATTACAAGCCCATGTTTAGAACCATAATGCTGCTGTTTTCACTACCAGTGGTGTTTTATGCGGCTTCGGATTATTTCAAAGCGGCCTTTAAGGGCTTGCGATCTGGCATGCTCAATATAGACCTACCGATAGCTCTTGGAGTAAGTGTGTTATTTTTAAGGTCAGTGATCGATGTGATCATGGATTGGGGTCCGGGATTCTTTGACAGCCTCAGTGGTTTGGTCTTCTTTCTACTATTAGGCAGGTTCTTCCAACAGAAAACCTATTCTTACCTCTCCTTTGAACGGGACTACAAGTCCTATTTTCCACTCGGAGTTACTCGCCTAAGCAAACATAAAGGCAAATTAAAGGAAACACAGATCCCACTAAAAGACATTCAAAAAGGTGATCACTTACTTATACGTTCTAACGAGATCATCCCTGTAGACGGAAAACTTCAACAAGGTGAGGCTTTAATAGATTATAGCTTTGTTACGGGAGAGGCCTTACCCATTCACAAAAGTGCAGGAGCAACCCTTTATGCCGGTGGTAAACAATGTGGGGCAGCCATAGAAATTGAGGTAACTAAAACGGTAAGTCAAAGCTATTTGACCCAGCTCTGGGGTAATGCGGCCTTTGACAAGGGGAAAAGCTTGCGCTTTAACAGCTTGACCGATCAGATCAGCAAACGATTTACCATTACCATTGTTAGCATCGCAGTACTGAGCGGCTTGATCTGGTGGTTTCTAGACCCGAGTATGATGTTCAATGTGATCACTGCAGTACTCATAGTTGCTTGCCCTTGTGCTATAGCCTTGAGTGCACCTTTTACCTTAGGAAACCTGGTGCGTCTTTTTGGGCGCAATAACTGCTACGTTAAAAACAGTGCAACCATAGAAAATTGGAGCAGTATCGATACCGTAGTTTTTGACAAGACAGGTACACTGAGTACGCCAGCCCAAAGTGCGTTCTCTTATCACGGTTTACCTTTAAGTGTAGAAGAACAACGCTTACTATACAGTTCGCTCAGAGCTTCTAATCACCCTTTGAGTCGCAGTTTATACAACACCTTGGAAGAGCAAGAGATCGTGAGTTTAGACGATTTCTCCGAAACGCTTGGCCAGGGGATCAGAGCCTCCAAGAACGAACAAAGCATGAAGATAGGTGCTTCTAGTTTTGTTCACAATCAGGCTAGTGCAACGGCCCAAGGTGCAGTAGTACATATTAGCAGCGGAGCGCAGTATAAAGGGCATTATGTATTTCAAAGCGAATATCGCCAAGGTCTTAAAGAACTACTGCAGCGCTTAGCTACAAATAAGAAATTAGCGGTGCTAACGGGAGACAATGACAGCCAGGCCAGTCATTTGAACGCTTTGATCCCCGCTGGAACTGAGGTCCGCTACCAGCAATCGCCTCAAGACAAACTCGATTATATAAAATCTCTACAAGACCAAGGTCATAAGGTGATGATGATAGGCGACGGCCTCAACGATTCAGGGGCAATGGCGCAATCCGATATCGGTATCGCTATAGCAGAAGACACCAATGTGTTCACTCCAGCATCCGATGCCATTTTGCAAGCTGATTCCTTTGAAAAACTTGCAGCTTTCTTTGGTCTGGCAAAGTTAGGTAAGCAGATCATATACAGCTGTTTTGCCATCTCGCTCTTATACAACCTGATCGGTTTGGGCTTTGCGGTCACTGGACATCTGGAGCCTGTGGTTGCTGCTATTTTAATGCCGCTTAGTTCTATTAGCATAGTGATCTTCACCACCATTAGCACGCGATACTTTGGCATGCGCCTGCTAAAATCCAACAGAAAAAATCGAAACTGACCAATGTCATATTTTCCGCCCTCGCCCACCGCTACTTTTACACCAATATTCTAATCAGGTATGAGTATTATTTTTCTCTTATTAAGTGTGAGCATCTGCGTGGCGATAGTCTTTTTCATCGCTTTTATCATTTCTGTGAAGCGCGGACAATACGACGACACTTATACACCTGCCGTACGCATGTTATTCGAAGATGAGTTGGTCAAGGAACGACCAGAAACATCAACTACAACTATAAAAGATTCAACCAACGAGCAACTGTAAATCTATGGAAACACAACAGTTTTATTACGACAACAAAATTGTCAAGAATTTCCTGATAGCCTGTATTTTTTGGGGTATCATAGGGATGGCCGTAGGACTCCTACTGGCCTTTATGTTTATGTTCCCCAACCTGACAGATGGCATTTCCTGGCTGAGCTTTGGTAGATTGAGACCTTTACACACCAATGCGGTGATCTTTGCCTTTGTGGGTAATGCGATCTTCGCGGGGGTCTATTACTCTACTCAACGCCTGCTCAAGACCAGAATGTTTAGCGATCTGCTCAGTAAGATCAATTTCTGGGGATGGCAGCTGATCATCGTATCTGCAGCGATAACGCTTCCGCTAGGCTACACCACCTCTAAAGAATACGCCGAATTGGAATGGCCCATTGATATTGCCATTGCCTTGGTTTGGGTGGTCTTTGGGGCCAACCTTATCGGGACGATATTGCGCAGAAGACAGCGTCACCTCTATGTGGCGATCTGGTTTTACCTGGCAACCTTTGTTACCGTTGCTGTATTGCATATTGTAAACAGCATTGGAATGCCCGTTGGAGCGCTTAAAAGTTATTCTGCTTACGCAGGAGTTCAAGATGCGCTGGTACAATGGTGGTACGGCCACAATGCAGTAGCCTTCTTTTTAACTACACCTTTCTTAGGGCTGATGTACTATTTTGTACCTAAAGCCGCAAACAGACCGGTTTATTCCTATCGCTTATCTATAGTTCACTTTTGGTCACTGATCTTTATTTATATCTGGGCGGGACCACACCACTTGCTCTATTCTGCACTGCCAGATTGGGCACAAAACCTTGGGGTGGCCTTTTCGGTCATGTTAATAGCACCTTCTTGGGGTGGGATGATCAACGGACTTTTGACCTTGCGAGGTGCTTGGGATAAGGTACGCACCAGCCCGGTATTGAAATTCATGGTAGTGGCTATTACCGGATACGGGATGGCAACTTTTGAAGGTCCAATGCTTTCGCTAAAGAACATCAATGCAGTAGCTCACTTTAGCGACTGGATTATTGCTCACGTGCACATTGGCGCCTTGGCTTGGAACGGTTTCCTTGCATTTGGTATGATCTACTGGTTGTTTCCAAAACTGTTTAAAACCTCCTTGTTCTCTATTCGTTTGGCCAATGCCCACTTCTGGATCGGAACCTTGGGGATTATCATCTACGCCTTGCCGATGTACGTAGCTGGATTTGTTCAGGCTTCTATGTGGAAGCAATTCAATCCAGACGGTTCATTGACCTACGGTAACTTCTTGGAAACTGTAGACCAGATCATGCCGATGTATTGGATGCGTGCCATTGGGGGTAGTTTGTACATCCTTGGGGTGATCGTGATGATCTACAATATTGTTCAGACCGTAAAACAAGGAAGTAAAGTAACCGATGAGTTAGCTGAGGCTGCTCCGCTGCAACGCGTAACTGCAAAACGCACCGCTAAAGAAGGCTACCACACTTGGTTGGAGCGTCGTCCGGTTCGTTTGACACTCTATGCAACTGTTGCGATCCTTATTGGAGGTATCGTACAGATCATTCCATCGCTTTTGGTAGACGATTATGTGCCGCGCATTACCACAGTGAAGCCTTACACTCCATTGGAATTAGAAGGTCGTGACATCTATATCAGAGAAAGCTGTAATGCGTGTCACTCGCAACTTATTCGTCCGTTCCGTTCGGAGGTAGAACGCTACGATTGGACAGGCAATAACTTGTATTCGCGTTCTGGAGAATACGTATATGATCACCCTTTCCTTTGGGGATCCAAACGCACCGGGCCAGACCTTATGCGTATTGGAGGCAAATACAACGACAGTTGGCATTTGCGTCACTTCAACAATCCGCAGTCAGTATCAGAAGGTTCTATCATGCCTAAATACACCTGGCTTATAAGAAACGGTTTAGACAAATCTAAGACTGAGGCTAAAATGCGTGCTATGATCAGTTTAGGCGTGCCTTACACTGATGAGGATGTTGCCCGCGCTCAGACTTGGATGGACGAGCAAGGAGCTCAAATTGAGAGCAACTTGATGAACGATCCGGACTTTAAGGAGAGCTATACAGAAGCTAAGAATGCCGGCAATCCGGAATTTATAGAAATGAAAGATCGTGAAGTAGTCGCCTTGATCGCATATCTGCAGCGTTTGGGTACGGACATTAAGATCGAGAATGCAGAAGACGTAACCGCTAAAAACCAACCGTAATCATGCTAAAATTTGTAAAAGGATCTTTAGAACAAATTGACGGGGTACAGGTTTACCCAATCATTTCACTGCTCATCTTCTTCGTGTTCTTTTCGTTGCTTTTCTGGTGGGTTTTCACTGCCAAGAAAGAGCACATCAGAGAAGTCAGCAACATTCCGCTAGAGGATGACGATAACCAACAAAACGCTACATCATGAAAAATACATATGCTTATTTAAGAATCGCTCTGGTCACTATTCTGGCCTACTTTGTACTGGATTGGGTAGTGGACACAGGAACCGAATACACTTATGCCGAACACCCAATTCTTTGGGGAGTAGTGGTGTTTGTTTTCTTATTCGCCATGGCAATTGAATACAGCGTGGAGGCTTTGAATAGTATCCTC
Source organism: Gilvibacter sp. SZ-19 (assembly GCF_002163875.1). Lineage (GTDB taxonomy): Bacteria > Bacteroidota > Bacteroidia > Flavobacteriales > Flavobacteriaceae > Gilvibacter. Next base: position 1,945,757 of record NZ_CP019333.1, on the reverse strand, counting down.
TACCGCGCCATGGACGAAGAAAAACGCGCTAAATACGACGCAGCAACTGCAGAGGCAAAAGCCAACCAATTTGCTGGCCTTAAGCGTATTTACAAGAAACTATTGGGCAGTCGCCCTATAGAAGAAGAAGGCGAGATCATTCTAGATCACAATTACGACGGTATAAAAGAACTGGATAACAAACTTCCGCCTTGGTGGTTGTACGGATTCTATGTGACCATCATTTTTGGAGTGATCTACATGGCCAAATACCACATTTTTCAAGGAGCGGATCAGGCCACAGAATTCGAAATTCAGATGGAAGAAGCTCGTATCGCCGTAGAAGCCTATAAGGCACAAGCAAAAGACCTGGTAGATGCATCTACAGTAGTCATGCTAACCGATGCAGCAGACCTAAGTGCCGGTAAGAATCGCTTTGAGAAGAACTGCGCCGTATGCCATAAACCAGACGGTGGTGGACTTACTGGCCCTAACCTTACAGACGAATATTGGATCTTGGGCGGAGGTATTAGCAATGTATTTACCACCATTTCTAAAGGAGGTCGCCCCGGGAAAGGTATGGTAAACTGGAACCGAACCTTTACGCCAAATGAAATTGCACAGTTAGCCAGTTATGTACTGAGCATGCAAGGTAGTAATCCACCAGATGCCTTGCCGGCTGATGGCGAGTTATGGGTCGATCCAAATGCCGGCTCCGAAGCAGTAGAGTCCGAACTGGAAGCATCCGAAGTGATCAATGATTCCACCGCTACGGCTGGGATCTCGATGAACTAAGACCACTATCATGGAAACCCCGGAGAACGAAGTATTCAGAGACAGCATTGCCACTATTGACGATAAGGGCAAGCGCGCTTGGATATTTGCTAAAAAACCCAGCGGTCGCTTTTACGAGTACCGCAAAATTGTAAGCTATGTGCTACTGGCTTTTTTGTTCTCCGCTCCCTTTATAAAAGTAAATGGGAATCAGTTCCTCTTGCTCAATGTGCTGGAGCGTCGATTCAACATCTTTGGGTTTCCATTTTGGCCACAAGACTTTCACCTCTTTGTAATAATGATGATCATTGGGGTGGTCTTTGTGATCTTTTTTACAGTGGCCTTTGGCCGACTTTTCTGCGGATGGATATGTCCTCAGACCATTTTTATGGAGATGGTCTTTCGACGTATTGAGTATTGGATAGAAGGCGATCGAGGGAAACAGATCCGCCTGGACAAGCAAGCTTGGAATGCGGAAAAGATCAGAAAAAGAGTGACCAAATGGACAGTGTTCTTTATCATCTCTTTTCTGATAGCCAATGTGTTTCTGGCTTACTTAATTGGCAGTGACAAACTTTTGGAATACATCACAGAAGGTCCGCTGCAGAACATGAGCACTTTTATATCGCTGCTGATCTTTACTGCGGTATTCTACTTTGTGTTCGCCTGGTTTAGAGAACAGGTCTGTGTTATCGCTTGTCCTTATGGCCGCTTACAAGGTGTTTTGCTAGACAACAAGTCCATAGTAGTAGCTTACGACCACAAGCGGGGAGAAAAAGAGGCTGGTAGGGCCAAGTTTAAAAAGAACGAAGATCGCGCAGCTAGTGGCAAGGGCGATTGTATCGATTGCTTTCAATGCGTGCACGTATGCCCTACCGGAATTGACATTAGGAACGGTACCCAATTGGAATGTGTGAACTGTACGGCTTGTATAGATGCCTGCGATTCCATGATGGAGGCAGTAAATCTGCCTAAAGGGCTTATTCGCTACGCTAGCGAGGACAATATAGAAAAGAAGGCCAAATTCACCTTCAATGCGCGTCTTAAAGGCTATTCTGCAGTACTACTGATCTTGATCGGGATCTTTAGCGGGATGCTGTTCTTGAGAAACGACTTGGAGGCTACTATTCTTCGACTGCCTGGACAGCTGTATCAGAAGAAGGAGAATAACATCATCAGCAATGTATACACCTACAAACTGGTGAACAAAACCAGCGACCAGGTGGCCGATATTACTTTTAAACTGCTTTCTCACGATGGAACAGTGACCATTGTGAGTATGGACACCTTTGATGTGCCCAGACAAGGCTTGGCAGAAGGAACCTTATACATCGACATCCCAAGAAGGGAAGTAGATGCAGACAATATCAAATTAAAAATCGGGGTCTACAGTGGGGACGAGCTGATCGAAACGGCTAAAACCACCTTTTTAGGCCCTATCAGTTATCAATAAAATTCAAACGGTATGAGCACTGTAAAATTGAATTGGGGAACAGGACTGGTGATCGGCATGCTGCTGTTCATTGGGTTCATCCTGTATTTTGTCATCACCATGATGACCGATTCCAAATACGACCACGAATTGGTGGTAGAAGATTATTATAAACAAGAGCTGGTCTTGAATCAGCAGCTGGAAGCCAAACAGAATCTAGCTACCCTCTCTGGGCCAATAGTGAGCAAAAGAGCTCCGCAGGGCTGGATCCTAGAGTTTCCAGAAGAACTCAATAAAGAAAATACTAAAGGTACAGTGTTCCTATACAGACCGTCTGACAAGCATCTCGATTCCGACTTTCCATTAGTTCTATCGGAATCCAATTTGCTCATACCTGAAACCCGCTTGTTGGACGGTCGCTGGAACATTAAAGTATCGTGGGAGTACCAAGGAAAACCATTTCTATACGAAACCACTATACAGTATTAAATGCTAGTTTCCGGCTTAATATTAGGTTTATTGGGTAGCCTGCATTGCATTGGCATGTGTGGCCCTATTGCCTTTCTTTTACCTGTCAGTCGAGACAACCACAGCCTTCGCTTGGTACAGATAGGCAGTTATCACTTAGGCCGATTCACTGCTTACGGACTCTTAGGACTTGTCTTCGGATTCTTAGGAAAAGGACTCTCTTTATTCGGGGCGCAACAATACTTGAGCATCATAGCCGGAGTGCTCCTGTTGTTAACAGTGACGATTCCACAGCGAATACTCTTTAAACACAGTCTTTCCAAACCTTTGGCGCTAGCAATTGGCAAACTTAAGTCTGCCTTAGGACAAGCCCTTAAATCCAAACGCCCGGACACCTTTTTAACCCTTGGACTCCTCAACGGGTTCTTACCCTGTGGTCTGGTGTATATGGCTGTGTTCGGTTCTTTGGCTTTGGCCAATCCATGGCAAGGAAGCCTGTATATGGTGCTGTTTGGTCTGGGTACCTTACCCCTAATGACAGGAGCCATCTATGCCGGAAATTTCTTGAACAAAACCATACAGCTCAAAATTCGCAAAGCAATTCCGGTTATGGTCGCTTTAATAGCTTGTTTGTTTATCCTTCGAGGATTGGGCTTGGGAATCCCCTATGTCTCTCCTAAATTAAATCCGCAGAAAATAGAGGCTAAAATAGAGTGTCATTAAAAAAGCGCGGCTTGTATAAGTCGCGCTTTTTTGATTGTATTTCTTATCTGCAAGTATACGTTAGTAAAGACAGATTTCAAGGCATGGAATTGTTTCTTTTTAGGGATGCTCGGGCATTTACTTTATGTTTCAATTCCTTGACAATCATTAAAATGAGTGTCGTTTAATATATAACAACTCTCGTGCCAAAAATCCTCAAAAGGAATTTGTCGAGCTGACCAATATCATATTCTAGCCGCTTCTAGCCCTTTAGTTTTGTGGTGTAAACAATTAAAATCAAATACCATGAGTGCACTATATGCTAAACTGAATCAAGACTGGACAGAAAATTTTATGCTCTACGCTTCAACGGCGATCATTGTATCGACCTGTTTGGGCGGAATAGCCGTATATACGATATTTTTGAACGGCAGCTCATTTTGGCAAATGGCTCAGGTATTTATGGCAGTGGTAATGTGTACTGGAGTGCTAGCTTCTATTCTGACGGTTCAAAAACCTAAAGTAGTGCTCAATACGCTATTGGGTAGTCTGGCTATCTGTATCCTACTCATAGCAATGAATCTGCTCTTCTAAAAAGCAACACTAAAAACCTAAAGACCACAATGGATTCTTAAATCTGTTGTGGTTTTTTTGTTTTGGCATTTCACAGTAAGGCAGAAATTTATCATTTATTATCGTTTTTTATTTTTTGAATGATTTCTTGATATTCTGCCGAATTTCTGAGCGGATCTAGAGGTTCAAAATTGGCTATGGATTTGTAGTCCTTGTAACCACTGGCAATAAGGCGTTCTAGGTAATTGAGTGTTAACTTTTGATCTGGGATCTTCATAGCATTTCTCATCTGAACAAAATAACCGTAAGGCCGATCGGGCGCCGTATAGATCCAGACATCAAAACAGAACATAAGTTGTTGTAAAGTTAAAGAGTCGCTTCTGCTGTAGGCCGCTTCGTAGGAGGTTACAGCCAACTGAGCGATTATTCTTTGAAACATACGCTTTTCAAAAGGATCCGAAGTCTCCTCTATCTGCTGTAAGATCTTCGCAATCCGCTTTTCCCAAGGTTGGGCATTGGGCTTTGACTTCTCAATATCCTCCAATAGTTTTTGGGTATAAGTCTCGGCCAATTCCTGCTCTTTTATCAAAGCTTCAGTATACTGACGCTGCTGAGTTTTGAATGCTTCCGTGGCCCTCAGGGATCTGGCTTTTTGAACAATACTGTCTACACCGAAAAAGCTGCTAAAATTGTTCGCGGCCCGCTCGTAACGTTCATGTAGTCGAACTAAATTCTTCGGGTCATAATTCAATTCCGCACGCTTTAGTGCTTGCTGGTACAGTTCTTCCAATTCAGAAAGATCCAATTCCACCAATCCCTTTTTATGAGCCTCCAACTGCAACCAATCAAAAGCCACAACAAGCTGGTCTTGCGTAGGCCATTGATGAGCAATTCCGTAGGTGAACAACTCATTGGATACCCCTAAGGCACTGAGCAGCTTTTTGTTGTTCTTCATTTCCATATAGTTCATGTCTCGATCTCCTACGATTCCGGCATAGGAGAAGCTCTCGATTCCTACCGGAGCCACATTCCCAGGAAATCCGGACCCACAGGCTATAACGCCTTGTATACGTTTGGTGAGTACTGCTATGGCTGTGGCCAATCTAGATCCACCGGAAAAGCCAGCCGTGTAAATTCTATTATTGTCTATGTTGAAGTTGGAAAAAATATGCTCAAAGAGCCTGTTGGTATAATCGAAATTCTGTTGTTGAGGACCATTTTTATTGTTGTTCGAACACACCAGGACATAACCATATTTTTCTGCTGCTTTTACAAAGAGGCTCACTCCATGGCTACCAGAACCCCCAGGGTGAAAAATAAAGACAATAGGAGACAAGACCTCTGATCTGTAGGAAGTAGGCAAATAAAGGGCAAAGGTCTCATTTTCTGTACCTGACACCCTTACAGAATCAATAATCATCCCAAGCTCATAATCATCAGTTTGGGCAATAGATGGAGAAAGAATTCCACAAAGAAGCATTAAGACAAATACAGCTCTCATCAGTTACTCTACAAGGTTTAATAATTAACTATATCGAATTTAATTCTTTTTAAAGAAAATTAAGAGCCTTGTGATTTGTGTGCTTTTTTGGGCGCTTGCCGTAGTAGCACTTTGCACTCTACAGCACCGCGCTCTCCGCTTTATCTCTTCGCGTTGCTTAGAGGCTATCGAAATGTAGTTTTACAACAGTAAAACCAAACGTCTAATAGACATTTGATGAAGATATCTGCGATCGCTAGCGCGGGCAGCTTATAAACTAAACTTAGTGGCAGGATTCATTTACTGCGTAAATGATCGTTCAGAGTCAACGCTGAAAGCGCAACCCTCAGTTGCTTCGCAACTATATTTCAATACCTCGTTTGCTTACGCAAAACTACAGGATTGATTCACTTTATGAATCTTCCTTTCACGCCGATGCTGAAAGCGCAACCCTCAGTTGCTTCGCAACTATATTTCAATACCTCGTTTGCTTACGCAAACAAGTTTGCTCGCAAACTCAGTATTGAACTATTCACCTCCGGTGAGGGTTGCGCTTATTTTGGCGGGAGCAGGATTCACTGCAGCGCGCTTTGCTCTGCTGCAGTGGTCCTAGGGGGAAGCTTCACGAAGAAAGCCTCATCGCTTTGCGATGATGGCTTATTTCTTTGCCTTACAAGCAGAAGGCAGGATTCATTTTTTGCATCCGCAAAAAATGGTCCTGAGTGGGGTAGCTTTACAAAGAAAACCATATCGCTGCGCGATATCGGTTTATTTTATGCCCCTTTAAGCCATCGAGCAAGCTCGTGGCTTCAGGGCATAAAAAAACCAGAAGCGATGCTTCTGGTTTTCTTTGTAGCGGGAGCAGGACTCGAACCTGCGACCTTCGGGTTATGAGCCCGACGAGCTACCTACTGCTCTATCCCGCGATGTGGACTGCAAATATACAACGCTTTTAAAAACTGGCAAAGGGCTGTAGGGCCTTTTTTTACTACTGTTCTATGCTATTTGCTTCGAAGCTGCTAAGCTGCTGATCGTCAAAGCGAACGCTGATCTCAATAGGATTACAGCAAACTTCGCAATCTTCTATATAGGTCTGAGAAACGGAAGGATCGAGCAACATAGAGATTGTTTCCCAGCAATACGGACACTGAAACAAATGCTCTTCCATAACTATTAGAAATCTACATTAAGGATCTGACCAGAAAGCTGCAAGAGCTCAAGTTCTGCCAGTTTAGCCTGGTACTTGGCCAAATTTCGATTGGTCTGACTATTGAGCAAATTGATCTGGGCTTGTCGGAGTTCTACTGAAGATATTTGCCCTAATTTATAACGCTCTGCGGAGCGCTCATAATTGTCTTGAGCGGTCAGTACATTTTGTCTTTGCAGCCTATATATCTCTAAACTATTCTGATAGTTTCCGCGAGCGTTCGCTAAATTTCTAGCGGTCTCTACCTCTAACTGCTTCTCGACCAACTCCTGATTATCTCTTAGAATACGCGCTGTCTTTACATTGGTGATTCCTGTTCCTCCATCAAAGAGGTTCCAATTCAAACTTAAACCAACAGAGAGTCCTGTACTAGTACTACTAGTGGCAAAACTGGTTACCGGGAACTGTCCTTCGTTCCATCCGTAGGAACCATTGAGATTCAGACTTGGCAAGAAAACACTTTTTGCAGCCTTGTAACTGTAATCACTCAATTGGATATTGCTCTTAGCGATCAACAATTCGACATTGTTCTGTGGAGCAGCTGTATAAAACTCCTCCATGCGGATGGGATTAATAAAATTCACCGCTGTGTCTACTGTAAACTCCCTGTCTAGCTCACTGTTGAGCACCACGGTAAGATCGCGTTTCGCATTGCGCAATAGCTGTCTTCCATTGATAAGATTAATACTATCAGTAACCAGATCGACCTCTGCGTTGAGAACCTCCAATTTGTTTACTTGTCCGTAATCGAACTGGTATTGAGCCCGCGTAAGTCTGTCTTGTGTATTGGCGTAGGTCTGTTCTAGCACAGAAACATTCTCGCGCAACCTTGCAACTTCATAATAGACGGTAAACAACTGCAGCAAGGTAGTCTCTATGGTCTGCCGGACCTGTAATTCACTCAAATTGTACTGTTCTTTGAAACGCTTGTAGTCATACCATCTTCCCAAACCATCAAAAAGGGTGTAATTCAAATTAAGCGCTGCGTTATAACGCTCTGTTTCGGCTCCATTTACCGAATTAACCTCTCCGTTTCTAAAGGTAACCTCCTGATCTTCGTTGCTGTAATTAAAGCCTGCTGTTGCGCTTAAAATTGGCAAAAAACGAGAATTCAAAATACTGGAGTTGGCATCTGCAATGGCCAGTTGATTTCTAGCGATAACAATTCCAAAATTGCGCTCTAAAGCTTCTGCCACCGCAATTTCTTTTGACAATTGAGGTAGTTCTTGCCCTATAGTGCACAATGGCAAGAGTATAAATAATAGTATGTAAGTTGACTTATTCACCGGAAACAGTTTGTGGAGCTGCTGCGGTCATTGCTGCAGGCTGATTGTGCCCCTGTTCAACTTCTAATTCTTTTATGGCTCTTTCTGCGGCCTCTTTTGGGATCTTCTTTCCTGAGATCAACCAGAAACCATTGGTCTTAATATCGTTGGCCACAGAGAGCATCAACGGTAAAATGATAAGTGTGAGTACCGTGGCAATAGCAATTCCGTAGGCAATACTAATAGCCATCGGGATAAGGAACTGCGCCTGTCTGCTCTTTTCTAAAAGCAGTGGAGCTATACCCGCAATAGTTGTTAAAGAGGTAAGGAAAATAGCTCTGAATCTGGAGCGACCGGCCTCGTATAAAGCTTGGTCGAACTTCATCCCTTCTTTGAGATAGCTGTTGAACTTTCCTATGAGTACTAGTCCGTCGTTGACCATGATCCCAATTAGAGCAATGATTCCCAATGCCGATAAGATATTGATCGGGAAATTGTGCAACCAGTGCCCCCAGGCTACAGCTATAAAACTGAATGGGATCAGCAAAATCAGCATAAACGGTTGGCTATAACTTCTAAAGGTAAATGCAATGACCACATAGATCAAAAACAAGACCACCGGGATCACCGCGTTTGCAGAGCGCTGTAATTTTAGAGCCTCTCTGTTTTGCCCTTCGTATAATGGCGCTACAGTTGGATATTTAGAGAGGATGTCTGGCATCACTTCGTTCTTGATCTCATCTAAGATCTCTGTTGGACTGGTTTCCAGATCGGCCAGATCTGCATTGAGTTGTATCTCACGTTGTCCGTTCAAGTGGCTAATGGATTCCACTCCCCGAGCTATGCTGTAATTAGCTATCTCCCCAAAAGGAACTCTCGTGCCCGCCGGAGTAAGGATCCGCATTTGGTCAAGATCTTCTATAGATTCTCTGTTGGTTCTGTCATAGCGCACCCAAACCCGAATCTCGTCTTGCCCGCGCTGAAATCGCTGTGCCTGCAAGCCAAAGAATCCAGCGCGTACCTGACTCATGACCTCTCTTAAGTTCAAGCCAAGGGCGTAGGCACTTTCGTTGAGCTCTATATTGATCTCTTTGATACCTTCCGGATCAGTGTCGGTAACATCTGCGAGCAATGGATTGTTATCCATGTACTCTCGGAGTTCTGTCTTTGCGGCTTCCAGTTCTGTGGAATTATTTCCTAGCAGGGAGACCGAGACAGGACTTCCTCCAAAATTTCCTCCGGAACCAAAAGTAAGTCGCTCTACACCGTATACCTCGCCCACCGCATTTCGGATAGCATTGGTGATCTCTGGCGAGCTAAAATCGCGCTCTTCTCCAGGTAATAGGTTCACGGCTAATGATGCTTTGTTATTCCCTGGACCCACACGTTTTATGATATTTTCAACCACCTGCTTGTTGCCGGTCTGACGTGCGGTAAAATCCTCATTCACCTTCCAAGCCTGTCGTTCTACCATAGTAATTATAGAATCCGTGATGCGCGGATTGGTACCCTCTGGCATTAGCAGATCGATGCTTACCTGATCACTGGCAATTCTAGGAAAGAACGAACTCTTGATCACATTTCCTTGGAAGGCTCCGACGGTTAAGATCATCAGTGCCATTAAGATCGAAAAGGTCAAGAATCGGTTCTTTAAAGAGAAGGCTAAAACTGGGCTATAGATCCTATCGCGGCAATAGCGCATAAAACGATCGCCATACACGTTGAAACTTCTGAGTTTAGCAAAGAATTTTCCTATTCCAGATTGCTTTCCTTCTCTTGCTCCTCTGGCGGTAATAAAGCTTTAGAATGTGCAATATGCGCCGGTAAGATGATAAGTGCTTCGATTAAAGATACTCCTAATGTCAGCATTACGATCACAGAAACTTCACTAAAGAAATCCCCTATTCGACCGTCTAAGAACATAAAAGTTGAAAAGGCTAAAATGGTAGTTAGAATTGCCGATAGAATCGGAGGAAGCACCTCCATAGTTCCGTCTATAGCCGCTTGTATTCTGGGTTTCCCCTTTTCGTATTGCTGATAGATATTCTCAGAGATCACGATCCCATCGTCTACCAAGATCCCAATCACGATGATCATACCAAAGAGCGAAAGCACATTGATAGTCACTCCGAATTGCGCCGCAAAAATGAACATCCCCAGAAAAGATATTGGCAAGCCAAAGGCAACCCAAAATGCCAAACGCGTATTTAAAAAGAAGGACAAGAACAACAGCACCAAAAGAATTCCCATGGCCCCGTTTTCTAGCAAGAGATCTGTACGTTGGTTTAGCCGTATAGACGAATCGCTCACCACGTTGATCTGCACCGCTTTGTACTTCTGATTAAAGGTCTCTACATAGGCATTAACAGCCTCTGCAGAAGAAATTAAATCTTCGTTATTGGTGTTGGTTATGCCAATATTGACCGCCACATTTCCATTGAAATAAGACGCATTTGGGGTTTCAGAAAAACGATCTCTAACATCGGCTACATCGTCTAAACGTACAATAGTTCCGTTAGGATTGGCTCTGACAATGAGTCCATTGAGTTCGTCGCCGTAATACGACCGGTTATTGGCTCGGATCAAATAGTCTTCTGCCTCGGTCTTGATGTTTCCGCCGCTACTTAAAATATTGGCTTGTGCAACGGCATTAGCAACTTCGGTAAAACTCAGGTTGTATGCCAATAGGTCGTTCTCTCTCACAGCGATCTCGATCTCCTCTTCCGGATATCCCGAGACCGTGATCTGAGAAATTCCCTCGATCGCCCGTAAGTCATTTTCTACTTGACGTCCAATTTGCTTTAAGGTTGCCAGATCTACATTTTCGCCACTAATGGCAAAGTCAATGGTCTGTCTAACCTGCTCTTGTTTGGCAACAACCAGAGGTTCCATTCCTGTAGGGTAATTAGGCACGCGATCTACTGCGTTCTTGACCTCGGCCAACATGACGTCTATATCTTCGTCTGAATCGATCTCTACAGTGATACTTCCGCCATTTTCTCGTGAGACCGAAGTAACCCGTTCCACACCCTTAAGGCCTTTTAGGTTGTCTTCTATTTTTAGAACAACTCCTTCTTCTATCTCCTGCGGAGCTGCTCCAGGATAGGCTATATTGATACTGATGATCTCCGATTCCTGCAGCGGAAAGAACGACGACTTAAGTCGCAGCATTCCTATCACCCCAAAAATGATAAAGGCCAATATCAAGACATTGACAGCAACCTCGAACTTGATAAAGTAACTAATGAGTTTTCTCATAATTAGGGCTGTGCTGTAGTTTTTGCCTCTTGGGCTTCATCCATTATGTATTTGACCTTCATGCCAGGATAGGCTCCTGGGATGGGTTTAGACAACATAAGCAGACCGTCTTCTAGTCCTTTAATGACCACATTCTTATCTGAAAAATGAACAGGATCTACTGCAATAAGATCCAGCACCGAGTCGCGAACCACATAGACCTCAGATTCGTTGACCAATAATTTTCTACTGATCTGGACCGCATTTTCCTGATCACGAGCCGCTAGTGCTGCCTCTAAGTACATACCTTCCTTTAGATCTGGCGCAGCAACATCGACAAAAACCGCAATGGTCTGTGTGGCTTGATCAATCTTTGCGTTGATCCGACTCACAGTACCTGTATAGGTTCGGGTCTTGTTGAGGTTGACTAAGGTCACTGCCGCACCTCGTTTGAGCAGATCGCTAAATTCCTTAGTTACCGCGAGTTCCAATTCGTAACTTGATGGATCAATGAATTCTCCCAATTGTTGTCCGGTTCGAACCAGTGTTCCCTTATTGACCAAGGCAGCAGTCAATATTCCGTCAAAGGGCGCGCGCATTACGTATTTGCCCAAGCGCTGTTCTTGGTTCTTAATGTTGTAATAAGCGGTGGTAATGCCTCGACCGCTAATAAAATATCCCAATTTATCATCCTTGAGCTCTGGTAATGCTGGCAAGGATTTATCAATACTTATACTACTGAGATAATCTTGCCATACCGGATAAGCTTCCGGATAATCCAAACGCAGATCTGGCATTAAGGAGGTGATCAGGTTGTAAAACTCGCTACGTGCTGACTGCACAGAGGCATAAAACTCATCTGCGTCTAAACGCAAAAGAACTTCTCCACGCCGGTACTCTTGTCCGGGTTTAAAGTCGCGACTGCTGCTGTTGAACACACCTTGAACCTCTGCATACAACTACAACCTGTTCTTAGCCATGAGTGTTCCATTGGCGGCAACTGTAATAGGAACCGTCGTATTAGAAACAGGAGTTACAAATACGGTTTTAACAACTTCCTTGGCTACAGGTTTGGGTTGTTTGTTCGCACTTATGATCGCTTTGGCTCCAAAAAAGGCAGCTACCAGCAAAAGTGCTCCGAAGAGATATAATAGAATTTTACGCATTTTTCCGGTTGGTTAACACGCAAAATTACTGCAACTAAAAAGGGCCTCGCGTTAAAGGATTCATAAATAAAGGAGAGGCTAAGGCTATCTAAAAAATCAATTTGAAGCGCGCTTCTGCCCTTTGTTCTTTGCTGCGCGAATCACCAAGAACTCCACAAAAATAGAGAATGCCATGGCCGAATAGATATACCCTTTAGCTATAGGTTGTTCTATGGATTCTGCAATCAGGGAGATCCCGATAAGCAGTAAGAAAGAAAGGGCCAAGATCTTCACACTCGGATGCTGATTCACAAACTGGCTAATAAAGTTCAGACTAAAGACCATAAAGATCATACTCACCACAACGGCCGCTATCATGATCTCCACATCTTCTGCCATACCCACAGCGGTGATCACAGAGTCGAGCCCAAAGACTATATCCAAAAGTCCAATTTGGATCACTGTGTTTAAAAAGGTGGTTGGTTTTTTCTTGCCTGTGGCCAAATGGGATTCGCCTTCGACATTCTCGTGGATCTCTTTGATACTCTTATACATCAAAAACATCCCACCGATCATTAAAATAAGATCGCGTCCAGAGATCGATAGTCTTTCATGCCATTCACCATCTATACCAAACCAATCCGCCAAATTGAATAGTGGCGTGGTCAGAGTCATTACCCAGGTGATGGACAACAGCAGAACGATCCGTGTGAACAAGGCGAAGAGCAAACCGAGGTTACGCCCTTTTTTCTGTTGCTCGGGCGGGAGTTTATCGGTTTGAATCGAAATGAACACAATGTTATCGACCCCTAAGATGATCTCCATGATCACCAAGGTCAAAAAGGCTGCCCAGGCTTCGGTGCTGGTCAATAATTCCCACATAATCTAAAGGGCGTTAATTCAATTGATCTATAGCTTCGCTGAGGTCTTCCCAGCGTTGCATGAGTTGTTCAAGTTCGTCTTTTTTGGCTTGATATCCGTCAAAAAAGGAAGGATCTTTCACGGTTTCGTCGTAATTCACTTCTAAGGCGACGTCTGACTCTTTTATGGCTTTCTCCAAAGCTGAGATCTGCGATTCCACCTTGCTAAGCTTGTTTTTAAGCGATTTGAGCTGTTTTTGCTCTTCGTAAGACTTCTTGGACGCTGTACTAGCTGTCTTAGCCACTGCGACCTCGCTGCGCTTTTCTGCTTCTCGCATGGAACGCAGGTTGCGTTCTTGCAAGAAATACTCAATATCGCCCAAATACTCTTTGATCTTGTGATCTCTAAATTCGTAAACCTTATTGGTAAGGCCTTGTAAAAAATCACGATCGTGCGAGACCAAGATCAAAGTGCCTTCATAATTAGCCAGGGCCTCCTTTAGAACATTCTTGGATTTGATGTCCAAGTGATTGGTAGGCTCATCCATAATAAGTACATTGAAGGGTTGTAAAAGCAGCTTGGCCAACGCCAAACGATTGCGTTCACCTCCAGACAATACGCGCACGTATTTGTCAACAGCTTCATCTCTAAAGAGGAATGCCCCAAGTATGTCCCTTACCTTGGTTCTGTTCTTTTCATTGGCCGCATCGATCATGGTATCTAAAACCGTCTTGGATCCGTCTAAATGATCGGCTTGATCCTGGGCAAAATAACCCAGTTGTACATTGTGTCCTAGCTTGACCTTACCTTCGTGAGCGATCTCGCCCACAATGATCTTGGCCAGAGTGGTCTTTCCTTGTCCGTTCTGACCCACAAAGGCGATCTTGCTATCGCGCTCCACCAACATTTCCAAAGGGCGCAATACGCGCTTTTCGCCATAGCTCTTGGCTACATCTTCTAACTCTAACACTACCTTACCTGGAGTAACAGAGACCGGAAAGCGAACACTCATCACCGCATTGTCGTCTTGATCCACTTCTATGCGATCTATCTTGTCCAGCTTTTTGATCAGTGACTGGGCCATGGTCGCTTTAGAAGCCTTAGCTCGAAACTTTTCAATTAGTTTTTCTGTTTGGGCGATCTGTTTCTGCTGATTCTTTTGCGCCGCCAATTGCTGGGTACGCAGCTCATTGCGTAGCGTTAAATACTCGCTATAGGGTTTCGGATAATCGTAAATACGGCCCAAGGAGATCTCTATGGTGCGATTAGTAATAGTATCTAAGAAGACCTTATCGTGGGATACAATAACAACGGCTCCGGTATACTGTTTTAAAAACTCTTCCAGCCATAAAATAGATTCAATATCCAAGTGGTTGGTCGGCTCATCGAGTAATAAGACATCGTTGTCTTGCAAGAGCAGTTTAGCGAGTTCTACACGCATACGCCATCCTCCAGAAAAAGTGGAAGTGAGCTTGTCAAAATCCGCAGCAGTAAAACCAAGACCTTTTAGAATGCGTTCGGTATCGCCCTGATAGTTATAACCCCCCAACAATTCGTACTGATGTTGTACGTCGTTGAGATCTATCATAAGCTGATTGTAACTCTCGCTCTCGTAATCGGTGCGCTCTGCCAATTGTAGATTGATCTGCTCCAAGCGCGCCTCCAATTCTTTGATCTTCACAAAGGCCTTCTGGGCTTCTTCTTTAACCGTACATCCCTTTTCAAAGTCGATGTCTTGCTTTAAGAATCCTATGCGAAGTTCCTTGTCTGTGGCTATCTGCCCAGAATCGTATTCTTGCTCTTGGGCCAAGATCCGCAGCAAAGTAGACTTCCCAGCACCGTTTTTTCCAACAAGACCTACGCGGTCTCCTCCACCCAATTTAAAGGTAAGTTCGCTAAAGAGATCCTCGCCCTGAAAAGAAACCGATAAGTTGTGTACGTTTAACATAGAAGAGTGACTTAAGTCACATTTTTGGTAGTGCAAATATCTTTAATTTTACAGGGCTAAAAAAATTACAGACATCAATGTTAAAAGGCACTAAACTCTACAGCATATTAACCGGCACTTGCCCGGTCTGTCAAAAGGAAAGCATGTATAGCAGCAGTAAGTTATACGCTCCGGGTAAGACCTTGGAAATGAACGAACGCTGCTCCCATTGCAACACCAAATACAAGATAGAACCCTCTTTCTTTTACGGAGCCATGTATGTCAGTTATGGCGTAGGCGTTGCCTTTGCAGTTGCCACCTTTATCATAACCTATGTTTTCTTAGGGATGGATCGCTTGCAGTCTTTCTTGGCAATTGTGGCTGTTTTGGTACTAGGCTTGCCTGTTATTCTGCGCTTGTCCAGAAACATCTGGATCAACTTCTTTTTCAATTACGATAAAAACGCTTAATATCTATTTCTTCTGGTAAGGGCTGATCGTGCTCCAGATGCTCATATAACTGATGCGCAACCGTTGGTCCAATCATAATTCCGCGCGTACCCAAACCGTTAAGCATAGCTATTTGTGTATACTCCGGATGCACACCCACTAGCGGACGGCGATCTGCAGTTGTGGGTCTTATCCCAACACGATGTTCTACAACCGTATATTCTAGTTCGATGAGTTTTTCTAAGGCCTTAAGCAACTTTTCTTTGCCTTCGTCGGTTGGGTCCAGGGTTTTATCCTGCCAATTGTAAGTAGCCCCAACAGAGAATCGAGTACCACCCAAGGGGATGATGAAAACATCGGTCTTTAAGACAAAATCAAGTTTGAGATCCGGCACATCAACGATAAGCAATTCCCCTTTGTTACCTTTTAATTTAGAAGAGTCGAAATAAGGGTTCTGCTTTAAGCCAAATCCTTCTGCAAAAACAATCTTCTTTGCCTGGATATTCTTGTAGCCAACGCCTGTAGTCAGATCGAGCTGGTTGTAATCGAGGCGTTCACTGATTAGCAAACCCCGCTCGCGCAAATTCTCTGCATAAGCTTGCATGAGTGCAGCAGTATCCACCTTCCCGGTGTTCAATACCTGTCCCATTCCAAAAGGAACCTTGACCCCTTTTGGTGCATTGCTAATAGGAGTAGGATTCAAATAGGGTTTTAAATGAGGTTTGTCGGTGGCAATTGTCCAATTGTTCAGATCTTCATAGGACTGAAACTTTTTATGTACGGGCAATTTATGATCAAAGGTCTTACCCAATCGCGCTTCTATTTCACAGTAAACCGGCAAAGCCCGGTCTAACTGCTCCGCAGCATTCCAAGAAAGTGTAAGCCGTTTTAAGATCACAGGGTTATATAAACCTCCAGAAACCCAGGAGGAATAATTTTCACCGCTGTCAAAGACCACAAAGGACTTGCCCTGCTTTTGCAAGAGCTCCACAAAGTTGATCCCGGCCAAGCCCAGCCCAACTACGATATAGTCTACTTCGGTTTTCATCCGCAGCAAAAATACTACTATAAAAAATAAAAGCGCCACTCATAAAGAGCAGCGCTTTTCCCTAATTTACTAATGGAAATTCTTCTGTTAATAGTTCCACATATCCATTTCTAGATTGCGGATCCTTTCTTTGATTCTGTCGGACTCAAGCAATTGCATGAGTGCGTTATCGCTAATATAATCCTTAACCTGTCGGTCTCCTTGGACATTGTCCTCGCGATAGATTATACCATTAAAGCGTCTAGAATTCAAGATATGGTCGAACGATATAGGTTGGGAGGTGTTTAGGCGATTGAACGCTTTTGCCTCGTGCAGCACCTTACGGGCGCTTGGGAACCAAACCCAAAACAGTTCTACTTTGTCTGTTGCTTGATCTGGGAAAGCCAAAGAACGCGCTTCCGGGGCAACCGGAGCCAATCCTAGCAAACGGTACTTCAATTCCCCCTGACGCTTGTCAAGGTACCAGTAACCGCGTATGTGCCATTCCAAGATATCTGCTGCACCCAAGTCGAATTTACGGATGTATTCATCGTCCACACGGCCTTCTGCGTTGAACTGACGGATACCGGCATCGGTAGTGTCTGTATAGCGCAAAGAAGCACTGATATCGTTTAGGGTACGTTTTTCTGTAAAGTAAGAGTCCGCGTAAACATGCTCAATAGTACCGTCCTTGATGTTCTTCACCAGTACATCGTAAAGCGAACGTCTGTCCGCACCGATGTTGTTGGTGTCAATTGGGTAATAAAGCGGAAAGTTTACACGCTCGTCCAAGTCAATGATCTCCCAGGTGGTCTTAGACCACAATACGTCACGCTCATCTACGTAACCGTAAGGTAGCGGTTCGTCATTATCGTAAGCGATCTGTTCTGCCGTCTTCATTCCGATCTCCTCGGGAGTCTTGGCATTGAGTATGTTGCGCTGGGCCAAGGTGGTAAAGCTTACCATCAAGGTCATTACAAATACCAAAGCAATTCTTGACTTCATCATTTCTATAGCTTTTTTTATTCTAGTTTGTTAACTCTACAAATACAGGAGAGATTCGCTGTAATCTGTAACTGGAGTTTCCTTGGATCTGCGCTTTGATATCAAAGATCTGAACTGTCTCACCACGCTTCGCTCTACGTAGGGCCGCTTTGGCTCTATCGTCTAGCTTACGTCCGTTAACCACCACTGTTGGTTGTCCGGAAACCTTAAAGCTAAAGCTGGTCACTGCCAATTTCAGGTCAAAGTCAAAATCCAATAATTCTGCACCAATAGAAGCAATTTCCAAAGAGGATCTCGGCATACGCACTGCACCACCGTTTCCATCTTCGCCACTCACTGTACCTGTTGGACGTGGAATGTCCTTGATACGGAAAGTAGCTGGAGTACTGATACGTTGTCCGTCTGGCAATGTACCGCTAGCGGTAATGGTTACCTCACGTCCTTGACCAGGCTTCATCACGTACTTGCTTCCAGACACGCGGCTTAGACCGGCACCTGAGGCAGAAACATTGTTATCTGGAATACCAGGGATAGAAACCGTCATTGGGTTATCTACACCGCGGTATACTACATTCATCTTATCGGCAGAGATTACTGCGGAGTTTGGCTTAGTGATGGTCGCGAAACCAGTGTTTACATCAACTTCGATTTCCTTACCATCTTCTCCGTAGATCAGTTTACCTTCGATCTTGTGATCTCCAGCTCCACCAGCACCAATTTTCAATTTGATACGACCACCGTCAATGGTGTAGTCTCTATCACGCTGAAGTGGTCTACCGTCTAATGTCAATTCCTCACGCTTAGGAACTGTAGTGGCATCTGTGCGTCCTAGTAAGATCTCCCCGTCAAAGGTCTCTCCTACGTAGTACGCAGACTTAGGTGCATCCATAAAAGTGTTGTACTTATCCATGGAAAGCAACTCACCTTGAACACCAGAAAGGAACAAGTTCAATAGTTCACTCTTAGTGGTCTTGATGTCCGCTTGCATTTGTGTAAGCTTGGTCAAAGACGCTACCATAGGTACACGCTCAAAGTTGTAGTTCATCCAGTCGATCTTTACACCATCACGATCTGTCACCTGATCTGTTGCAAAATTCTCATCAACATACTCTTTGATATCAGGGTAATCACTTCCGATCACCGCGTCCATTTCTGTACGGTACTTGTTAACCGCTGCCAAAAAAGCTTGACCGTCATCTTTAAGACCGTCTGCGTTAAAGAACTTCTGATCTAAGAAATCAGATTTGTCCATCACTTCGTAATCGGTCGCATCTTCAACTGTAGACTTCATTTCTGTCTTAATAGATTCGATGAAGCTGTCGAACTCATCGGAAACTACACTTACACGATCAGCCTTTTCCTTTAATGCCGCGTACTGTTCTGGAGCGTCAGTGGCTTTTGTAGCAAGACTTGCCATAAAGCTATTGTTTCGCTCTGTAGCCGCAACATTGGCTTGTTCTAATTTATTATTCAACAGTCCAAAGGCAGTCAAGACTTCCTTGGAGATGTTGAGGGCGAGCATAGCGATGAAAACCAGATACATCAGGTTAATCATCTTCTGCCGCGGAGATAGTTTTCCTCCTGCCATAACTTCTTCTGTTTTAGATTAAGGGGTTAGTAAGTAAAAACTATCTTAGTTTCTATTCATTGCAGAAAGCATACCTCCGTATACACCGTTCAATGAAGAAAGGTTAGAAGTCAAATTTTCCATTTGTGCTTTCAATTGAGCTGCATTTTCTACAACTTGCTCGTTTACTTCTGCCTGACGGCTGGTAGATTCAACCTGTACTTTGTAAAGTGAGTTTAGCGACTCCATTTGAGCAGCGGCTAAAGCCATCTCTTCACTGTACTTCTTAGTTGAATTCATAGCTTCGGTAGTAGGGGCCATACTCTTAGCTGCGCCTTCAAAAGAACGGATGCTTTCTCCTAGACTTGTCATAAGACCTTCGTCGATCTTAGCTGCTTTAAGCATTTCGTCTAATTTTTGTGATAGTAGACCTTGGGCGTCTTGGGGTTTTTCATCTTTCTTCTTTCCATTTGATTTTCCACCAGCTAGTTCTGGGTAAACCAATGACCAGTCTAGATCGTCGTCTACTGGTTCGAAAGCAGAGATAGCAAAGATTATTGCTTCTGTAATTAGTCCTACTGCAAGTAGTACACCACCGTTAAGTGGTCCTAGCTCCCAGTGAAGGATCTTAAATAGTGCCCCTAGGATAACGATAGAGGCTCCTAGTCCGTAAGCCATGTTAAATAGCTTCTTAGATGATTTTGATTGTGCCATAATAAATAAATTAAGTTAAGTTACTACTGTTAGTCATTTTACTAAATGAACACCGGCTAGCATAGACCGGTGATGTCTTTATCGACCGTCGCCGAATTGTTCGTTAAGAACGACGTCGGTTCCCATATAATCCTGCACAGTTCTGAAGCCAATATAGCTACGTGCAGAATCAGCGTATTCGTAGTCGCGGGTACTCACTTGTAGGAAGTATGCAACATCCTTCCAAGATCCACCACGGATCACTTTACGCATGTTATTCTTGTCATTCACGTTAGGGTTGATCGTAGAAGAGTAGTCATAAGAATTGGGGTCATAAGATGATGCTACCCATTCCGATACGTTCCCTGCCATGTTGTAGAGGTTGTAGTCGTTTGGTTCGTAAGCGTCTGCCTCCACTGTGTACAATGCCTGGTCGGCAGCGTAATCACCGCGAAGCGGCTTAAAGTTCGCCATGAAACATCCGCGGTCGTTCTTAGCGTAAGGACCACCCCATGGGAAGGTCGCAGACTCCAAGCCACCACGTGCAGCGTATTCCCACTCGGCCTCTCCTGGCAAGCGGAAGCTGTTCACGTACTGACGACGACGCGATTTCTGATAAGCGTTCTTGTATAAAGTTCTCCAAGCACAGAATGCTTTGGCCTGCTTCCAGTTCACACCCACAACTGGGTACTCACCGTAAGCCTCGTGCCAGAAGTAATCGTTGTGCATTGGCTCGTTGTACGAGTAATTAAAGTCTTTGATCCATACGGTAGTATCAGGATATACATTCACCGTATCTTTTTTGATAAAGTCCTTACGGCGCTTACTGTTGTCGCGAGCAGCAGCTTGAATGTCCATATAAGAATACTGGAAGTTCAATTTGCTCACATCGATAGTGCGTTGTCCGTTGTAGGCCTCCTCAATAGGAATATACATAGAATCCATTACCTCAGCGTAATACTCGTCAGGGTATTCGCTAGTGTCCCAGATTATGTCAATTTCTCTGTTGATCTTGCGACCAGCGTAGTAGTCATCTCCCATTCCGAAGTAATTGTCATACATATACTTCTCATAAGGAGTCATGTCGTCTGTGTTCTCCTGGTCAACGAAGGCGAATTCGCCAATACCATCATCACCCGGTGTTGCGCCAACCTCATCGGCCAAAATAGCCAAACGTAGACGTACAGTAGAATCGCGTACCCAGTTTACAAATTGTCTGTATTCTGCGTTCGTAATCTCTGTCTCATCCATGTAAAAGGAGCGCACGGTAACCGTTCGAGTCGGGGCATCGTTTACCGCAACAATGTCGTCATCAGCTTT
This sequence comes from Gilvibacter sp. SZ-19, assembly GCF_002163875.1. Classification (GTDB taxonomy): domain Bacteria; phylum Bacteroidota; class Bacteroidia; order Flavobacteriales; family Flavobacteriaceae; genus Gilvibacter. The sequence continues at coordinate 1,924,646 of NZ_CP019333.1, read as the reverse complement.
ACCCATAATGAAAGATCCTCCCGGAATAAGGGTCATTCCGAATGGCTTTTCAGGGTGCCATTTCTTTCCTTTAGCACCAACCAATTCTCCACGATCGGTCGAATTACAGGACACTAAAAGAGCAGCAAATGCAACAATTGCAAATAGCTTTTTCATAGGTGTTTAGGTTAAAAGTTCAAGATTTTAAGGGCGTAAACCTATTTATAATATTTGAAAAATACAACAAAAAAGTCAAAAACCCCTAAAATCGCAAAGTCGTTAAATAGTCTGTTAAACTTCGTTTTTACGTCTTGCTTTGTACCAACGTTCTGGAATTTTCTGATTACAGGCATCCTCATAATCGCGGTACGTGCATGGTAATAACGTATGTCTTTTTAATTTATTATTAACATTTGAAATAAATGGCAATTCTATCCACCATCTACCCGTTTTTTTGCTCTTTTTAAAGCGCAAAGTCTGTTCGTTCACCGGAACGGTGTATGTGAGGTATTCGTTTTCGTTTGTAAAATTTCCGTCGTCTATGCGGTAATTGACCCCTTCTGCAAAGTACCAGATCATCTGAGCAATAAGCATAGCGGCGCGCTCGGCTTCTCGGTTCCCTTCTAACTCGTAGATCCCAAAAGAACTCACACGATTGCTTATTCCTGCATAACGCGCAATGGCACAGATCTCTCTACCGTCGAATCCATTGGGCATATAACCGTAATCGTGCGTAAGCTCGGTACTCTTTATGGCCGAGATATCTATAGCGACAATATCTGCATCGCGCATAATGGGCTCTACAGAAGAAATATCCGCAGCAACCTCTCCCAAACGATAAGCTTCAAAATAAAGGCGCTGAATAAGATCTATCTCGTCTGCGGAGTTAAAATAGGTCTGATATCCAATATTGGCGTAGTTGAACAAATTATAAGGTTTGTCTACTACCATCTTACCTATATAAGAGGTATTGCTTATCGGCAGGTCTGCATCGCCAAGGTCAAAACGAGAATCCACATTCACCATATTAACCATAGCACCGCGATCATCGTACGCCCTGTAATTGGCATAAACCAGATCTTGACTACCACCTAATATAATAGGTATGATATTTTGCTGATGCAATTCGAGTACTACTTGTCGCAAAGCGAAGTAGGTATCCTCTACGCTCTCCCCAGGCATGATATCTCCCAGGTCGGCAATTTGGATGTGCCAACTGCCAGGATAAAGACTGTAAACCGCTTTTCTGATGTTGTCAAAGGATACTGCGCGCCCTACAAAGTCTGCAGAACGTCTGTTCTCTTGCACCCCAATGATGGCCATTTCGCAGCCCGTGAGATCCGGAAAGGCAGTTCCCGGACTGTGAATACGCATCTTAGTACCCAAAGTGTTATCGGGTAATAACTCTTTGTGGGCCACTACGGCCTTACTCACCGGACTTAAAAAATCTGTCATCTTATTTCTTGGCGGCTGCTTTGCGTTTGGTGGTCTTTTTCTTTTTCGGAGCTTGTTTCTCCAAGATCGCCTGAGCTTCTTCTAAGGTCATCTCCTGTGCCTTGGTGGTCTTAGGGAGTTCCACTTTGGTCTTGCCCTTTATCAGGTTAAACCTACCCCAACGCGCCTTTTCCAAACGAATGCCTGCATCGGCCCAGTCGTGGATCAGTTTATCGCGCTCTTTCTGGAGTTTGTCTTCGATCAGGGTTTCTATATCATCTCCGCTCAGATTGTCAAAGTCGTATTTTTTGTTCACGTTAATGAACATATTGTTCCATTTGATAAATGGTCCGAAGCGACCTTTCCCTTTCTGAACCGGCATATCTTTATACCTATATATAGGAGCGTCTGCTTTCTTTTTGGCCTCGATGAGTTCAATGGCATCTTCTTTAGATACATCTAGCGGATCCTTTCCGGCCGGAAGAGAGATAAACTTCTTGCCAAAACGCACATAAGGCCCATAACGCCCATTGTTCACTTCTATAGCTTCTCCTTCGTACTCCCCGAGATCTCTAGGCAGCTTGAACAGATCCAAAGCCTCTTCTAGGGTAATGGTAGTGAGTTGTTGTTCCGGAGTTAAACTGGCAAATTGCTTCTCTTCGTCGTCTGGGGCTCCAATTTGCGCCATAGGACCAAATTTACCTAAGCGTACCAAGACAGTCTTGCCAGATTCCGGATGGGTTCCCAAGATACGCTCTCCGCTTTCACGTTCAGCGTTCTCTGCCACATCTTTTACCTGCGGATGGAACGAGTGATAGAAATCACGCATCATCTCCGTCCACTTCTCGTCGCCATCGGCGATCTGGTCAAAGTCTTCCTCTACCTTGGCGGTAAAGTTGTAATCGACAATATTGTCAAAGTGATCGACCAAGAAGTCGTTAACTATCATACCTATATCTGTAGGCACTAATTTTCCTTTGTCCGAACCTACCATTTCGGTCAACTCTTTAGCAGAGATCTTACCGTTCTTTAAGGTAAGCTGCTCGTACTTGCGCTCGCTACCATCAACAGTCCCTTTCTCGACGTAGTTTCTATTCTGGATCGTAGAAATGGTCGGCGCGTAGGTAGACGGACGTCCAATTCCTAGCTCTTCTAATTTCTTTACCAAAGATGCTTCAGTGTATCGATACGGCGGACGCGTAAAGCGCTCCGTTGCGGTGATGTACTTGTTCTTGAGCGGATCACCTTCTGCCAGACTTGGCAACATGCCGTCCTGTTCTTCTTCGTCATCATCTATTCCTTCCAGATATACCTTTAGGAAACCGTCAAATTTGATCATTTCACCATTTGCAGTGAAAAGCTCCTTGTGCGTGTTGGCCTCTATCTTTACCTGAGTGCGCTCCAATTTCGCATCGCTCATTTGCGAGGCAATGGTTCGTTTCCAGATAAGTTCGTATAAACGCGCCTGGTCTCTATCGATATCTACGGCATGACGTGACATATCGGTTGGGCGAATGGCTTCGTGAGCTTCTTGGGCTCCTTTGGCCTTACCTTTATAATTACGCGGTTTGGAATACTCCTCTCCGTAAGATTTTGTGATCTCTTCTTTGGCTGCAGCTTTAGCTTCGTCAGACAGGTTAACACTGTCAGTTCTCATATAAGTGATAAGACCCGCTTCGTACAAACGCTGGGCTAAGGTCATTGTCTTACTCACAGAGAAATAAAGCTTTCGGGAAGCCTCTTGCTGTAAGGTAGAAGTAGTAAACGGCGCCGCCGGAGATTTCTTAGCTGGTTTTTTGGTCAGACTAGCAATGGAAAAATCGGCATTTAAATTCTTTTCTAAGAAGGAATTGGCTTCTGCGGAGCTGTCAAAGTTCTGTGGCAACTTAGCCTTAAAGCTTTTTCCCTCCTCGGTTTCAAACATTGCATCCACACGGTAGGAAGCCACGGGTGTGAAATCCATGATCTCCCGCTCACGCTCTACAATAAGTCTAACAGAAACCGATTGTACACGACCGGCAGAAAGGCCGCCTTTTACTTTACGCCACAATACTGGCGATATCTCATAACCCACTAATCTATCCAAAACGCGACGTGCCTGCTGGGCATTCACTAAGTTGTAATCGATAGAGCGCGGATTGGCAATGGCCTTTAAAATGGCCGATTTGGTGATCTCGTGAAATACGATGCGTTTGGTCTTGTCTTCTGTAAGTCCTAAGGATTCGAACAAGTGCCAAGCAATGGCTTCTCCTTCGCGGTCCTCATCACTGGCTAGCCATACCATTTCTGCTTTGGCAGCCATTTCTTTGAGTTCCTTTACCAGTTTTTTCTTGTCCGATGGGACCACGTATTTCGGCTTGAAATCGCCCTCAACATCAACCCCTAATTCCTTAGACGGAAGGTCTACAATGTGTCCAAAACTCGAAGCTACCTTGTACTCTTTTCCGAGGAACTTCTCAATAGTTTTGGCCTTTGCAGGGGACTCCACAATAACCAAATTCTTCGCCATATTTCATTTTATTTGGGCTACAAAAGTAGGTCAAATTTTTTTTACACCTATTAAGGCACTAAAAAAGCCCTGCGTAAAACAGGGCTTTTAGAAGGAATTTAAAGCGAACTTAATTTAAACTAAAACTTGCTATAAGACCGATTCCTTCATCGGTGTATTCGTAATTGTATAAGGTATTGTTACCTATCATGATCATCCATTGTTCCATAGGGATGACATCGTAAATTTCAAGATCGTTGTAAGTGATGATCCGGTTAGCCTCTACGGGATTGGTTATATCGTAAACAGCGAAGCCAAAACTTCCGTCGCTTACATAAAGCCTGTTGCCTTTAACCCCAAGACCATATGGTTCGTTCATTACTTCGGATTTGACAATGAACGGATTCGATCGATCGGTAATATCTACAACATCTAGCAAACTATCGGGTTGGCCACACCAATTTCCGCCTCTAACGGTAACGAAAGCATAGTCGCCTTGAACCACAACAGGGTCACAACCGGTGATATGAGTTACCGACGACAAAAAGTTTGGATCGCCAGGATTACTGAGGCCGTAAATGAACATACCAACAGGGCTACCTATATATAGGTAATCGCCATCGCTAAAAATAGTTTCCACATTAGCACCTACTAAAACCTCACCTCGCAGCTGAGGATTGTCTAGATCACTGATCTGAAATGAGAAGATTCTAAAGGAATCCACCACATATAAATATTCTCCTGTGATGTTGAATCGAGCCAAAGAACCACCAGTTCCGGTTTGTCCACCTGCATCAGACGAGAGCACATCTATGGTAGCTTCGTCTCCGCGGTCAAACTCGCGCAGTTCTGTGGTGTAGGTCCACCCTACTACTACCTCGCTAGCTGGGTCGTACTCTCCGTAATCGACCTCCCAAATGAGCCCTTCAAAATCGGGTTGGCGCTCTGGCAACACATCTTCCAATCGATTGATCAAACTTGGGTTTGCCGGATCGGTGAAATCAAAAACATAAAGATCCAACCAGCTATCGGCGTAGAGAATGTCGTTCTTAACAGCCATATCTACATTTCCCGGGATATTGATAAAACCAATCTTCGCCGGATTCGCAGGGTCGCTGTTGTCTATAATGTGAATACCTTTATACTTATCGTTAACAAGAACGTATTGCCCATAGGCATAGATCTTTCCAGATTCTGAGATCTGTTGCACTGGCCCAGGGCCCACACTAGCTCTGAACTCCGCCTTGGTAGTGGTTTGAGCTGTAGCGATAAGCACCTCTTGCGTATAGGTGTCGTCGGAGCAACTCCAGAAGCCCGCTAGTACAAGAATCAATAATAACTTTTTCATCTATTTAAGAATTTTTATTTGTCCGATAATCAAGCAAATAAAAATTATCTGCATAGATCAACCGCTTTGCTTTCGCACAAAAAATTTAATTATTACAATGGAATACTAGTAATTAAATTTGTTTGTGCTCATTTCATTAGGTGGTGTTTAATTGCAATTCATTTTTCTAGCAGACGCAAGCAAAGGCAAAACGTTGCGTTAGATTTAAGATTATTTATGAACGATTTAGGACACTGACACTTTGTCATAATTTGGATTAAATCCTATCTTTGCATACTAATTGATGGACAACTGGGCCGAACCCGATATGGAGAAGATAATAGACGAGAACAAACAGGGCACTACCCTGATAACAGAAGCAAATGCGACCAACACCCGCAAACTGTTCATTGAGAGCTATGGCTGTCAAATGAATTTTAGCGACAGTGAGATCGTGGCTTCTATTTTAGCAAAAGAAGGTTTCAACACCACCCAGAATCTTGAGGATGCTGATCTTGTATTGGTCAATACCTGCAGTATTCGCGACAAAGCAGAACAAACTGTTCGCAAGCGCTTGGAGAAATACAATGCGGTAAAAAAGATCAACCCAGGCATGAAAGTAGGCGTTTTGGGCTGTATGGCCGAACGTCTTAAAAGCAAGTTCTTAGAAGAAGAAAAGATAGTTGACCTTGTTGTAGGTCCGGATGCGTATAAAGACCTTCCGAACCTGATCGCAGAGGTAGACGATGGCCGAGAAGCTGTAAATGTGATTCTTTCGAAAGAGGAAACCTATGGTGATATCACTCCAGTTCGCTTGGGCGGAAACGGTGTAACGGCTTTTGTGAGCATTACCCGCGGCTGTGACAATATGTGTACTTTCTGCGTTGTGCCATTTACTCGCGGACGCGAGCGAAGCAGAGACCCAAAGAGTATTTTAGACGAGGTCAATGACTTGGCGGCCAAAGGCTACAAAGAAATTACGCTACTTGGACAAAATGTAGATAGTTATCTATGGTATGGCGGCGGCCTGAAAAAGGATTTTAAGAAAGCCAGTCCGATGCAGCAAGCTACTGCGACAGACTTTGCCAAATTGCTGCGGATGGTAGCCACTGCACAACCCAAAATGCGCATTCGCTTTTCGACTTCGAATCCGCAGGACATGACAGAAGACGTGCTCCACGCTATGGCTGCGCATCGGAATATCTGTAATTATATTCACCTGCCGGTACAAAGCGGAAGCACAAGAATTCTTAAAGAAATGAATCGTCAGCATACTCGTGAGGAGTATATGGCCCTAATAGATAAGGTGCGCGAGATCATTCCGGATTGCGGTATCTCTCAAGATATGATCGCAGGTTTCCCAACAGAGACCGAAGAAGATCACCAAGACACCTTAAGCCTTATGGAATATGTGAAATACGACTTTGGTTTCATGTTCATCTATTCCGAGCGACCAGGAACCATGGCTGCACGAAAAATGGAAGATGATGTACCAGAAGCTGTAAAGAAAAGACGTCTTACAGAGATCATCGACTTACAACAAAAACACTCAGCTTACCGTACCAAGAATTTTGTGGGTAAGACCGTAGAGATCCTCATAGAAAAGGAATCCCGCCGAAGCGATGCACATTGGAGTGGACGCAGTTCGCAAAACACCGTAGCTGTGTTCCCAAAAGAACACTATAAAGTTGGAGATTTTGTGATGGTGAAGATAAACGACTGCACTAGCACTACGCTTTTGGGCGAGGCTGTGGGTTATAGCGAGAACCAGTAATAACAATTATGGAATCAGTACAAGCCACAAAACAGCGATTCGGGATCATAGGAAATGACCCCAAGCTCAACCGCGCCATAGAAAAGGCCATTCAGGTGGCCCCTACCGATATCTCGGTCTTGGTGACGGGAGAAAGTGGTGTGGGTAAAGAAAGTATTCCGAAGATCATACATTCATTATCTCATAGAAAACACGGCAAGTATATTGCGGTAAACTGCGGAGCTATTCCAGAAGGAACCATAGATTCCGAACTTTTCGGACACGAGAAAGGCGCCTTTACCGGAGCGACAGCAACGCGTAGTGGATATTTTGAAGTGGCTGATGGAGGAACCATCTTTTTAGATGAAGTTGGTGAACTCCCCCTGCCTACTCAAGTGCGCTTATTGCGTGTACTAGAGAATGGTGAATTCTTAAAAGTAGGGTCCAGCAAGACCCAAAAGACCGATGTACGCATAGTTGCCGCCACCAATGTGGACATGGCAGAGGCTATATCCAAAGGAAAGTTTAGAGAAGATCTTTACTATCGATTAAGCACGGTGGAGATCAATCTGCCGCCGCTGCGCGAACGGTCAGAAGACATACATTTGCTCTTTAGAAAGTTTGCCACAGACTTTGCTCAGAAATACAAGATGCCAACCATTCGTTTGGACGAACAGGCCACGGATCTGTTGCTCAAATACCGCTGGGGAGGGAACATCCGTCAGTTGAGAAATATCGCCGAGCAGATCTCTGTATTAGAACAAGAGCGGACCATTTCTTACGATACGCTAAAAAGCTACTTGCCCGATGTGGGTAGCAATTTGCCGGCCGTGATCAATCCGAAGAAATCCGAAAGCGACTTCGCCTCGGAACGCGAGATCCTTTACAAAGTGCTCTTTGATATGCAACGCGATGTGAACGATCTTAAAAAGCTTACCTTGGAGCTGTTGCGCAACGATGATTCAGAAACCGTTCAGCGCGAACATTCTGGACTGATCAACAAGATCTACGCCGACGAAGAACCAGATACGGAGTACAGTGAGGTAGTGCCTTCTCCCCGCAGAGAGCTGGTTGTACCTTCTGATGTAGAAGTGATCAGTTTTAACGACAATAACGGCCAAAGCGCAGAAGATAAGTACCATTTTGCCGAAGAGATCGAAGAAGAAGAGACCCTTTCGCTTCAGGAAAAAGAATTGGAACTCATCAAGAAATCATTAGAAAAATACAACGGGAAACGCAAGGCAGCTGCAGAAGAATTGGGAATTTCAGAACGCACCTTGTACCGAAAAATAAAGCAATATAATTTATAGGATGCGCATAGCTCAATGGATCTTACTTTTGGCCGTTAGCCTTAGTTTTAACAGCTGTAAATACTACTCCTTTACCGGAGCAGATGTGGGGAACGCCAAGACCTTTCAGGTGAATTTCTTTCAGAACCAAGCTGCGATAATTGAGCCTGGGATCGATCTAAAATTTACCAATGACCTGCAAGATCTTATCGTGAATCAGACCAGTTTGGAATTGGTTACGGCCAATGCAGACCTGACTTACGAAGGAGAGATCGTGCAGTACTACATTGCACCTATAACGGCTACAGCGCAGAATACTGCCGCACAGAACCGATTGACCATCTCGGTACAAGTGCGTTTTTACAATAAATTGGACGACACCAAGGACTTGCAGCAACGCTTTAGTTTCTATTTCGACTTTGACGGAGATGCTAACCTTACCGGCTCCAGACGAGACGATGTGATAGACGAGATCTACACCCGATTGACACAAGATATCTTTAACGCTACTCTGGCCCGCTGGTAAATTGAACACGCAAGAATTCACATATCTCGCCCAGAACCCAGGCACTGTCAACGCAGAGCATCAGCAGCAATTGCAAGAGATCTTGTCGACATTCCCTTACTTTCAGGCAGCGCATGCCTTGCAACTCAAAGCCTTGAAGAACAGCAGAAGCTTTAAGTACAACGATGCCTTAAAACGCACCGCAGCACATACTACAGATAGGGCTATACTTTTTGATTTTATTACTTCTGAGGTTTTCTTGCAAGATGAGATCGCTCATAAGATAAAACATCAGCATACCGATCTCAACGAAATTGAATTGGTAGATGTTCAAGAGGTGAGCGCTACGCCACTTGAACTAGAGCAAAAGCTCAAATCTGAATTGCAAAAGGCCAAGGCTGTACTAGACCCCGATCTGTTCTTAAAGATCGGAGAACCGGAACCCTTAGAAAGCATAGAAAATGCTCCTCTGGAATTTAAGAAGGAGGACAAGCATTCCTTTGCGATCTGGCTGCAGTTGGCTCAAGTAAACCCGGTAGAACGAACTCAAGAAGAAACAGCTCCAAAGCCAGATGCCAAGGAAGAAAGATTTAAACTGATCGACGCCTTTTTGAGCAATAGCCCTAAGATAGATCCTGAGGAAGAAGTGAGCTCCACCAAAAATCTGGCGAAGCCATTTACCAAAACCTCGGACTCCTTAATGACAGAGACCTTAGCCAAGGTTTATCTGCAGCAAAAAAACTATAAAAAAGCCATTCAAGCGTACAAAATTTTAAGTTTGAAAAATCCCGAAAAAAGTGGTTTCTTTGCAGACCAAATTCGGGCGATAAAGAAAATAATGGCCCAAAACACAAAAGACAATGACGGCGTTTAATATATTTCTGATCCTGATCATTCTGATCGCTTTTCTACTGGTAGTAGTAGTAATGGTACAAAACCCAAAAGGAGGCGGACTTTCTTCTACCTTTGGAGGTGGCGGAGGTCAGCAGATCGGTGGTGTAAAGAAAACAGGAGACTTTTTAGATAAAAGTACCTGGACACTAGCAGTGCTGCTTTTGGCTTTGATCTTGCTTTCTAACATCCCTATTATGGATGGTGGCGGATTAGGCGAATCTAAAGCCATTGACGGCGACACTCCTGTGCAAACCGAAGTTCCTGCCACAGACGGTTCTCCGGTTCAGACAGATGAGCAGTAAACTCCAAACGACATTTAAAAAATGCCAGCTTATATGACAAGCTGGCATTTTTTTTTCGATTGTGTCAGTGGAAAATCCAATGGCACAATTTCTGCCTTAAGGCAAGCGTAATTTTAATTAAACCAAAAAACACAAATAGATATGGGCTTAAATATTCAACCCCTGGCTGACCGGGTTTTGATTGAACCACAAGAGGCCGAGACCAAAACTGCATCGGGTATCTACATTCCTGATTCTGCCAAAGAAAAGCCACAACAAGGAAAAGTTGTCGCTGTTGGAAAAGGCAAGAAAGATCACGAAATGACTGTAAAAGTTGGAGATACGGTGCTGTACGGAAAGTATTCAGGCAGCGAACTTAAGTTGGAAGGCCGTGATTATCTGATCATGCGCGAAGACGACATTTTAGCAATTATCTAATCGAGAATAATTAAAGAACACAACCATGGCAAAAGATATAAAATTTGACATTGAAGCAAGAGACAGCATCAAACGCGGTGTAGACGCTTTGGCCAATGCAGTAAAGGTAACCTTGGGACCAAAAGGTCGTAACGTTATCATTAGTAAATCCTTCGGGGCTCCACAAGTCACCAAGGATGGTGTTACTGTTGCCAAAGAAGTTGAGCTAGAAGATGCACTAGAGAACATGGGCGCTCAGATGGTAAAAGAAGTTGCTTCTAAGACCAACGACTTGGCTGGTGACGGAACAACTACTGCAACTGTACTTGCGCAAGCCATAGTAAAAGAAGGGCTTAAGAACGTAGCTGCAGGTGCTAATCCAATGGACCTTAAGCGCGGAATCGACAAAGCTGTTGAGGCATTGACCGCCGATCTTGAAAAGCAATCTACCAAAGTGGGTAGCTCTAGCGAGAAGATCATGCAAGTAGCTTCTATTTCTGCCAATAACGATCCGGTTATCGGAGAGCTTATTGCCGAAGCATTTAGCAAAGTTGGTAAAGAAGGAGTTATCACTGTAGAAGAGGCCAAAGGAACAGAGACTTATGTAGATGTGGTAGAAGGAATGCAGTTTGACCGCGGTTACCTATCACCATACTTTGTTACCAACAGCGAGAAAATGAACGCTGAATTGGAGAACCCAATGATCTTGCTTTGCGACAAGAAGATCTCTGCTATGAAAGATCTACTTCCTGTGCTTGAGCCAATTGCGCAACAGAGCCGTACGCTGCTTATCATTGCAGAAGATGTAGACGGAGAAGCTTTGGCTACCTTGGTAGTGAACAAGCTGCGTGGATCTTTGAAGATCGCGGCTGTTAAGGCTCCTGGATTTGGAGACCGCAGAAAAGCAATGCTAGAAGATATTGCTATTCTTACCGGAGGAACCGTGATCTCAGAAGATCGTGGATTCACCTTGGAGAATGCAACCATTGATATGCTAGGAACTGCAGAGACCGTAACCATCGATAAGGACAATACGACCATTGTTAATGGTGCTGGCAAAAAAGCAGATATCACAGCTCGTGTGAACCAGATCAAATCTCAGATCGAAACTACCACTAGCGATTACGACAAAGAGAAACTACAGGAGCGTTTGGCTAAATTGGCCGGAGGTGTTGCTGTACTCTACGTAGGTGCTGCTTCTGAGGTAGAGATGAAAGAGAAGAAAGACCGCGTAGACGACGCCCTACACGCCACTCGTGCCGCTGTAGAAGAAGGTATCGTTGCCGGAGGTGGAGTTGCCTTGGTTCGCGCTAAGAAAGTGTTAGAAAAATTGACCACAGACAACCTAGACGAGACCACAGGAGTTCAGATCATCGCACGTGCTATAGAAGAGCCGTTGCGCCAGATCGTAGAGAACGCAGGTGGCGAAGGTTCTGTAGTAGTGAGCAAGGTAATGGAAGGCAGCAAAGCTTTTGGTTACAACGCAAAGAACGACACTTATGTAGACATGCTTAAGGAAGGTATCATTGACCCGAAGAAGGTGACGCGTATCGCTTTAGAGAACGCTTCTTCTGTGGCTGGAATGATCCTTACTACAGAATGTGCTTTGGTAGACATCAAGGAAGATACTCCTGCCATGCCTCCAATGGGCGGCGGCGGAATGCCAGGCATGATGTAATATCTGCATCAATATAAAACAGAAGCGCTCCCAAATAGGAGCGCTTTTTTTTATGTAAGATTATTTTAGAACTAAGTGCTGCTTTTCTCCTTCCAATCTCTGTAGAGTGCAAAAAGACTTAGCGCAACCAAAGTGATAACGAGCGGGTAGATCACCAAGAGATCTGATCGTACGATCATTTCAGGTTCTTCTTGGGTCTTTAACCACTCCTCTACTCTTGAATTCCAGATAAAGGCCCCAATAATGACCACTATGGTCATAGCGTATAAAAGGATGCGTTTGGTGATTTTCATGAATTAAAGGTACTAATTATCTGTTTTGCTTTAGCGTTTCAAAGGCCTTCTGGCCATTCGCTATGGCAGCTAACATTTGGGTTTTAAGTGCTTGAACACTTAGCGCGTACTTCTTTAAGCTGTCTTGTTTTGCAGCCGTCAAGGGTTTGCCTTTGTTGATCTCTTCAAAGTCGAAGGCAGTTCCAAAATCCTGCATCCAATCCATCATGGCATCGTTAGCAGCTTCTAGCTCGTCTATTACAGCTTGTTGCTTCTCGCTGCGGATACTATCTGGCAAACTTTCGCTAAGCTGCTCTTGCAAACGCGAGATAGTCGTCATTTTAGGCATGAGTTCGTCGTGAACGGCGACTACCGCCTCCATTTCGTTTTGACAGGATAACAGCGCCAAACTTGCAACGATCACACTTAAAAAATGACGTAAATTCATAAAGTTAGCGCATTAATTGGTCGCTTCGGATTCGAAAGTATCTGCAACACGTCCGCAATTAAGCATCATATCACCAAAATACGGATTGTAGATCTCCTTAGAGTTGGATAGCCAATAAGCTCCGGTATTGTTAAAGGCCATAGGGCAATATTGTTTGTATACCTCGCCACCTTCTAAGTTATCTACCACTAGTTGCTCTACAATTGGAGTAAGTCTGTTGAATCCTTCTCGTTGCGCAGCAATTTCTTTAGATTCCATTACGAACTGAGCGGCTAAGAAGGTCTCCTCTTCTACTCCAAGATTAGAAAAAGCTGTAAGCAGTTCGTCTGCCGCTTTAGAAGAAGCCTCACTGTCTGTATTGACCAAGGCAGTTTTAAGTTCTATATACGCCTTATAGACATCTCCTACCTTTGGATCTTTAAAGGTGGCGGTTGCTGCTGCAGCTTCGTATTTAGGTTTACTTGCTTGAGGGGCTTCGGTAGTGTTCTCTACCGCAGTATCTGTTGTAGTTTCTTCGGCTTGTTTTGCCTCATTCTTACAGGCAGTGAAGACCAAAAAGACCATGAGAATACTCAAAAATGAATAGCGTTTCATAGTATAGATTTTAGAATACAAATATACTTCAACCAGCGGCATTTGAATTGCTCATTTCATAATAAAATGCCGGGATGAGCAAGATAAGAATCAACGGCTGTATCAAAAAACGGCGGATGTAGAATAACCCTTCTAAAGGAGGTTGTTTTAACGCAATTAACACCCAAAAGGCTGTAAAAAATAGGACAAATGCCACAGCTAACACAAGGAAACTCAATCGTGTCTTGGAACGATTGTTAAACCACAAATGAATGACGCCAACGGTGATTGCAGCAGTGATCCAAAAGCGCAGTGCCATAACAGCAAGAAGTTTAGCAGTAGCTATTTCTGGTAGAGGCTGTCCCTGATATTGCCCTTTGAAAAAAGCGTCTAGCGGGTCGTAGAACCAATCCGCAGCAAACATCCGCAAGACCACTAAAAGCCCTAACAGCACTACAATGAACAGTATGCGAAGGCTGCTATTCATAGGATCTCCTCTTTTTGAAAACTCCTACCCAAAGCATCCAGAGCAAAGCCACCAAACCGTAGATCAGCGCCGGAAAAACAACCTGATGCAACAAGGGTTCCTTCTCTGGGTAATGATAAAGTGCGATAGCCAAGATCGCGATGCGAACTAAATTTACACCATAGATCAGCACCGCTCCTCCAAAGACAAACAAAAGCGTCTTCTTAAATGCCTTTTTAAATGCAATCACAAAACTGACAAACAGGATAATGATACTTACGGCATTGCAGCCCTCTATGATCCGCGCCACCAGATCTCCGTTAACAAAGAGTTGTAATTCAGGGGTTCCGCCAGATGCGAGCACTTTTGCCTCATAACCCCAGCCGTTTATAATAGCCTGGGATTGCTCACCAACCAATGCGGTCAGCGGATCTATCGCTTGCTGCGCCGTGGTCATTGTGATATAGATTAGATACAGCAAGGACAGGCCTAGATAGACGCCGAAAAAACGTCCTAGGAATATAAAAACCGCTCTGTGTTCTGTAAAGATCTTGCGAAGCATGCGACTGCCTATTGGTCAAATTTAGACAAAATGTTCGAGCCTCGAGATTTTTAAATTTCACAACTAATGGGTTAGAATAAATCCCAAGTGCTTCTTACCTTTGACCTTTATATTTTTTGCTATGAATCTATCTGCATTAAAACCGCAAGTACAATCCCTGATCGAAACGCATAAAAGCAACCCAGATGCCGCCATGCAAGGCATTTGCGATCTATTGCAAGCCGAAGTAGCCCATTATGATTGGGTGGGATTCTACTTTGCCGATCACGACAAACGCGTACTACATCTTGGAAAATTTGCAGGAGAGCCAACCGATCATACCACCATTCCATTTGGCAAAGGTATCTGCGGACAAGTGGCAGAATCTAATGCAAATTTTGTGGTGCCGGACGTAAAAGCACAAGACAACTACATAGCCTGCAGCATTACCGTTAAGGCAGAGATAGTGATTCCTTTATTCAAAGACGGGGTAAATATTGGTCAGATCGATATTGATAGCAATACCATAGATCCGTTCACTACTGCGGACGAGGAGTTTCTAACTTGGGTAAACGCTCAATTGGCAGAGATACTTTAAAGGAGGCAACCCGAATTCTGTGATAGAACTTTGTAATGAGGCTTTAAAATACAATAAAACAAGGCGTTTTGCTAATTTTAGGCATAGCAGCGCTACGCTAAAATTATAAAACGAAACATAGTGTCTTGTTTTGAAGTAGTTTAAAGACGGAATAAATTTTCTATTCCAGAATGCGGGTTCAATTACATTCCTGTACGTATAGCCTCAACAGGATCTAATCGAGAGGCAGAAATGGCTGGAATGATCCCCGAGATCAGACCGATAAAGACCGAGATGCCTGTTCCTATAAACATATTCCAAGGCGAGAGGACAAACTCAAAATCGCCAGTGGCCTGAGAGGCTACAATCGATGCCAGATAGACCAGGATCAGCCCTATAAGCCCACCAATGATGGCCAAAATAATGGCCTCAAAAAGGAATTGGAACAAGATGAATTTGTTCTTGGCTCCAAGTGATTTTTGAATACCAATGAGGTTGGTCCGCTCCTTCACGCTCACAAACATAATGTTGGCAATACCAAATCCACCCACCAAAAGGGAGAATCCACTAATGATCCAGCCGATCACATTGAGCTGGCCGGTGATACTGTCTATAGCATCTGAGAATCCTTGGAGTTGATTTAAAAAGAAGTTGTTGGAATCGTCTGAGCGCAAACCTCTAAAATTCCGCATTTTAGCCGTGAGTGCCGCGTTGAATTCGCCTTGATCAACACCTGCTTCTGGCTTTATCACTATGAATGGAAAAACAGATTTGTTGTTGTCTCCAAAAATGCGTCGCCCAATATTCACCGGTAAAAAGGTGGCAACGTCTTTACTACCACCAAAGAGGCCTCGCCCTTCTTTTTCCATGACTCCGATCACCGTGAGTCGTCTACCGTAAACGCGCAGGCGTTTCCCAATGGCTTCGTCTGCCCCACCAAAAAGGGTGTTGGCTACTTCGTCTCCAATGACAATTACCGGGGCTCCCCGAACAGATTCAGATTCGTTAAAGAAACGACCGGATTGCAGTTTTATGTCCTCTATGCGTGTCTGCTGATCGGTCACAAATATCATCTCTACATTCTCAATGAAATTCTCCTCAAAACGCACTGTTTCTGGAGCCACATTGATCTGATAAGACGCCCCGTACACATCTGGGACCTGACGCAAGATCATTTGATATTCTTCATAGGTCACATCTGGAAACTGTTCTCGCTTCCAAATAGGAATGTCTGTCGGCCCAAAGGAGAATCGCGCTAGA
Organism: Gilvibacter sp. SZ-19; assembly: GCF_002163875.1. Classification (GTDB taxonomy): domain Bacteria; phylum Bacteroidota; class Bacteroidia; order Flavobacteriales; family Flavobacteriaceae; genus Gilvibacter. The sequence continues at coordinate 1,908,464 of NZ_CP019333.1, read as the reverse complement.
AATAGTGTTCGGTTGTCCAAAGAAGATATACTGCCTTCTATCTCACGCTTAAGTGAATCTACTGCCGCCAAGACACCGATTATGGAAAAAATTCCGATGGTCACCCCTAAAAGCGAAAGAAAGGTTCTGAGCTTGTTGTTCTTCAGTGCGCTGATAGCGAACACAAAGCTTTCTTTTAGGATGCGGAAATATATCAACATGGGTTATTCAGCGCTTTTTAAAACCAGCAAGACTGCGGCTTTGTTTCTATTACGAAGATAAGACGTTTTCGGTAATGATATGTTACAATTTTGCTAATGAAATCCGTACTTTTGCCCTTTAAAATTTTTACTTCGATGAGCGGCACAAAACAAATTCAATCGGCACTGATCAGTGTATTTCACAAAGACGGACTAGAACCTATCGTTAAAAAACTTCACGAATACGGCGTTACCCTTTATTCTACCGGAGGTACAGAGCGTTTTATAAAGGAGCTGGGAATTCCCGTGATCGCGATTGAAGATGTGACCAGTTACCCTTCTATTTTAGGCGGACGTGTTAAGACCTTGCACCCAAAAGTTTTTGGCGGGATATTGAACCGCCAGGATCACGAAGGTGATGTTGAAGAGATGGCGAAATTTGAGATCCCGCAATTGGATTTGGTGATTGTAGACCTCTACCCATTTGAAAAAACGGTTGCCTCTGGTGCCCCGGAACAAGACATCATTGAAAAGATCGACATTGGAGGTATTTCCTTGATCCGCGCTGCAGCAAAGAACTTCAAAGACACTGTTTGCGTGTCCTCTATGGAAGATTATGATGACTTCTTGCAGCTCATCACCGAAAGTGGCGGTAGCACCACCATGGCAGATCGCAAGAAATTCGCAGCCCGCTCATTCAATGTCTCTTCACATTACGATACAGCTATTTTCAATTACTTCAACGCCGATCACGAGATCGCTGCCTTGAAGGTAAGTGAAACCCAAGGCAAGGTATTGCGTTACGGAGAGAACCCGCATCAGCGTGGATTCTTCTTCGGAGATTTTGATGCCATGTTCGACAAACTTCACGGTAAAGAGCTTAGCTACAACAACCTCTTGGACGTAGACGCCGCTGTTACTTTAATGCTGGAATTTTGGGGTGAGGCACCGACCTTTGCCATTTTAAAACACAATAACGCCTGCGGAATTGCGCAGCGCGATACCGTTCACCAAGCTTATGTTGATGCTTTGGCTGGCGATCCTGTTTCTGCCTTTGGAGGGATCTTGATCTGTAACACCACTATCGATGCAGCTACTGCGGAGGAGATCCACAAGCTGTTCTGCGAAGTGGTCATTGCTCCAGACTTTGATGCCGATGCCCTAGAGATCTTAAAAGGGAAAAAGAATCGCATCATGTTAAAATTGAAGCAAACGGCCTTACCAGAGACCATAGTTCGCTCCTGCCTTAACGGAGCTTTGGTTCAAGACAGAGATCACAAAACAGACTCCGCAGAAGATTTAACACAGGCCACCGACAATAAACCGTCAGATTCTGAGTTAGCAGATTTACTATTCGCAAGTAAAGTGTGTAAGCACACCAAGTCCAACACCATTGTTTTGGCCAAAGGGAAACAACTTTGTGCCAGCGGAACCGGACAAACTTCGCGAGTAGATGCGCTCCGACAAGCCATAGACAAAGCAAGATCGTTTGATTTTGACCTCGACGGCGCGGTGATGGCCAGCGATGCTTTCTTCCCTTTCCCTGACTGTGTTGAGATAGCAGACAAGGCCGGAATAAAAGCAGTGATCCAACCGGGTGGTTCTATCAAAGATCAGCTCAGCATTGATTACTGTAACGCCAATGGAATGGCTATGGTTATGACCGGAACGCGTCATTTTAAACACTAGAAGAAAATTCGGCTTCACTAGTGCGCTAAAAGTCGAGCGGACTTCATTAATTTTATTACTTTTGTGTGACACTGATCTTCAGGCCACTAATTTAAAAGCTGCACGCACTATTTTATGGGATTTTTCGACTTCTTAACAGAGGAAATAGCAATCGATCTGGGCACTGCTAACACCCTTATTATTCACAATGACAAGGTGGTTGTGGATGCGCCTTCTATTGTTGCAAGAGACCGTTCCTCCGGGAAGATCATCGCCGTTGGTCGCGAGGCCAATATGATGCAAGGAAAGACCCACGAGAATATCAAAACGATTCGCCCGCTAAAGGACGGTGTAATTGCAGACTTTGACGCTTCGGAATCGATGATCAATATGTTCATTAAAGATATTCCGGCAATTAAAAAGAAGCTCTTTAAGCCTGGTCTGCGCATTGTAATCTGTATTCCAAGTGGAATTACAGAGGTAGAGATGCGCGCTGTAAAAGAATCCGCAGAAAAAGTAAACGGAAAGGAAGTTTATCTGATCCACGAGCCAATGGCAGCTGCAATTGGTATCGGAATAGACATCATGCAACCCAAAGGGAACATGATCGTTGACATTGGAGGAGGAACTACCGAGATCGCCGTAATTGCTTTAGGAGGTATCGTATGTGACAAGTCTGTGAAGATAGCAGGAGACGGTTTTACCAACGACATCATTTACTATATGCGTACCCAGCACAACCTGTATGTTGGAGAGCGCACGGCAGAGAAGATCAAGATCCAGATCGGTGCTGCTATAGAAGATCTGGAACTTCCGCCAGACGACATGGCTGTACAAGGTCGTGACTTACTCACCGGGAAACCAAAACAGATCCAAACTTCTTATCGCGAAATAGCGAAAGCCCTTGATAAGTCCATTCTGCGCATTGAAGATGCTGTGATGGAAACTTTATCGCAAACGCCACCAGAACTGGCTGCAGACATTTACAACTCCGGAATCTATTTGGCCGGAGGTGGTTCTATGCTTCGTGGATTGGACAAACGCCTGTCTCAAAAAACAGATCTGCCCGTTTATATTGCAGAAGATCCGCTACGCGCAGTAGTTCGCGGTACCGGAATTTGTTTGAAAAACTTAAACAAGTACAAAAGTGTGTTGATCCCGTAATAAACCCCAAGCATGCAACAGCTTATTAATTTCTTTATTCGAAAGAGGCATTTTCTGTTGTTCTGCTTGTTGGTGCTCCTTGGGCTCTATTTCACATTTCAATCCAGATCCTATCACTCGGGAAAATACCTCAGCGCCGCCAATGGTTTAAGCGGAACGCTTTTGAGTTGGACCTCGGGTATTGGGGAATACTTCGATCTGAAAGCACAAAACGAACTCCTCCAACAAGAAAACAGTCAATTGCGAGAAGCTGTTGGCAACGTGGACTCTGTTTATCGCAGACAAGCTATGCGGAGTTCTTTATTCGCTGATGTGGACTATATTCCCGCAAAGGTCATTGATAATAATTACAGCAGAACCAAAAATTACCTCACCCTAAAAGGTGGAGAAAGAGATGGGGTCCAGTCGGGAATGGGAGTTGTTAGCCCCAATGGGATACTAGGGATCATAGACAAGACCTCAGAAGGTTATGCCACAGTCCTTTCCATCTTGAATACCCAATCTAGCATCAATGCTAAACTGACCAAATCCAATCATTTTGGAACCCTGCAATGGGACACCCGAGACCCTAATGTGGTGCAATTGATAGACGTACAGCGATTAGCGCCTTTGGCAATAGGAGATAGCATAGTGACCGGCGGGCGATCAACTATATTTCCTGCAGGGATACCCATAGGAAGTATTGAAAGTTATGAACTCGATCAATCTGGGAATTACTACGTGGTACAGATCCGTTTGTTCAACGATATGACCAGTTTAGGACCAGCCTATGTGATTCGCATTGCCGATGCTCCAGAGATCCAAGAATTAGAAGCCAGTATACCCAATGAAGAATGAGGTGATCTCCAATAGCGTCCGATTCGTAGCCCTTCTGCTCTTGCAGGTGCTACTGCTTAACAATATTGCGCTGTTTGGCTATATAGTGCCCTTTCTTTATGTGATCTACATCTTACGGTTCCCGGTTAGTGGTAATCGAACCGTATTATTGCTGAGTAGTTTCTTTTTAGGACTTTTAGTTGATGTATTTAGCAATACGGGAGGGGTTCACGCCGTTGCAAGTGTATGTATGGCATATTCCAGACCCTTTTTTTTAAAGACCTCCTTTGGAATAAGCTACGAATACAATGTGGTCAAGATCATAGAAATGCCGCTTGGAGGCATTATCACTTATGTGCTCGGTGCGGTTTTGGTTCATCATTCGGTTTTGTTTTGTCTGGAGATCTTTAGTACAGACCATCTGTTGTTGATCCTTAAATCGACCCTGTTCTCAGTGGGCTTTAGTAGCCTTCTGATCCTGATCAGTTTTATTCTTTTAGGTTCGAAAAAACGATGAGAAAACTTTTGCTTTTAGGACTGACGCTTTGCAGTGGCCTTGTGTTTGCCGCTCGGCTTTTCTATCTGCAGATCTACGATTCTAGTTTTCAGAAACTCTCGGAGAACAACGCCATAAAAATGGTCTACGACTATCCGGAGCGCGGTTATATCTTTGATCGCAATGGGGAATTGATGGTTGCCAACCAGCCGGCTTACGATATTATGGTGATCCCCAGAAATGTAAAAGATCTGGACACCCTCGCCTTTATTACAGATATGGGCATCACCAAAGAGGAATTCGACAGAAAACTAAAAAAAGCTTGGACCTATTCTCCGCGCATCCCATCGCCTTTTATGCCGCAACTCACCAAGGAAGAGTTTGCAGCTTTACAGGAGAAAATGTACCAGTACAAGGGCTTCTTTATTCAAAAACGCTCTTTACGCGACTATCAAGTTGATCATTCTGCCAACGTTCTGGGTTTTATTGGAGAGGTCAATGAGGCCATAATGAACCGCAACCCGTATTATCGATTGGGAGACTACATTGGGATGACAGGTGTAGAGAAACAATACGAAGATATCCTAAGAGGTGTCAAAGGAGTAAAATACATTCAAAAAGACAGATTCAATCGCGATATAGGCCCTTATAAAGATGGAATTTTCGACACTATTCCTGTATCTGGAAGAGACATAGTATTGACCTTGGATGCCGAATTGCAGGCCTACGGACAATTGCTCATGCAAAACAAACGCGGCGGTATAGTCGCCATAGAACCTAAGACCGGAGAGATTCTTTCGCTGATCACAGCGCCCTCATATGATCCGGATTATTTGGTAGGCCGAAAACGATCTAAGAATTATACTGGGCTATACAACGATTCCATTGCAAAACCTTTATTTGACAGGGTCTTGGAAGGACAATATGCACCAGGCTCGCCGTTTAAAGCGCTAACCTCACTTATAGGCATGCAAGAAGGCGTTGTCACCGCAGAAGAACGTATTAGTTGCAGTGGTGCTTATTACTACGGCGGACGCAAACCCCTGGGTTGCCATGCCCACAGAAGTCCTCTTGATATGGTTGGAGGTATAGCCAACAGTTGCAATACCTACTTCTGTACCATTTACCGAAGAACCATTGAAAAATATGACAGTCCGCAAGAAGGTATAGACGCCTGGCATGATCATTTGGAGAGTTTCGGTCTGGGGAATTATATGGGTTATGACTTACCCAGCGGTCGGAAGGGATACATTCCAGACTCCGGATTTTATAACCGCAGTTACAATTACCCAAAATATCGCTGGTATGCAACGGCAACCATTTCTAATGCCATTGGCCAAGGGGAAGTTACCATGACACCAATGCAAATGGCACATACCGCAGCGGTCATTGCCAACAAAGGATGGTTCTACAGGCCGCACATTATCAAACAGATCAAAGGTGTGGATACGCTTCCGCAGAAATATACCGAGAAACACTACACTACTATTGATCCGGAGCATTTTGAACCGGTCATAGAAGGCATGTTCGACGTGTACAACGAAGGAACCGCAAAGTTCATTCAGGTGCCGGGTATTGAGATCTGTGGAAAAACGGGGACTGCAGAGAACTTCATGCGTATAGATGGCGAGGTGGTTCAGCTTACAGACCACTCAATCTTTGTTGCGTTCGCCCCGAAGGATGATCCGAAGATCGCGTTGGCTGTATTTGTAGAAAACGGATATTGGGGTTCTCGATGGGCAGGACGCATAGCAGGCCTGATGATCGAAAAGTACTTGCGTGGAGAAATTAGTCGTAAGGACATGGAAGATTTTGTGATAAACGGCAGTCTTGAAGAGGAATATGCCAAGCCTTTTTCTGGGGAGCCTTTCATAATCAATCAATAATGCAGCGCAACAGTACTTTACAAAACATAGACTGGATAACGGTTATCTTGTATTTGCTTTTGGTGGGTATGGGATGGATGAACATATACTCCGCTTCTCTTTCTGATTCCGCTGTTTCTTTCACCGACCTGGGAAATATTTACGCAAAACAGTTGTTTTTTATAGGCCTTAGCCTGGTGCTCATTGTTTTTATACTCGCGGTTGAGGCTAAGTTCTACGAACGCTTTTCTAGCGTTATCTATTTGTTGGCCTTGGCGAGTTTATTGGGCCTATTTGTTTTTGGAAAGGATATCAACGGGGCTAAAAGTTGGTATTCCTTTGGTGCTTTCGGACTGCAACCTTCGGAATTTGCAAAAGCGGCAACAGCCCTAGCTTTGAGTAAATATCTGAGCGACATTCAGACCAACGTAAGGCTGTTCAACCATCAGCTTAAAGCGTTTCTGATAATTATACTACCTGCTCTGTTTATCATTCCACAACCCGACCCAGGTAGTGCCTTGATATTCACAGCCCTTATTTTCCCGCTCTATAGAGAAGGCTTAAGCTTTATTTATTTACTACTCGGTTTCATTGTGGCCTTCTTATTTGTAGCGACCCTCTTGATCGGCGCTTATTGGGTAGCCGCAGGGGTAGCAGCAATTGCGGTTGTGCTTTGGATCAAGAACAGGAAAAAGAGAAGGAATCTGGGTAAATATGTGATCATTACGGGCGCCTGTGTAGCTTTTGCCTTTTCGGTAAGCTATATATTCAATAATGTTTTTGAGCAGCGTCACCGCGACCGATTCAATATTGTTCTTGGCAAGGAAGTAGATACTCGCGGTATTGGATATAACACTAACCAAAGTGAGATAGCCATTGGCAGTGGTGGTTTTTGGGGCAAGGGTTGGACAAAAGGCACTCAGACCAAAGGGAATTTTGTTCCGGAGCAGCATACCGATTATATTTTCAGCACCGTTGGCGAAGAATGGGGATTTTTAGGCAGTATCATTGTGGTGATCCTCTTTTTGTGGTTGATCATTCGACTGCTGATCTTGGCTGAGCGACAAAAACAACAATTCGCGCGGGTATATGGTTATAGTGTGGCCGCTATCTTATTCTTCCACTTCTTTGTGAATATTGGGATGGTAACCGGACTATTCCCAACGGTAGGGATCCCGTTGCCCTTTTTCTCCTATGGCGGATCTGCCCTATGGGGATTCACCATCTTGCTGTTCATCTTTGTAAAGTTAGATTCCAGCAACTTTATCAATCGCTAGTCGATATTGTAGTACAACCTATCTATTCGCTGTTCTAGTTGCTGCTGAGTTGCTTCAGGCAGGCCGGCAAAAAAGTCTATTCCGGTAGCCGCTTCTATCTCATCCACAGAAACAATAAAATCCGAATACCGTCTTGCATCCTCACTATGAGGAATCAGAAAGGCAATGACTCGGTAATCATCTCTATACGTATCGACCACGATCTTATAAAAGGCCTTGGGCACAGTAACCTGCTCCGAACCAATGGCGTCCATCGGATCTTTTAATACCCCTCCAGCGATCACAAAAACACCGTCATTCTCTTCTGCCCAACGCCTAACGCGCTGTTCTAGATAATTCCACACCCCGCTGTTAAATTCGTGCAGTTGGGGGCTTATATTGCTGGTATAGAAGGTGTCTTTAAAGGCATCGTAATTGAATTCCATATCTGCGGCAGCGACCAAATGCCCACGATCGTAGCCTGAATTCTTATAATTGCGCCAATGCGCCGACTTAGATTTCACCTTCGGATCCTGCTCAAAATAAGGCCTGTCGTAATTGTTATCGACCACTTGAGCCTTGCGCAGCTCATAGGCCACCCACTCCGCCTGCTCATGGGTCTCGTTATAGGAAAGCGTATAATAATCATGCTGTACTATCTGATCTCCGGAAGGCAAAATAGCATTAGAAAAATTGGCACTGGCCTTCTCAATGGAAACCTCCTTACTACCAATTGGATTTCGGTCTACATAGCGCTCTGCGTAGTACAGCGCAACGGTCACAACAACAATGAGTATGGGGTAAATGTACTTTCTGTTCATCTTACATCTTTACATCCAAAGCATCTCTCAAGGCATTACCTATAAGCATAAAGGCCATAACCAAAACCATGATGGCTATTCCTGGTACTATTGCTAAATAGGGTTTACCCAAAACGATATAATTGTAATGGTCTTTGATCATTCCGCCCCAACTAGGCATAGGAGGTTGTGCTCCAATACCTAAAAAGCTCAGTCCGCTTTCAATGAGAATAGCCGCAGCGAAATTGGCAGCAGAGATCACAATTACAGGCGCGAGTATATTTGGAATTATGTGTTTACTGATGATCCTAAAGTTATCGTATCCCAAGGCCTTGGCGGCAGTGACATATTGCATGTTCTTAACGCTCATTACTTGACCCCGAACCACACGGGCCACTTCCACCCACATAGTCAGCCCAACGGCAATGAACACTTGCCAAAAGCCTTTGCCCAAGGCCAAGGTAATAGCAATTACTAACAAGAGGGTTGGGATGGACCAGGTCACATTTATGATCCACATGATGACAGTATCTATACGCCCTCCGAAGTAACCCGCAACAGCACCCAAGGTCATACCTATAAGCAAGGAGATCAGTACAGAGACAAAGCCAATGGCCAATGAAATCCGAATACCTACCAGCATCCGACTCAATAGATCTCGGCCGTATTTGTCTGTACCCAATAGGAACTTTTCATTACGGATATAATTAGTAACGATCTCTTCTGGACTGTCTGCTTGTGGGAACTTAGACAGATGGAACTGCTTTTGCAGGCCTTCTAATCCATCTTGGGCGTACTCGGTAATGACAATGCCTGAATCGGTAAGTTCATAAGCCGCAATAGGCAACTCGGAGTCGCTGGTTTTCCTCCCCGTAAAAAAGGCACTAAGGGCAGATTGTTCTTGCTTCAGCTCGGAAGGAACTGTCAAGAGATCTACTGCAAACCCCGGAGATTGTGAATGTATAGAGACATGCATTTGATTCGCATTACGCGAATTATCTGGAGCCAAGGCGTAGGCGAAGATCGCGACCAATACAGCCACAACCAATAAAATCAAACTAAAAACGCCCCAAAAATTCTTTGTGAATTTTCGGAGCGCTTGTGCTGTTAAGGAATCTGATCTCCCCATAGAGGCATTTAATCTTTGATCTTGGCCAGACTACCTTGTCTTATATTGTTGAGTTTAAGGTCTTCTAATACGCTAACGGCTTCTTCTACATAGATATCGCTTCTAAGGTTCTTGTGCCAGCGCTGTCTGTTTTGGCCCAAGGTAGAATCTATTTCGATCAATCCCAACTCTTTTGGCAAAGACTTGAAGTTTAATCCAGATTGGTAATCCTCTAAGACATCGAAGCGTTTGGCATATTGCTCACGATCTTTGATGGCCTGAGTGTAAGCCTCCAAATTCAAGGAGACCACGTTCTCATCTTGGCGCTGTTTGATCCACTTAGCGTTCTCTTCGATCAGCTTGAGCTCGGCACTTTTAGCCATACGCTCGTTAGACCTTTTAATGGTCGACTCATAATCGATATAGCCATCATAAGGCGAATAGTTCGCCGGAGTGATCTTGTCGTATGGCAGCGGATTGTCATATTCCTTCTCGCCTATGTCCAAATAGGCGTAACGCCCTGGCATAACCACATCACTCTTTACTCCTTCCAATTGGGTAGAACCACCATTAACACGATAATACTTTTGAGTGGTAAGCTTTAAAGCTCCCATATCGCCCATATCGTTGTTGCGCAACCATTGGTTTAGATCGAGTAGGTTTTGAACCGTACCCTTACCGTAAGTTTGTTTGCTTCCGATAATAACGGCGCGCTTGTAATCTTGCATTGCAGCAGCCAAGATCTCTGAGGCCGATGCAGAAGCATCGTTTACCAAAATAACTAGTGGCCCATCCCAAACGATCTCGCTATCGCGATCTGATAGCACTTCCTTACGCTTACCGTTAGAAGCTACCTGAACCACTGGTCCTTCTTTAATGAATAGCCCTGCAATGTCTACTGCAGTTCTCAAAGAACCACCTCCATTGTTTCTAAGGTCAAGCACCAGGCCTTCCATTCCTTGTTGTTTGAGTTCTAGGATCTCCTTTTTTACATCGGCAGCGGCATTGCGCTCCTCATAATCTTGCATGGTAAAATAGAATGCCGGCAAGTTGATGAGTCCGAATTTGCGATCTTCCTTTTCGATAATAGCAGATTTAGCATAGGTCTCTCCTATCTCTACCACATCTCTGGTAATGGTTTCTTCTTCTATGGTCCCGTCTACGCGCTTAATGGTGAGTGTAACCTGCGTACCTTTCGGGCCTTTTATGAGTTTTACTGCGTCGTCTACACGCATACCTACTATACTTGTAGGGTCGGTCTCGTCTTCTTGTCTTACTTTTAAGATAACATCTCCAACCTCGATATGTTCTCCACGCCAAGCCGGACCTCCACTTATAACTTCTACAACTTTGATGTAATCGCTCTGCTTTTGTAAGCGCGCCCCGATACCTTCTAAACGCCCAGACATTTGCAGGTCGAATCGATCTCTATCTGGCGGTGCAAAATAGTTGGTATGCGGATCGAACTGAGTTACTACAGAGTTCAAGAAAACGGCGAAATAGTCATTGCGCTCCAAGTCGTTCACAAAGCTGTAATTGTCGTTAAAGCTGTTCAGCGTAGTCTCACGAGCATCGGCTTCCAACTGTGCTTTGGTCTTGGGTGTATAATCTTCCTCGTTCTCTATTTTGAACAAGTTATCTTCAATATTGTCGTAATAGGTAGAAAGCGTAGTGTATTTGAGTTGTTTTCTCCAACGATCCTTAAGTTCTTTCTTGTTGCTGGCGTAAGGCAGATTCTCGTAGTCTACGTTTATCTCCTCAGAAACAGAAAAATCAAAAGGCTTGTCTAATATTTCCGGATAATAGGTTTGCGCTTCTTTAATGCGCTGATCCAATCTGGAGTAAACCAAATTGAAGAAATCCAGTTCTTTGGCCAGTAATTGGTCATCTATGGACGTCTTGTATTGTTCAAACTCGGCAATATCAGACGCTAGAAAATAACGCTTGATAGGATCTACATTGTTTATAAAGTCTTTGTAAACCGCCTCTGAGAAGCTATCGTCAAATTGTTTGGCATCGTAATGACCCTTTTCCAACACATAGGTGATCAGGTCAATGAGGAGTTTATCTTTATCGGGATCTTCAAAACTTTTAGTGGTAAAACTGCAAGATGCGGCGGCTACAAATACGGCCAACATAAGCAGTTTGAAATTCTTTTTCATTAATCGCATTACATCATCTTTTATAAGCTCTCTAAATTATAGAAAAAACCGTGCCATTCCGCAGTGTGGGTACTAATTTTTTGTTAAACCAAAATCGGGTAAAAAAGCAGTTAAAATGCTTAATTTAGCAGGGACTAAACAAGGATCGAATCTGTTATCGGTCGCTGCGGATTTATGAAACAACGAATACTTAAAGGCCTGCTGGCCGGGCTTGCCTGTAATACCATTGGAGTGCTCCTTTGCGTGTTTATAATTGCACAGGTAAAAGGCCGTGGCTTTGTGTCAACTTTTAATGTTTTTTGGAATAGCGATGCCTTTTGGATGATCTTAGCCTTAGGTGCACTACCCAACCTTTTACTGTTCTTTTGGTTGCTTAAGCGCAACAAAGAGTACGAGGCTCGAGGTGTGGTCATGGCTACTTTCATCACCGCGATCACAACATACATTCTTTATTTTATAGCCTAGCCGATGAAGTATTATATCATTGCCGGAGAAGCTTCAGGAGACCTGCATGGGTCCAACCTGATCAAGGCGCTTAAGAAAGAAGATCCCCAAGCAGAGATCCGCTGCTGGGGTGGAGATCTTATGCAAGCCCAAGGCGCAACGGTGGTGAAACACATTAAAGAACTGGCTTTTATGGGCTTTATAGAAGTAGTTGCCAACCTGGGCACTATTTTAAAGAACATTAAATTCTGCAAGCAAGACATTGCGGCATTTGCTCCAGATGTGCTGATCTTTATAGACTACCCTGGGTTCAATTTTAGAATTGCCGAGTGGGCAAAAAAAGAAGGATATCCAACGCATTACTACATCTCACCACAGCTATGGGCTTGGAAAGAAGGTCGCATCAAAAAGGTAAAACGCGATGTAGACGCCATGTATGTGATCTTGCCTTTTGAAAAAGAATTCTACGAAGAAAAACACAATTTTCCGGTCGAATTTGTAGGCCATCCCTTGCTGGATGCTATTGCGAATAGACCAGTAATAGATCCTAAAAAATTCCGACAAGAACATCAATTGGACGAGCGACCAATCATTGCGCTTTTACCTGGAAGTCGCAAGCAAGAGATCACCACCATGCTCGATGTTATGCTGGACATGGTACCCAAATATCCGGACCACCAATTTGTAATTGCAGGTGCTCCGAGTCAAGAGACCAGCTTTTACGAAAAGATCGTGAACGGTAGAAAGGCCAGTTTTATTCAGAACAAGACCTACGACCTTCTCAGTGTATCCGATGCGGCTTTGGTCACCTCTGGGACCGCTACCTTAGAGACGGCCCTGTTTAAAATCCCTCAAGTTGTCTGTTACAAAGGCAGCTGGATCTCTTATCAAATTGCCAAGCGTCTAATAAAGCTCAATTATATCTCCTTGGTTAATCTCATCTTGGATAAACCAGCCGTAACGGAACTCATTCAAGGAGAATTCAACACTAAAAAATTACAACAGGAACTAGACAAGATCCTAGATCCCGAGCACAGGGAAATGCTCTTTTTAGATTACTTCGCTTTGGAGAAAAAGCTCGGAGGAACAGGGGCAAGCGCTAAAACAGCTGCCTTGATTTATGAATCTATTGCATAAATTTTAGTAAGTTTAAGCAGCCCAAATCTTAAACCTTACATGAAAAAACTATACTTCCTGCCACTTTTTGTGCTACTAATTGCCTGCGGACCTAAACCTAATTCGGGCAACTCCACAGCTTCCAGAACCTATACCAAGACCTCTAAAACAACTAATAAAGCCAAGCAAATTGTCGATTATGCCTTGAGTTTTCAAGGTGTGCGCTACCGCTATGGAGGTACCACCCGTTCTGGAATGGATTGCTCCGGATTGATCTTTAAGTCCTTTGATCAGGCAGGTTTGCAGCTCCCTAGGATTTCTAGAGACATGGCAAAAAGGGGTGTTTCTATCTCTTTGGCAGAGATAAGCCCGGGAGATCTGCTCTTTTTTAAAACCGATAAAAGTAGCCGACAGATCAATCATGTGGGGCTTATAGTTTCTAGCAGTGGCGGTGATGTAGAATTCATCCACGCGACCACCTCCAAAGGAGTGATCATTTCTCGTTTAACGGAAAACTATTGGCGAACGGCCTTTGTCGGTGCCAGACGCGTGCTATAAATCCTTAACTTTTAAGTTTCGTAACACACTTCCCATAAAAGCGTATCGCTATGGGATTTGTAGAATTTCCGCTGGTCCGTTTGGGCCTGGTCTTGTTATTGGGTATTTATGCTGGACCCTCCAGCCCTTTCTCCTTTGATCTACATCTTGAGGTAGCATGCTACTGTGTTCTTCTGCTACTATTCTTGTGTTTTATTCCCTCCGGAGCTCAAAGTAGAACCTACCTCTTCTCTGTACTAGCTTACGGTACTTGCTTTTGCTGCGGAGTTCTTCTTATCCAGGCTAAAGAGCAGCGTTTTAATCTGGTACAGGAGCAACTCAACAAAAAGGTAGCAACTAGCAAGACCCTACGGTTTCAGATAGTCCGTCAGGGCAATGAGACAGCTTACAATGTTAAGTACGAAGCTAAACTGCTCGACAAAGAACAGAGCGGACTACGTTTTTTGGTTCGGTTAAAGAAAGACAGTAGTTGCCATTACCTTCAAATTGGAAGCAGCTGGGAAACTCATTCCAAGCTTACAAAAATAGCCTCGCCAAAGAACCCCGGAAGTTTCGATTATGCCGACTATATGAAATACCAAGGAATAGGGTTCCAATGGAGTGGCGCTACGCATAGCCTAAAACCCTTGCATAAAATTCCTTTGACTTGGCAGGAACGGCCCGCCCTTTGGCAAGCTCAGGCTAGTGGAACATTAGACAAGCATTTACAGCAGCAAGAAAATTTTGAGCTATTGGCCGCCTTGCTCTTAGGCAATAAAAGTCAGCTCGACCCAGAAACCAAGCAGCAATTCGCTACTGCTGGAATAATGCATTTACTCGCTGTCTCTGGCTTGCATCTAGGGATAGTGCTACTATTTACACGCCAGGTGCTTGGATTTCTTAAACGTTTCAAATACGGGCATAAACTATTGTTTCTTTTGACCTTGCTGAGCATTTGGACCTTTGCTCTATTAACGGGAGCTAGTGCTTCTGTGCTACGTGCCGCGACCATGTTTAGCTGCATTCTCTTTGGCAGAACATTTTTAGCCCGCGGTCACAGTATGAATTCGCTATTTGTTTCTCTCTGGATCTTATTGCTGATCGATCCCTTCTTTGCCTTTCAATTAGGGTTTCAGTTAAGTTATATGGCCGTTTTCTTTATCCTCTGGCTTATGCCGGTCTGGAATGCGAGAACGCCTAAAATAAATGGAGTAAAGAAGCTCTGGCAACTCTGCGGAGTCAGCTTAATTGCGCAAGCTGGTACAGCGCCTTTAAGCCTGTATTACTTTCATCAGTTCCCCTTGTATTTCCTATTATCGAATTTGATAGTACTTCCTTTTGTAGGGCTGGTGCTAGTTTATGGAATTATAAGCTTGATCACAGTGATGCTTTGGCCACAGGCCGAACTGCTTTTTATTCCCTTAGAATTCGCTGTGGATCTATTGCGAGCTGTGACCAAATACATCAGTGAGCTGCCAAGGGCAAGCTTTGCAGTTCCTAGCTTTGGGTTTGCTGTTCTTTTGACCTTTCTTTGGAGCAGTCTTTTGGTCGGATGGACCTATTTAAAACGGCCCTTACGCCTGTTTCCTATATCCTTGTGTTTGTGCATTGGATTGGGTATTCTTATACGAATACAACAACCAAAGAAAACCTCAGCGCTAATTATTAGCCAACAATTTGGACGAACGGAACTTTGGCAGCGCCAAGGCAAACAACTGGTCATTTATCAAAGCGACAGCTTGGAAGCCAATTATAGCCGTAGTGCCTATGTGCAAGCAGAGAACATTGCTCAGCTACAGCAGTTGCCCATACCTACCCTGTTCTATTACGCAGGTAATCGCGTACTAGTTATCGATGGCAGTTTTACTCCGGATTTAGACTTGGAACCTATAGATATCCTGCTGCTGACCAGCAATGCCAAAATTCACTTAGAACGTTGGATAAACCGTTACCATCCGAAGCTGATCATAGCAGACGGCAGCTCCTACAACAGTAACAAACAGCGATGGCGTGCTACTGCCAAAAAAGAAAGACTCCCATTTTACGACACTTCGCAACAGGGAGCCTTTGTATTTGAGTACTGGAAAATTTTGCTAAATAAATACTACTCAAATTTACCTTTAAAGTTGTTTTGATAGGCCTCCCAAGCTTCTACGGTAGTGAGGTCCTTATAATCGTCGTTGGCTATCATTTTCAGATAGATCTCTATTTGTTTTGGCGATCGATATCCAGGAAGTGCTTGTATTAATGTGCCGTCTTCTTCAAAGAAAACGATACTCGGATACCCTTGTAAACGCAAGGCATCTGCAAAGAAGTGGGTAGCGTTCCTACCGCGACGGCCTTCTTGATAATTCGGATTGGTATAGACAAAACCTTGATAGTCTACTGGCTCTGTACCCTCTGCATTGAATTTTACCGGGTAGAAATTCTTATTGATGAACCGAGCTACTTTTTTGTTACCGAAAGTATTTCTGTCCATCAACTTACACGGACCACACCAATTGGTGTAAACGTCCATAAAGATCTTTTTGGGCTCTTGCTTTTGAGCAGCTAAGGCTTCGTTCATGGTCATCCATTGGATCTCATTCTGAGCCAGACCGGTCAAAGTCAGCATAAGTAGTAGTAAGGTCAAGTAATTTCTCATCACACAGTCATTTTTCTTTCAGTCGCAAAACTTGGGGTGCATTACAAAAATAGCAAAAAGCGTTCCGTTTTAAGGGAACGCTTTTTTCATTTATGTATTGTTTAACAGGACCTAGCGGATGCCGTGCATCATGCGAACCAAGGTCTTGTTTAGAATAAGCATTACTATACCCGCTCCAACAGGAATAAGGGTAAAGATCAAAAAGAAGGTACTCATCCCGTACTCTTCTACTATAGGATCTATATAAGAACCTGTCCAACCAGCAGTAAGGTTAGCGATAAAGTTCGCCACAAACCAAACACCGAACATAAGTCCTACTAATTTTAAAGGCGCCAATTTACTTACGTATGACAAACCTACTGGAGAGATACACAATTCTCCCAAGGTGTGGAACAAATAAGCCAACACTAAGAAAATCATACTCACAGAAGCCGTTTTAGCGCCTAATGGAATACCCATAGAACCAAAGGCCAAAATGGCAAATCCGAGTCCGAGTAAAATAAGTCCTATAGCAAATTTTACAGGACCGGACGGATTGTACTTACTGGTCCATATCTTGGAGAATAACGGTGCAAAAGCAATGATAAAGAAGGAGTTCAAGATTCCAAACCAGGATGCTTTTACCTCCGCGATATCTTTCGAGAATTCCAGATTCAACATCCAAATGATGATTCCCCAAATGATGATAAAACTAGTTCCCAAGAAAATATTGGAGACCGCATACTTCTGAAAGGTCTGCTTAAAGAGCAAGTAAAGTACATAGGTAATGATCATCATCGGCACCACGGTCAGCAAGGTATTCACGATCTTGAATGTCATGGCTCCATTACCCTCCAATACCCGATCGGTATAATCCGCAGCAAAAATGGTCATAGAACCACCAGCCTGCTCAAAGGCCCACCAGAAGAATACCGTAAAGAATGCAAATACACCAATAACTTTCAAGCGATCTGAAACTACTTTAGATTCTGTGGCTTCGTCCATAACATCTTCCACAGCATCTTTGGTGTCTTCTAGAGCATCTTCTACTACATCGTCAAAGTCATCGGACTGCTTAGGCTTTAAACCGATATTTCCAAAGATCTTCTGCGCAAAGTAGAACTGTAGCATTCCGAAGAACATAAAGATACCGGCCAAACCGAATCCGTAATGCCAACCTACAGTCTCACCTATATAACCACAAAGCAAGATACCTAAGAAAGCTCCGGCGTTGATCCCCATATAGAAAATGGTATAACCCGCATCTTTCTCTTTCCCTTGAGACTTGTATAATTGTCCTACCATAGAAGAGATATTCGGCTTAAAGAGTCCGTTACCAATGATCAAAAGCCCCAGGCCTGCATAAAAGAATAAATCTGCAGTAACCTCCAAGGCCATAGATGCGTGACCCAAGGTCATCAACAAGGCACCCAGTACTACCGCATTGCGATAGCCCATGATCTTATCTGCAATGAAACCACCTATGATGGGGGTAATGTATACCAAACCAGTATACCATCCATAAAGTATTAAGGCCTCAGAGCGTTCCCAACCCCAGCCGCCTTCGCCTAAGATCGCTGCTGTTAAGAACAGTACAAGCAAAGCGCGCATGCCGTAATAAGAAAATCGTTCCCACATCTCTGTGAAGAACAACACAAACAGACCAGAAGGATGTCCTAAGACTGTTCTTTGGTTGGTTTCCGAGCCTCCAAATTTAAATTCCATAAATCTCGATTTAGTTAGTTTTCGTTTATAGGTTTTCCAAAATGAAGTTGGTCATTTTGGTGTATAGATGCAAACGGGTATTCCCGCCGTATATGCCGTGATTTTTATCCGGGTACATGGCCCAATCGAATTGTTTATTTGCCTGTACTAAGGCTTCAACCAGACGTGTAGAGTTCTGCACATGAACGTTGTCATCCGCCGTTCCGTGAACCAAAAGGAAGTCTCCCTTTAGTTTGTCTACATGTGTTATGGGTGAGTTATTGTCATAGCCTCCTGGGTTTTCCTGCGGAGTGCTCATATAACGTTCGGTGTAAATAGTATCATAAAAACGCCAGCTACCCACAGGAGCTACCGCTATGGCCATGCTAAAAGTATCAGCACCTTGGAACAGGCAATTGGCAGACATGAATCCGCCGTAACTCCAACCCCATATACCAATACGATCTCCGTCTATATAAGGCAAGTCAGCTAATTTTTGCGCAGCACCGATCTGGTCTTGCACTTCGTATTTTCCAAGCTCCAACTGGGTCACTTTCTTAAAGTCACGACCTTTTAGACCGGTTCCGCGGCCGTCTACACAAACTACTATGATGTCTTGTTGCGCCAGCATTTGGTGCCAGTAGTCGTTAGAACCTCCCCAGCGATCCGCCACATTTTGAGAGCCCGGCCCAGAGTACTGGTACATAAAGAGCGGGTACTTTTTGTTCGGATCAAAGTCAGAAGGTTTGATCATATACATATTGAGCTCGTTCCCATTGACCTCAATGGTAGAGAACTCCTTTTCAGACATATCGTAGGCTAGCAGTTTTGTTCTGAGTTCTGTATTGTTCAAGATCTCACGGACCTTCTCTCCGTCCAAGGCGTTGTGCAAGGTATACACAGGCGGCACCATGGCACTGGAAAAAGTGTTGATGAAATAGCTAAAGTCCGCAGAAAACGAAGCTGAATTCGTCCCGGGACGCTTGGTGAGCTGCACCTTGTTCTCCCCACTTGGCAAAATGGAATACACATCGCGATAAATACTACCGCGCTCCGAGCTCTGGTAATAAATACGCCCTGTCTTAGTATCGAAGCCGTAATAACGGGTCACTTCCCAATCGCCTTCGGTAACCTGATTGAGCAGCTTCCCGTTTTTGTCGTAGTGGTATATATGATTCCAACCGTCTTTCTCACTGGTCCAGATAAAACTGTTATTGGCCAAAAAGGTCAGGTTGTCGGTTATGTCAACGTAGGCGTCGTCTGTGTCCTGTAAAACCAATTTACTGCTGTTGTTTTGGGCATCGACAAAGACAAGATCTACTGTGTTCTGTTTTCTATTGGTCAATTGAACCGAAAGCACATTTGGGTCTTTGGTCCACTTGATGCGAGGAATGTAGTAAGAGTTGTATGCAGACAGATCCACGTCTGATTTTTTTCCGGAAGCCAGTTCGTAGAGGTGCAAGCTCACGGTTGCATTCTGTTCGCCTGCCTTAGGATATTTAAAGACCTGCTGGGTCTGGTAGAGGTCCTTGCCGTATACATCCATAGAGAATTCAGGAACCTGAGTCTCATCAAAACGAATATAGGCAATATGCGTACCCGCAGCGTTCCAATCGAATGCGCGAACAAAGCCAAATTCTTCCTCGTATACCCAATCTGTGATTCCATTGATTATACGGTTCTTTTTTCCGTCTGTGGTCACCTCTGTGGTAGTTCCGGAAGCCAGATCGCGAACGTAAATATTGTTGTTGTAGCCATAGGCGACCTTAGAACCGTCCGGACTAAAGGTCGGCTCTTGGATAGGCATATCGGCAACCAATTCCAAAGATTCAGAATCCAGATCGTAAACGTAGTAAGTTCCTAGGGTAGATCTTCTGTAAATAGATTGCAGCTGTGTAGCGATCAGCATTTTAGATTCGTCATCGCTTAGTTCGTAGCTGATAATGTAGTCAATACCGTCCAAAGACTGGGTATTAACCAAGGTTCTCACCTTTTCTGAGGTAGCGTAATCGAATACATCAACGGTAGAAGCACGTGCCTTACGGTCGTAATTGAGCACGACATATTCCTTGCCATTGTCTAACGATTGCAGGCGATCCATATACTGGGTTCGGAATTCTCCTTGCCAGATGTCTTCTAAGGTTATTTGTTTTTTTTGTGCAATTCCAAGGGAGGCGCAAAGAAAGAAAACGCCCAAGATCCATTTTGAACCCTGCATAGTCTAAGGGAGTTAAAAAATTGTAAGGCCAAGTTTACTAAAAATTCGTCAAAAAAGGGGCTGTTTTGGTGTTAAATGCACACAAAACCCGCTATTTTTCTACGAGTCCTCCATTTTCAAAATAGTATATTTGCAATGGATTTATTTAGCACTCATGAGTACTCCGATCTCTGGCTTTTCCAAGTTGAGCAAAAGCCAAAAAATCAGCTGGTTGGCTGAAAACTATTTTAACGATGCCCAAGCCGGAATTCGCGTTTTGCAGCAATATTGGAACAGCGACCAAAAACTCCAGCAACTCCACGACGAATTCATAGAGAACACCATCTCGAATTATTATTTACCACTTGGAGTGGCCCCAAACTTTACCATAAATGGTAAGATGTACGCTATTCCTATGGCTATAGAAGAAAGTTCTGTAGTGGCAGCGGCGAGTAATGCAGCTAAATTTTGGTTGGACAAAGGCGGCTTTAAAGCAAAGGTTATCCAATCTGTAAAGAACGGACAGGTCCACCTTAATTTTTACGGCGACAGTAAGCGTTTAGAAGCGTTTTTTAATGAAGTAAAGCCCATCCTACTCGCTGACTGTGAATCTATTACCACTAATATGCGCAAACGCGGCGGAGGAATCCTAGATCTAGAACTCCGCAACAAGACCCAAGAGCTAGCGGGCTATTATCAGTTGCACGCCACTTTTGAGACCTTGGACGCCATGGGCGCTAATTTTATAAATAGTTGTTTGGAACAATTCGCAAGTTCTTTACTTCGAGAAGCAGCTAAATCTACGCTTATCACAGAAGAAGATCGGCTAGAAGTAGTTATGAGCATACTGTCTAACTATGTGCCGGAATGTATCGTGCGGGCAGAAGTGAGTTGTCCGGTAAATGAATTGGCACAGGCCGGCATGAGTGGTCAGGAATTTGCCACCAAGTTTGCTAGAGCGGTTCAAATAGCTCAGACCGAGGTACGCAGAGCCGTGACCCACAACAAAGGCATCATGAATGGTATAGACGCAGTAGTCTTGGCTACTGGGAACGATTTTAGAGCAGTAGAGGCCGGCGTACATGCATACGCGAGTAAAGATGGCCATTACCGCAGTCTTACCCATGCAGCGGTGTCCGATGGTGTATTTCGCTTTTGGATAGAGATTCCATTGGCCATAGGAACAGTAGGAGGCTTGACCAAGCTGCATCCGCTGGTTAAACTTTGTTTTGAGATGTTGGGTAATCCAGGTGCCAAAGAACTTATGCAGATCATGGCCGTTGCTGGACTAGCACTGAATTTTGCTGCCCTCAGATCGCTTACCACGACTGGAATTCAAAAGGGACATATGAAAATGCACCTGATGAACATTCTAAACCAATTAGAAGCGACTCCTCAAGAAAAAGAAGCTGCTATAGAACACTTTAAAGCCAATACGGTGAGCCATGCTGCCGCCGTGAGTTTTTTAGAAAGTCTACGCCCGTAAAGATGGAAAGGTCCTTCCACAGCAACGGAAAACTACTACTCACTGGAGAATATTTAGTACTCGACGGTGCGGAAGCCCTTGCAATACCAACACAAAAAGGTCAAGAATTGCGCGTTAAAGCCACAGGAAATCACGGCTTGCAATGGAACAGTTTTGACCATGAGGGTGCCTTGTGGTTTACTGCGGATTTTGATCTGGCCCGCTTGTCTGACCCCATTACAGATGACCCTGTAAAAGAGCAGCTGCGAAAATTACTCAGCAGCTGTTTGGCCTTAAACCCACAATTTGCCCTCGAACTAAAAGGCACTAAAGCAACCACCCATTTGGAATTTCCTCGAGAATGGGGCTTAGGAAGTTCTTCTACCTTGATCAACAATCTGGCCCAATGGGCAGCGGTAGATCCTTTTGCGCTTTTAGATGCAGCCTTTGGCGGTAGTGGCTACGATATTGCCTGCGCGTACAGCTCAGGACCAATTCGCTATCAGAAACGCAGTTCAGAAGAGCGTTTGGTAACGCCAATAAGTTTGGATTGGCCTTTTACAGATCGGCTGTATTTTGTTTATCTGAATCAGAAAATGAACAGCAAGCTAGGTATAGCGCGTTACCGCAGCAAGTCCAAGCCTCAGGCAAAGATTTTTGAGACAGTTAATGGCCTTGGGGAGCAACTCGTCCTTACGCGCAGCAAAGATGAATTCGATAGCCTAATGCTCCAGCATGAAGAACTCATTGCCCAGGTAATAGATCAGCCGAGAATTCAATCGGAACTCTTTCCTGATTATCAGGCGGGAATCATTAAAAGCTTAGGGGCTTGGGGCGGCGATTTTGTGCTTGTTAGTGGAGACGACACTACGGCCTCTTACTTCAGTTCAAGAGGCTATAAAACAATTATACCCTTTAAAGAAATGGTCATAAAAAAACCCCGAAGCTAAGCCTCAGGGTTTTTTTATAAATATGTTTTTCTACTAGTAGAAAGTAGCGCGGTTATCTTCAATATCCGCAGCTTTCTTAAGAGCGTTGTAAGCGTTTACAGCATCACTTGTACCTTGAGCCTGACGCGCTCTTGCAACAAAAGCACTGTAATCTTCTAGCTCAGGAGCAATGTTCTTAGCCGTTAGACGCACTACGTAAACTCCGTTGTTACCATCTATAGGACCAGAAACTTCTCCTGGCTTTAGACCAAAGGCCGCTCCTACTACTTTAGGTTCTGTGGCAGCTCCAGCAATAGTTGGAGACTTTCTGTTTATAGCCTGCGCCGTTTGAACGGTTTGTGATTGGCTTTGAGCGATCTCTTCTAGGGTAGAACCACTCAATTGCTCGCGGATCATTTTAGCTTTTTTCTGCTTGCGCAAGATAGGAGTTACAATGGCAGAACCTTCTGCATTGCTCATCAAAGCCTTTTCTAGATTTCTGCGAACCAATTGTACAACAGCAAAACCGTCGCCAACGTCAAAACGCTTAATGTCTCCAACAGCAGTTTCTTCGTTAAAGGCCCAATTCACCAAGGTACGTTGTGGTCCTAGTCCAGAGATGTTCTCGTCTAGCTCACCCACTGCATTTACCGGACGCACTCCGTAAGCTCCCTCTTGTGCAACAGCGGCAAAATCGCCTTTTTCTGCAGCCAATTGGAAAGTAGTAGCATCGGTAAAGAGGTTATTGATAGTCTCTTGAGAAGCGCGCAATGACTTGGCTACAGTAGCTAGTTTCACAGCTTCTTGTGGATTCTTCTGATCTAACACCTCGATAATGTGATAGCCAAAATCAGATTTAACTACACCTAAGCTTCCAACTTCTTCTTCAAAAGTGAAATCGCGGAAGGCAGGAACCATACGGTTGTACGGATACCAGTCATAAAGTCCCCCACGCTCGATAGAACCTTGATCTGAACTGAATGCAGAAACCAATTCTTCGAACTTAGAACGATCTGCTCTAAGTACTGTCAATAAGCTGTCTGCGGTTGTTTTGGCCTGAGCTTCAGAACGCAACACGTTGTCTGTTGGGTTAGTACCAACAGGAATCAAAATGTGACGTGCTTTAACTGAATCTGGCAACATGCGCTTAGCTTCAATACGAGTAGCCATAATATATCCACGCTCCTTGTACGGTCCGTAAATATCACCTTCGTTTCGGCTAAAGATAGAATCTGCGATGCTAGCAGGCACTTGTCCTTTGAACAAGAAACGATCGCTATAAGGAATCTCAGATTGACTGTTCACCAAAGCGGCTAGGTCTGTCGTTGTTGCTAAACCGTTAATGGTGTCGTTGATAATGTCGTTGATTTCTTGAGTAGTTGCTAGTTCGTCTGCTGCGGATGCATTACCGGCAAACAGAACATATTGTACATCTACACGTGGATCTACAGTAAAACGCTCTTGGTGATCGCGCATATATGCTTCGATCTCAGCGTCTGTTACTACAGCTTGGTCGTCTGGAATGCTTCCGTAAGGAATCTGCACGTATTGGATATCTACCTTGTCGTTCTCTAGGTGATACTCCCATTTTCCGTCAATTGCAGATGGGCTAGCACTTCCTTGAACCATATTCAAATAAGCCTGTTGTAGCGCCTGAGAAACTACCTCGTTCTCTGTGGCTAGCCACTGGGCGTAGGTCAGGTCATTTTCTTTTTGGAATCTGATGTGTTCTTCTAGTTTGGCATAATCAAAAACTCCAGCCTCGTTGAAGAAATCTGGTTGGTTTTGAAAAGCATCGGTTAGGGCTTTTTTGGTAAAGTTAGCCTCCGCAGTAAAACCTAAGTCTTCTAACTTGCCTTCTAAGATGGCTTTGCGAACCTGCTGCTCCCAAACGATATTGCGAACCTGAGACTGACTGGCAGCTCCTCCGTATTGTCTGGACTGCGCCTCTACAAGGTTGTTGAATGCCACACGGTCTATATCTGTTCCGTTTACAGTAGCGACGTTGCTCTCTACTCCGCCTCCTTTAAGACCGCCATTGTCAATGATACCAGAGATCACAAATGCAAACAAGGCCATCGCGATAATGATGATCAAAAAGATACCTCGTTTACGAATACTATTTAAAATTGCCATTTTACTCGAAAATTTATAGGGTGCGAAAGTACTGTTTTTGGTCGATTAATAAAAGTATGAATCCCTAAAATTCACGGCTTTTTGACCAAAATTTAGTCTTCTTGTAAACGTTTGATTTCGACCAGTTCTATTTTGGTATTGGACACCTCTAAGATATCTACCTTGAACTGCTCTATTTGCAGGCTGTCTCCCTGCTGCGGAATTCCCTCGGTGAAGTAGACGATCATGCCCCCTAGGGTTTCGTAATCGTCGTGCTCTGGCAAGCCCAATTTGTGGGTTTCGTTTATATAATCCACCTCTAAACGGGCAGAGAATCTGTAGTGGTCTTCTGTGAGTACTTCCTCGTGCAGATCGTCACTGTCGTGTTCGTCTTGGATCTCTCCAAAGAGCTCCTCTACAATATCTTCCACGGTCATCATACCAGAAGTTCCTCCGTATTCGTCCAAGACCACGGCTATACTTTTGCGCTTTTTAGTGAGGATATTAAGCACATCTTTGACTAACATGGTCTCTGGAACAAAGACCACCGGCATCAGTACTTTTTTAATATTCTGCGGCTTTTTAAACAGATCAAAGGAATGCACATAGCCGACTATATTGTCTATGTTCTCCTTATAGATCAGGATCTTGGAAAAGCCCGTATTGATAAATGTTTCTCTAAGATCGGCCGTAGCGGTGCTGATATCTACCGCTTCCATTTCCGTACGCGGAACCATGACCTCTCTAGATTTTACTTCAGAAAAATCCAAGGCATTCTGAAATATCTGTATCTCGGTGTCTATGTCGTCATCTTCGTGAGCGATCTCCATTTGCTCCGAGATATAATTTCCCAACTCGGTCTTAGAAAAACTCAACTGAACGGCATCGCCCTCTGTCCTAAAGATGTATTTTAAGACCAGGTCAGAGATCCAAATGACAAATTCAGAGATCACCGAAAAGAGCAAATAAAAGATATAGGCTGGCAAGGCAAAAAGCTTGACAAAGGTATTGGCATACACCTGGAAGAACACTTTTGGTAAAAACTCCGCAGTGATCAAGATCACAATGGTAGACATTAAGGTATGCAACAGAAGCCTTAAGCCATTCTCTTCTATAGGTACGAATTCCATCAACAGATCGCCCATATAAAAACCATAGATCACCAAGGCAATATTATTGCCTACCAACATGGTAGCGATGAATTTAGAAGGTCTTTTGGTAATACGTTTGAGCAGACCGGCCATGAGGTCGTTCTGCTTCTTCTCTATCTCAATATGAATTTTGTTGGATGAGATATAAGCGATCTCCATTCCGGAAAAGAAAGCCGAAAGCAAGATCGAAACCAGAATAATCAGTAGGGTGATCTCCATTATTGATTGCGCTTGTGATCTTCCATCTTACGCCTGAACTTGCGTCTGAAGAAGAACATAAACACAGCCACTACAGCGAACATGGCAAAAAGATAGGCACGACCTCTGTCGACCTCCCAATTGGCGATCACCAAATAAATGGAGAAAGCGGCCATGGCCAAGTATACATATTCAAAAAGCTGAAAAAGTTTAGATCCCATCGTCTGTTTGCGGGTTTTCGTTCTCTATAAGTTGTACGCCTGTGTTCTTACGTGATAGAAAGGTCGTGAAATCTTTGTTAGAATCAAAACTACTACCGTCGTTATAAGAACCGTCGTTGAATTTAATGCGATACGGGCGGTCTGAGAAGATCCAATTGTCGTTCTGATCCCAATAGACCTGATCTGCCAATAGCTGGGTGCTGTCTGAGGTAATTAGCACCACATTGCCCCTTAGATCTACTAGCCCTGTCTGATCATAGCGAATGGCGTAGTCTGCCGTGATGGTGCTCTTTTTGTCGTCTTCGTAAAAGTAGACGGTCACGCCTTCTGGAAACTCCGAATACGAAAAACTGCGGTTGCTAAAATCTAAGAATTTTGGAGCCAATAAGTTGGCCACCACCATGCCAGAATCGGTATGAATGGCATTGGCGTTCTCTCCTATACCTACCGGATCATCACTGGCCAGATTTATGTTTCTGACCTTATCGAAGTCTTCCTGACATGAAAAAAGCGCGATCACAGCCAAAACTGCGATCACGCCTCTTAAGTTTTTATTTTTCAAAGACATCCTTATAGACTAGGAACTTTAACAGATCCGCCCATCCAGCATCCGAAAGAGATGGTCTCTCCTGCACGACCGCTGGTAAAGATATCTTGCTTGCTCGGCGCACGTCCTTGGTAAGAAGATGCAGTTGCATTTGCTGTTCCGGCCAATGAACCGTCTACACGTCCGGCTTTGCGAGCCATTTCTGCAGCTTTCCAGTATACCGCACGCTTAGAGAATACATCTGTACCACAGTTGTTAGCGCTGTCTGCATACATCTTAGCGATTCGCAAGTAGCAGATTCCCATAGATGGCTTAACATCTAAAGCCTTATTGTAGTAGCTTCTCGCTTGTCCGAAGCTTCCCTTCTTACGGAAGTTCTCAGCGATCTGATAGTACACCTTAGCCTGGTCACTCGGATTGGTCTCTAGCTCCGCAGACTGGTTGTAATAGTCTAAGGCTTGAGAGTTGTTACCGTCTTTCTCAGCAAGCTTTCCAAGGTAGAAGGCTGACTTTGCAGAAGGCTCCAAGTTGTGCAGCTGCTGTACCAAACGGAAGAAGATATCTCCGTCATTACAGTCCTTGGCACTCAAACGACCAGCTGCAACGCGTACCCATTTGATATCTCCTTTGCGCTCTTCGAATTGCTTCTCATATAGTGGCACAAGGTTCTCACAATCTGCACGCTGTCCTAATAGGGTGTTGATAGATCCTTTGATCTTTCCGTAGCTATCAGAGTTCTTACTCGCAGCATTTAGCTTTTTAGACTCTTTAGAAGTGATAGTTCCTGCTTCTTCTTTCTCGCTTAGCGTAGAAATGATCTTAGCCATATCACTTTCTTTACCTTCGATCTTAGAGATCAAAAGGTCATATAGTTCAAAGTAATCTTCCAAAGGCATTTGGTTTGCATCTACTAGATCTGTTGCCAGGTTGAAGTAGATGTACAATTGCTTTGGAGAGGTAAAGTTATCCGGATCTGCTTTTTGTGCAGCATCGAAAGCCTTGAACTGCTCCATAGTAGAGCCCATTTTATTGTCGTACTTAAGTTGTGCGATGTCTCCCATTACATCACCTTTTTTGGTCTTAGATGGGAAATGCATCATACGCTCTTCGTACAATTTCATCAGATCGTTTACATCCGCAGTCTTATTGACTCCTTTTTTGATACGATCCTTAAGAAGCTTTTCACCTAATTGATAAAGGGCCAAACTCCATTTTGGGCAATCCTTACGCAATTGCATAAAAGGCTCGTAAGCGGCATCGTAGTTTCCTACTTTGGCACTTTCGTAAAATACGGATCCAGTAGTGGCGCATTCCTCTGCACTTAGCTGTGCGTTTACGCTCAAGCTACTCATAGTTAGTAACGCTACAAGCGCCACAGTTAATCTTGTTTTCATCGCTCTTTTATTTCTCTGGTTAATCATATTTTCTCTTAATGAACCACTTATCGTTCAAAGATAAGCTAATAAACACATTTACGAAATTTTCCTGGACCAATTGAAGATCGGTAGTTCCGCGTCTTCCAAGCTCTACTCCGAGGTTTATATTCGAAATGCGACGTCCAACTGGGAACCCTAATCCAAAAGACATGCCAAACTCATTAATGGATTCTCCAGAAACTACGATTCCTGTATCCTCAAAGCGCACTCCAGCACGATAAGTGATTCGGCTCCAGTAACTTGTAAGTGAATTGTATTTTGGCACGTAGAAACCTCCCAAGCGAACCTTGGTAGCATCTTCGTAAGTGATATTCGGTAGGTCAAAACTTCTGTTGGTCAAAACGCTGGTCCCCTGGCTGATGTATTCTCCTCCAACGAACCACTTGTTCTTTTCTCCCATTCCAAGTCCAAAACTCAAGCGACTTGGAAATTCTATCTCAGAGTCCTGCACAGTAACTTCGGTGATCTCTGCACCTCCGATACCCCCGGTCTCTGTTACCAATACCGTTGCGATCTCTCTAAAGTTCGACACCGTTAGATCGCTACTTGGTGTGTAGGTCATACTAGCTTGTAGTTCTAGCTTTTCTGATAAGGCCTTGGTATAATGTGCTCCCAAGACAAAATTGAGTCCTGAGATATCTGAACGGTTAACTTCTTGCGTACCGAACTGAATATCGTCGTCGTTAAAAAGCCCTTGGTTTCTAATGTTTCCAAAGTTGTATTGGGCTTCAAGCCCTATGTTCAAGCCGTCAAATAGGTTGTATCCAAGCCCTAGGTATACTTTGGTCAGACCTCCGGTACCTGTAAATCGAGTTAGCTGACCATCTGCGCTGTTTTCCAGATCATAACCTACTGCACTGTAAGGGTACAATCCAAAACTGGCACCAAAACGCCCGGCTGGAATCCCAACGATCACGTAATCTAAAGAAGTGATCTGTGTCTTTTCTTTGGCACCACTTTCTTCTAAGTTGGTACTGTTGAACTGACCCCCAACCGAATAATTGGTGTATCGCAGGTTGGCATAAGTGGCCGGGTTCATAACATTGGCGTGAATGCTATCTGAAAAAACACTCATCCCTCCCATGGATTCAAGGTCTACTGTTCCGCGGAACTTAATAAGTCCCAATCCACCAAAAGAATAAGGAGAAGCGGTGTTATTTTGTGCAACTGCACTCAAGCTAAGCAGCAAACAAACTGCCAATACTAAGCATCTATTCATGTAAAGCATTCAATTCGAGAAGGAAGTCAAGACCTTCCAACAAAAAATTTGAGTTGGCAAATATGCCATTTTTTAAGTGATCTCGCAAGATTTGAGCATCTCCTCCTGTTAAAATCACTGTTAAATCGTCAAAGCGAGCTTTAGTCTCGTCTATTGCCCCGTTCAATTCGTGAATTAGGCCTCTAAATGCACCCGCGTGCATGGCGTTGGCTGTGGAGTCTCCCTGGTAGCTTTCGATTTGCTGCGGATCTAATAAAGGCAAATTGGCCGTGAAGTGATGCATGGCCTCATAACGCATCCTTAACCCGGGAGAAATAGCTCCTCCGCGATAACTGCCATCTGCTTCTAAAAGATCGAAGGTCACGCAGGTACCGGCGTCAATAACTAAGCAATTCTGCCCTGGAAAATGCTTGGCTGCCGCGGCAACTAAGGCAATTCTGTCTAAGCCCAACGTCTCTGGCGTGGCGTACAAATTCTTAAAAGGCAGCAGCAAACGATGACTCAGGGGAATAAGCGCCAAGGCCTGATTGAGACCGTTGTAAAGTGCATCAGGGATATGACCAGTAGCAGAGAGTATGGCTTTTTCTAACTGCGGATACTGCTCCAATAGCTGCTCTAACTGTTGGGATTCTGTTCCTGCTTCGCTGTATTTGAGCTCCTGCAGGATGCCGTCTTTAAAAACCGCAAACTTGGTTCTGGTGTTGCCTATGTCTACAATAAGATTCATTGTGAGGACTAATGGCGGTAAATGTACAATTCTGATACAGAACCAACTGTTAATCCCATGCTAAAAACGGCAAGCCGTTTTCTCCAATTTTTTTAACTTTATGTTTTGTGTAAACCAAATAAGGATTATATTTGCCCCCTCCTTCGCTACCCTTGTGGGCAGCTTCGGAGGGCGCAGCCCGCCAAGGTTAACTCCTTAAACGGTCTGGACGGTACCTTAGCTCAGTTGGTAGAGCAACGGACTGAAAATCCGTGTGTCCCTGGTTCGATTCCTGGAGGTACCACTTAACTCAGAAAACCCATGCAGTTTGCATGGGTTTTTTATTTCGAGGCCTCGTGAAAAGCCGCAAGGCTTTTCTAAGTGGCCGCGGAATAAAGAACAAGCTGGCGCAGCCAGCGTGGTTTTCTAATTTCACTTGGGGAAACGAAGGAACATTCGTGACAACGAATGAGCCCTGGAGGTATGCTTTTTGCATTTGCAATAGAGGGACGACAGGAGCATTTACGAAGTAAATGAATCCTGGATTTTCCACTTAACTCAGAAAACCCATGCAGTTAGCATGGGTTTTTTATTTCGAGGCCACGTGGAAAGCCGTCAGGCTTTTCTAAGGGGCCGAGGAATAAAGAACAAGCTGGCGCAGCCAGCGTGGTTTTCTAATTTCACTTGGGGAAACGAAGGAACATTTGCGCTAGCAAATGAATCCTGGTTTTTTCAGCACGAAGCTGGAGCTTCGCGCCAGCGCGGGGATTTATCTGAACAATAAACTCCCCGCGCTAGGGATAGCAGCGGCATCCTTTCTGCCTTGCAGAAAGATATAGCGGATAGCCCGACCTGAACGAAGTGAAGGGAGCGTCCAAAAAAATCAAATCAGGCTTACCGCTCTCGCAGGTATTTTGCTCAAACCTCCTCAGGATGTTTGGTTTTCTTCGAAAACATCGCTCAATAACCCACCACCCCGATAGGAATTAAATTCCACAAAGCCCGTATTTTAGTCAATGCAACTATGGAAGAATTACTCATTGATTTGTACGGCGGGCAGTTCGAACGCGAACTCCTGCAAGAGATAGCAGCCGTTGGTGTTTTTAAGAACGTCCCGGCAGATACCGTATTGATGGATTTTGGCCAATACGTAAAATCGATGCCGCTTTTATTAAAAGGAGCCATTAAGATCATGCGAGAAGATCAGGACGGAGACGAACTGCTGCTCTACTTTTTAGAAAAAGGTGATACTTGTGCCATGACCTTGAGCTGCTGCATGGGCTTTACAAAAAGCGAGATCAAAGCGGTCACAGAAACCGATACCCAACTCATAATGGTACCTGTTCAGCACATGGAGAGCTGGCTGGGCAAATACAAGAGCTGGCGCGGCTTTGTAATGGACAGCTATCACGACAGACTTATGGAGATGTTAGACGCCATTGACTCCATTGCCTTTATGAATTTGGAAGATCGAGTTATGAAATTACTGGCAGAAAAATCGCAAATAACAGGCAGTAAGGATGTGCGCAACACCCATAAAGAAATCGCCCAAGAGCTACATACCTCTAGAGTAGTGATCTCTAGAATTCTCAAAAAACTAGAAAACGAAAAGCGCATTGCGCTACATCGCAGTCATATCACCCTTCTTTAAGACCATGTGTGACCTGAGTTACCGTTTACCACTTTACACCAAACTAAATTTGCCGCTGTAATCAAATATGGAGATCTTGGAAATTTTAGGTTATCTCGGCGCCCTTGTTATAGGATTGGTTTTAGGCCTTATTGGCGGTGGCGGATCGATACTCACAGTACCTGTAATGGTATATCTATTAGGATACAACCCTGTAATAGCAACGGCATATTCTTTATTTGTAGTAGGTGTCTCTGCTTTGGTTGGTGCCTTGCGCAACATACAAAAAGGGCTGGTTGACTTTAGAACGGCCATAGTTTTTGCTATTCCAGCCTTTGCCGCGGTCTACGCTACCCGTAAATACATTATACCAGCAATACCAGAAGAGTTGGCCACCATAAGTGATTTTGTGGTGACCAAGGATATTGCCATCATGATCTTCTTTGCCTTTATTATGCTGCTGGCCTCTTTTTCTATGATCAGCAACAAGAAGCAAAAACAAGAGGAAGCCACAGAAGTAAAATACAACTACCCTTTGATATTGGTAGAAGGATTAGCTGTAGGTGTATTGACAGGTCTTGTTGGCGCCGGCGGTGGATTTCTGATCATTCCTGCTTTGGTCTTGCTGGCAAAATTACCCATGAAAAAAGCAGTAGCCACCTCACTGCTTATCATTGCCATTAAATCTTTGATCGGTTTTATAGGGGATGTAGAGAATTTGGAGATCGATTGGGGCTTCTTACTACCCTTTACTGCTATCTCTGTAGTTGGGATATTCTTAGGTATCTGGATAGGCGGATTCATTGAAGGCAAAAAACTCAAAAAAGCCTTCGGCTGGTTTGTCTTACTTATGGCCGTTTACATCATTTTTATGGAACTTTCGGCTTAAATCTGGCTCATTTCACTCGATTTTATGCGTTTTTTATGATTTTTTATCAAAAACGGCAAGCCCGAGTTTTTGAGTAAAACTTCGTTAATGAAACCGCAAAGCGCAAGAAAAACCACAGCTTTGGAAATTTAAGCCATAGCAGCGCTACGGTTAAATTGAAAAGCGAAGTGAAACGGTGGTTTTTGACGGGATATGCGGTTGGAATAGATTTTTTACCCAAAAACTGGGGCAAATGTAACATTCGTCACTTTTTAAGAATATTCCGCAACGTACTTTTGAACTAACAAACTTTTAAAACGTTCAATACGATGCGAATAGAACAAATATATACCGGATGCTTGGCCCACGCTGCCTATTATTTGGAAGATCAGGGCGAAGCTGCAATTTTTGACCCTTTACGCGAAGTAGGGCCTTACTTAGATAGAGCCCAAAAAGACAACGCGAAGATCAAGTACGTTTTTGAAACGCACTTTCACGCCGACTTTGTTAGCGGGCACTTGGATCTTAAAAAAGCTACAGGCGCACAGATCGTATTTGGCCCTTTAGCCAAGCCTAGCTATGACGCTCTTATCGCAACAGACGGACAAGAGTTTAAAATTGGACGCTATACAGTTAAAGTGATCCATACTCCTGGTCATACCATGGAGAGCACCACCTATTTGCTTATTGATCAGCATGGTGAAATGCACGGCATTATAACCGGAGACACCTTATTTATTGGCGATGTAGGCCGACCCGATCTGGCTCAGCATGTAGTTTCTGACTTAACCGAGGAAAAGCTAGCCGGTCATCTTTTCGATTCTTTGCGCAACAAGATCATGACCTTGCCAGATCACCTGATCGTTTATCCAAATCACGGAGCAGGATCGGCTTGTGGGAAAATGATGAGTAAAGAAACCACAGACACTTTAGGTAATCAGAAAAAAGTGAATTACGCCTTGAGAGCAGACATGAGCAAGGAAGAATTCATTGACGAATTGCTTACAGGACTTACTGCACCACCGAGCTACTTCCCGCAAAATGTATTGATGAACATTAAGGGTTACGAATCTTTAGATACCGTAATGCAGCGCGCTCAGCAACCATTGAGCCCAGAGGCCTTTGAGGCTGCTGCCAATGAAACTGGCGCTTTGATGCTCGATGTGCGTGATCCTGAAATATTTGCACAAGGCTTTATTCCGAACAGTATCAATATTGGCCTTAACGGAAACTTTGCCCAATGGGTTGGAGAATTGATCCCCAGTGTGCAACAGGAGATCTTATTGATCACCGAACCTGGAAAAGAAGAAGAGGCCATTACGCGTCTTTCTCGAGTGGGATATGACGGCGTAATCGGGTTCTTAAAAGGTGGTTTTGATGCCTGGAGAACTTCGGACAAAGAAATTGACACTGTGAACCGCATTAGCGCTGAGACGCTAGCAGCCATGGTGAAAGAAGACGCTGTTTTGCTTTTTGATGTACGCAAAAAGAGCGAGTATGACTCGCAACACGTTATCGGGGCGACCAATGTTCCGCTTAACGAACTGAACCAACATCTCGCAGAAATTCCAAAGG
The DNA here is from genome assembly GCF_002163875.1 of Gilvibacter sp. SZ-19. Taxonomy (GTDB): domain Bacteria; phylum Bacteroidota; class Bacteroidia; order Flavobacteriales; family Flavobacteriaceae; genus Gilvibacter. The sequence continues at coordinate 1,874,269 of NZ_CP019333.1, read as the reverse complement.
ACAAAGCCTTAGTGTTACACTGTGCTGGAGGATACAGAAGCATGATCGCTTCTTCTATGCTCAAACAAAGAGGTTGGGATCAAATTACCGATGTACAAGGTGGTTTTGCAGCCATTAAGGAGACAACTGTGCCTAGCACAGACTATGTCTGCCCTACCACACTCTTGTAGTTTTTTTAGTTGTTGCAAGCCCGGAGCTTCGGCTCCGGGCTAACTAAAAAAATGAACTCGAACGGACAGCCAACAGCTCGCCGTAGACCCTAGAACAACTAACTAAACATTACGCAATGAGTACACACCATCAAATTGTGATCATTGGCGGAGGAACTGCCGGGATCATGACAGCAGCGCAACTTCTGCGCAAGGATAAGAACCTCGACATTGCCATTATTGAACCTGCAGAGTTTCACTACTACCAACCGGCTTGGACCTTGGTTGGAGCAGGGACCTACGATTATGAGAAGACCAAAAGACCAATGTCATCTGTAATCCCTAAAGGGAGCAGTTGGATACGCGACTATGCGACTACTTTCTCTCCGGAGAAAAACACAGTGAGCACTAAAGAATCCGGAGACATTAGTTACGACTATCTCATTGTAGCTCCAGGTCTTGTAATGGACAATAGCCTTATTGAAGGATTACAAGAAGCCTTTGATGCCGGTCTTGCATGTAGTAACTATACCGATCCCAAATACGTTTGGGAACAGCTTAAAAAATTCAAGGGAGGAAACGCAGTTTTCACCCAACCGGCTACCCCTATAAAATGTGGTGGAGCACCACAGAAAACAGCCTATATGTCTTCTGACTATCTGAGAAAGCAAGGACTGTTGGATAAGACCAATGTGGTTTTCGCTACGCCGGGCTCAGTGATCTTTGGGGTGAAACCTATTCGAGAGACCTTAGAGAAGGTGATCGACAAATACGGAATTCACTTTAAACCCTTTTATGCGCCGCACAAAATAGATGTGGCTAAAAAAGAGATCATCTTTAAACGCGTTGGTCAAGGTGAAAAACCACAAGTAGACCCTAACAATATTCTGAGCGAAAAACAGCTGGACGAGCAGCTGGTTAGCATGCCGTTTGACTTTTTGCATTTGGCTCCACCTCAGACCGCGCCTAAATTCATCAAAGATTCAGTTCTTGCAAACGATGCCGGGTGGCTAGAGGTAGATCAGTTCACCCTACAGCACAAGCGCTTTGACAATATCTTTGGCTTGGGAGATGCAGCTGGTCTACCAACCGCAAAAACAGGAGCGGCAATTAGAAAGCAGGTTCCAGTCGTGGTAGACCGTGTTTTACGCTTGTTAAACAAGCAGCAAGAGAGTCAAAAAAGCTACAACGGCTACTCCTCATGCCCTTTAGTGACAGGTTACGGCAAAATGGTTTTAGCCGAGTTCGACTATGACGGAAACTTTATCCCAGACCCAAAACTCAAGCAAATGTTGGTCTTTGACAGCGCTAAAGAGCACTGGCGTTTGTGGATGCTCAAAAAGTATGGCTTACCTTATCTTTACTGGAACAAAATGATGCGAGGAGCAGAAGTGTAACCTAAGTTACTTTCGGCTTCCGACACAGGAATTAATTTTGTAAAAATCTGTATGGATATGAATGCATTTTTGGAACCATGGCCTTGGTACATTTCGGGTATTTTGATCACCGGGGTCATGGCCCTTCTTTTATGGGGAAACAAGAGTTTTGGCGTTTCTGGGAATTTTAGAACCCTCTGCACCATGTGTGGCGCCAACAAGAGAGCCTCATTTTTCAATTTTAACTGGAAAGAACAGCGCTGGAACCTCTGGGTAATGGTAGGTACCATAATTGGCGGATTCATAGGCGCCAATCTGCTTAGTAAGGATACTGCCGTGGCAGTTTCTGACGATACCGCAGCGCTGCTCAACCAGTATGGCATCACTGATGCACAAGAAGCTTACCTGCCCGAATTTTTATTTGGAATGGACGCCTTGACGGAACCTAAAGCCCTACTTTTCTTGATCTTGGGCGGTTTCTTGGTAGGCTTTGGAGCCCGCTATGCCGGTGGATGTACCTCCGGACACGCAATTTCTGGGCTGAGCAATTTACAACTCCCCTCACTTTTAGCAGTGATCGGTTTCTTTATTGGAGGCCTCACTATGATTCACTTAATTTTCCCAATACTTTTCTAATATGCGCAGTCTTTATTTCTTAGTAGTAGGGATCTTATTGGGGATCACCTTATTCAAATCGGAAGCAGCTTCATGGTTCCGAATATTTGAAATGTTCCATTTTGAGTCCTTTCACATGTACGGGATAATTGGCACAGCAGTTGGCCTGGGTGTAATTGTGGTTCAGATCATTAAAAGAAAAAAACTAAAAGGCTACAACGGTAACCCCATCACCTTTGCCGACAAAGAGAAACGCAAATACAGCTATATCTTAGGTGGTATTTTCTTTGGCTTAGGATGGGCGCTTGCAGGCGCATGCCCAGGCCCTATGTTCACCTTGTTAGGCAGTGGGTATTTAAGCCTGATCATAGTTATCTTGAGCGGTATAGCCGGAACCTTCGTTTACGGACTCCTCAGAGATAAACTACCGCACTAAAGAGAGGAATTTAGTACTTTGGCAGTAAACCAAACATCAAAATGAAAAAGCTGCCATTCTTGATCTTGTTGTGCTGTTTCAGCGCACAAGCTCAAATTCTAAATGCGGAATCCCTGCGAAAGGTGACCGATACTTCTGGTTGGTCCGGATCTGCTACCGTGAATTTTTCTTTAGCGCGAAACGTTACGGAACAGATAAGCCTAGGATCTGATATTCACTTGCAATACAAGAAGAACAAGCATTTATTCTTGGTTAAGAACCAGATCGTTTTTCAAAAGGTGGACAACGAAGATTTCTTTAACAGCGGCATTCAGCATTTTCGCTACAACAACAGATTTGCAGACCGCTGGGCATGGGAAGCCTTTGTACAAGGACAATACAACCGAGTTGCCAAAATTGATTTTAGAGGTTTGGCCGGAAGCGGGATGCGCTATAAACTCACCACCTCTGAAAAGTACAAGTTCTACTTGGGGAGTTTGCTGATGTTCGAATACGAAGAGGTTGCAGACGGAGTGACCCCGACGCAAAAAGATTTTAGACTGAGTTCTTATTTGTCCTTTAGTCTGTATCCGACAGACAATATTAGTATAGTGAGCACGACTTACTATCAACCGCAGGTAGACAAGTGGCGAGATCATCGGGTGTCTAGCGAGACCAGTTTGGTATTTACCATATATGAGAATATTAGATTCAACACCACCTATGTTTTTATTTACGATGCGTTTCCGGCTTTGGGCATACCCAACTCACAATACAGACTCAGCAGTGGACTCACTTATACTTTTGACTGATTCGCATCCGCAGAAAAAAACAAAAAAAGACAGCCCACAGGCGTAAGGGAGTGCCAAATAGCGAGACTACCTTTGTATCTTTACAAATTACAGAACCAGAGCGAGCTAAATCTCGTATATCTTATAAATAGACATTATGGCAAATTCATATTACGATCCGGCCGATCTGCGCAAATTTGGAAAGATCACCGAATGGAGTGAAGAACTGGGCACTAAATTCTTCGATTACTACGGAAAGGTATTTGAAGAGGGAGCCCTTACGGCACGTGAAAAATCACTAATTGCCTTAGCAGTTAGTCATGTGGTCAAATGTCCGTATTGCATAGACGCATACACCAAAGACGGATTGCAAAGAGGCATTACCAAAGAAGAAATGATGGAAGCTGTGCATGCTGGAGCTGCCATTGAGAGCGGAGCCACTTTGGTCCACGGTGTTCAAATGATGAACAAATACAATAAACTAAGCATGTAGCTTACCCTTTATGGCAACAAAATCCTTAAAGAAACGCGAAAGTGAATTGGCCAATGCCCAAAGGCAATTGGAACTTTTGTCCAACGGAATCTTTGCCGATGGAGAACTGCCCACCTTTGCCGAAAAAATAAAGACAGTGGGGCAATTCCCATTGCGCCCCAATAAATTGGAGATTCTTCAGATCAATGTAGGTTATATGTGCAATCAGGTCTGCGAGCACTGTCACGTAGATGCCGGACCAGACCGAAAGGAGATCATGACGCGTGAGACCATGCAACAGTGTTTAGAGGTGATTCGAAATACCGGAGCTCACACCTTAGATCTGACCGGCGGAGCTCCGGAGATGAATCCAGACTTCAGATGGTTTGTAGAAGAAGCTGCTAAAGCAGGGATCAAGGATTTTATAGTGCGTTCTAACTTGACCATTATCCGCGCCAATAAAAAGTATTACGACCTACCGGATTTCTTTAAAAAACACAACATACACGTAGTTTCTTCCATGCCTCACTGGACCCGTGGAAAAACCGATAAGCAGCGTGGAGATGGAGTTTTTGACAAATCCATAAAAGCCCTGCAAGAACTCAATGACAGAGGCTACGGAATGCCCGATAGTTCTTTGCGCCTGGACTTGGTCTATAACCCTTCTGGTGCTTTTTTGCCGGGAGATCAGGCAAGTATGGAAAAGGATTTTAAAAAGGCCTTGCTAGAAGACTTTGGCATACAATTTCACAACCTCTTTGCCATAACTAATCTGCCTATCTCTCGCTTTTTGGACTATCTGATCGCCTCTGAGAATTACGAAGATTATATGTACCAATTGGTCGATGCCTTTAATCCTGCAGCGGTGGCCAATGTGATGTGCACCAACACGCTTTCGGTAAGTTGGGACGGTTATCTTTACGATTGTGATTTTAATCAGATGTTAGGCCTGCCGGTCAATTCGAAAGTGAAGCATATCTCTGAGTACAACGAAGATCTGCTTCAGAATAGAAACATTGTGATCTCTCAGCATTGCTACGGATGTACTGCAGGCGCCGGGAGTAGTTGTCAGGGAACTGTTGCCTAATGAAAAATATACTGATCTTATTCTTGCTCGCTATTGGTCCTGTAGTTTTTGCGCAACAAGACTGGGATGCCCTTTTGGATAAATACAACAAAAGCTCTGTGCCTTATATTACGGCTCAAGAGGCCGCTGCAGCGTGGAGCACAGACGAAAAGGTAATTTTTCTAGACGCTCGAGAGATAGAAGAATTCGAGACTAGCCATTTACCTCAAGCTGTATTTGTGGGTTATGACGATTTTGATGCGGACGAGCTTCCGCGGCAAACCTTGGAGCAGGCAGACAAGATCATCGTGTATTGTACCGTTGGGGTTCGGTCCGAAGATATAGGCGAAATACTGCTTAAAAAAGGATTCCAAAATGTCTATAATCTGAAAGGAGGCATCTTATCGTGGAAGAACGCAGACTTCATAGTTTACGACAGAAACGGTCAGCCCACAGGGAAAGTTCATGTTTACGGTCCGGATTGGGGCCGATGGTTAACTCGTGGAATTCCTGTTCATGACTGATGCAGCTTTAATCATATTCACGCGTAATCCGGAACTCGGAAAGTGTAAGACCCGTTTAGCCGCTACCATTGGCGATGCCAATGCCTTAGAGGTCTATAAATTCTTGCTAGACCACACGGTTGCTATTACAGAAGAACTGGCGTTTGATCGGTATGTGTTCTATTCGGAGCAGCTCCATAGAGACGATCGCTGGAACGACACAATATTTAAAAAAGAAGTGCAGGTCTCAGGAGATCTGGGTCAGAAGATGCAAGCAGCTTTTGAACTGCTCTTTAGCAAAGGTTATTCTCGCGTTGCGGTGATAGGCAGTGATCTGTTCGATCTGCGATCTGAAGATCTGATAAGAGGCTTGGAAATGCTACAAGATCACGAGGTGGTCTTAGGCCCTGCCCAAGACGGAGGCTACTATTTTTTGGGCCTGACCAAAATGCTTCCGCAGCTCTTTAAAAACAAAAAATGGGGCACAGACACCGTTTATAGAGACACCTTAAGCGATCTGGGGGAGAAAAAACTGGGAAAATTGCCTGTTCGCAACGATATTGATTATTTTGAGGACATAAAAGACAAGCCAGAATTCAAACCCTTTATACCAAAACATTTGCTATGATCAATTTGATAGAAGAGACCACAAAATTTTTAAAGACCAAAGGTTTCGAAAACCCAGAGATCGGGATCATTTTAGGTACAGGCTTGGAACGACTTCCGGAGCATATAGCTATAGAGGCCGAGGTGTCTTACAATCTTATTCCCAATTTCCCTACAGCTACTGTTGCCTTTCACAAAGGGAAGCTGCTTTACGGAAAACTAGCCGGCAAAAAGGTCATTGTTATGCAAGGACGCTTTCACGTTTATGAGGGCTACACCTTGCAAGATGTAACCTATGGCGTTCGGATCATGCATGCTCTAGGAATCAAAAGACTATTGGTTTCCAATGCCGCAGGAGCCATTAACCTCAACTTTAAAAAGGGAGAATTAATGCTTATTGACGACCATATCAATTTGCAGGGCGGATCTCCCCTGGCCTTTAACGGAGTTGATCAATTGGGCGATCGTTTTGTAGATATGGCTGCCCCTTATGACAAGGGCATGAACAATACCCTGGAATCGCTAGCCAAGCAAAGTGGAATTCAACTGCACAAAGGCGTTTATGCCAGTGTGGTTGGCCCTCAATTGGAAACCCGCGCCGAGTATCGTTATTTAAAGATTATTGGTGCCGACGCTGTTGGAATGAGTACTGTGCCAGAGGTGATCGTCGCTAATCACTTGCGATTGCCGGTCATTGCTGTTTCTGTACTAACCGATGAATGCGATCCGGACAATTTACAGCCAGTAGATATTCCAGATATCATTGCCATGGCAGAGAAAGCCGAACCAGACATGATAGCCTTATTTAAAGGCCTAATTGAAACACTCTAAAAGAAAACGATCCTTTAGTAAGGATATAATAATATAATCGACATAAAATGAACCGAGCTCGGTTCTAATCAAAACGGATATGAGTTATTTAGACACCACCCACGATGTATATAAAGAAGCAGCCTTAACCCCTGATGTTGGGCTATGCTGTACTACCAATCCCATTTGGGAGTTGCCGGGACTTAAGATCCCCAAGATCATGCAAGAAATGAACTACGGTTGTGGAAGCACCGTTCATGCCCGTGATCTGGTTAACAATCCGAAGATCCTTTATGTAGGTGTTGGAGGCGGAATGGAACTTTTGCAGTTCAGTTATTTTTCGCGTCAGAAAGGAGGCGTAGTTGGTGTCGATGTGGTAGACGAAATGCTAGAAGCCTCTAAAAAGAATTTTGTCGAAGCAGAAGCGCAGAATCCGTGGTTCAAAAGTGAGTTCGTAGAATTGCGCAAAGGCGATGCTATGAATTTACCACTAGAAGATAACAGTGTAGATGTGGCCGCTCAGAATTGCCTATTCAACATCTTTAAAGAAGAAGACCTTAAAAAGGCTATTGCAGAAATGTATCGGGTGCTAAAACCACACGGCCGCTTGGTGATGAGTGACCCTACTTGTGAGCAACCCATGAACGATACCCTGCGCAATGACGAGCGCCTAAGAGCGCTCTGCTTGAGCGGAAGTTTGCCCATTGCCGACTATGTCAAAGCCCTCACGGATGCAGGTTTTGGAACTATTGAAATAAGAGCGCGCAAACCGTATCGCATTTTGGATCCGAAGAACTATCCAACAGACGAACTCATCTACATAGAGAGTATAGAAGTTGCAGCCATTAAGGACCCAATGCCTGCGGATGGCCCTTGTGTCTTTACCGGGAAAGCTGCCATCTATTTTGGAGAAGAAGATTATCTAGACGACAAACAAGGACATATCCTACTTAAAAATCAACCCATAGCCGTTTGTGATAAGACTGCTGGAAATTTAGCAGCCTTAGGTAGAGACGATATTTTTATTAGCGAGTCTACTTGGCATTACGACGGCGGCGGATGCTGCTAAATAGAACCCCATGAGATTTGCCCGCCTACTTTTAAAAATTACCACGCTTGGCCTTTTGGTCATGAGCTTTCAATCCTGTGGACTATTAAGCGCTGCGGGGCTGAGCAAACAAGGACTATCGGCCAAAAAAGCGCCGGCAAACTTGACAGCAGCCCCAGTGCAATCCTCCCAAAACCTCTACCACGGCAATTGGACAGAATTGCTTAAAAAACACGTGGACGAAGCCGGATTTGTCGATTACGAAGGCTTTAAGAAAGACAGCCATTTGCTCAATACCTATTGCAATTACCTATCCACCTTTGTTCCAGATGACACTTGGTCTGTACAGGAACAACTGGCCTATTACATCAATCTGTATAATGCCTATACCATTAAACTCATAGTCGATAATTATCCTACAAAGAGCATAAAAGATCTGGACGGACCTTGGACAAAAGCCTTTGTGCCCGTAGGTGATAAAAAGCTCAGCTTGGGAGGTATTGAAAACAGTTTGCTTAGAAAGATGAATGAGCCGCGCATACACTTTGCTATAAACTGCGCTTCTTTCTCCTGCCCAAAATTGCTCAATGAAGCTTTTACCGCTGCTCGTATAGATGAACAGTTAGAACGTGTTACTGCGGAGTTCATCAATTCTGAACGCAATCAGATTAGCAGTAACGAGGCCAAAGTATCCCAGCTGTTCAACTGGTACGCCAAAGACTATTTAGTCTATGGAGTGGGTAGCGTCAAAGAATTCATAAATAACTACAGTGAGGTAAAGATCGCTCCAGAAACCGAGCTGCAATTTTTAGAATACGATTGGTCGCTCAATGAACAGCAATAAGCCCAGATTAAGCATTATCATCCCTGTGCTGAATGAAGAGGAACACCTCTTTACCCTACTGCAGCATTTGTATCAGCACATGAGTTTTCCGTTGCAAGCGGAGATCTTAGTAGTCGATGGAGGCAGTGTCGATAACAGCAAACTGGAGTTTGACAGGTATAAAGGGTTACATCCGGAGTTTCGGGTAGAATGGATCCAGTCTCAAACCACAGGAAGAGCAGCGCAAATGAATACCGGTGCTCGCTGGGCAAAGGGTGAGATCTTCTACTTTTTACATGCAGATAGTTTTCCTCCGGTAGGTTTTGACGCATTGATCTTGGAACAAATAGCAAAAGGCAATCGCGCCGGCTGTTTTAGAATGCAGTTCAATTCTTCGCATTGGTGGTTGCGCCTTGCGGGCTGGTTTACTCGCTTTAATTGGAAGATCTGTCGCGGGGGAGATCAAAGTCAATTTATAAGTCGCGAACTGTTCGAAAGTATTGGTGGCTTTGACGAATCGTACAGGATCTTTGAAGACAATATGCTTATAGCCGCCTTATACGAACGGGGAGAGTTTACAGTAATTCAAAAAACCTTGACTACCTCTTGTCGCCGTTATGAAAAAACAGGTATTTGGCGTTTGCAGTATCATTTCTGGATGATCTACTTAAAACACAGACGCGGTGCCGGACCAGATCACCTTTACGCTTACTATCAGAAACACCTTGCAAAATAAGCCAACTTCCCTATCTTTAAGGAAGTGGAAGCCTTGGAAGTATTATTGGTCGTTTTGCTCTGTGCAGGAGCTATTCAAGGCATAACCTTTGGCATAATACTCTGGAAGAGCAAAGGCCCGCACCCACTAGCCAATAGATTCTTGGCTGCTATTCTTTTCTTTTTCTCCTACAGACTCATTGTTGAGACCATGAAGATCTTTGAGCTTGGGCGCTATGATTTCTGGTATCACGTGCTGTTGGAATACAATTGGATTTACGGCCCATTGCTCTATTTGTTTGTGCTGAGTTATGTTAGGCCAAAATTTAAATTACAGCGGATCCACTTACTGCATTTTATCCCTGTACTGATAGAGGTGTTGTGGAGCTTTTTTATCAAAAGCCAGAATTTCTATTGGGACGGTACCCGTGAAAGCCTGAGTTGGTTGGGCTATTGGGGATATGTGGTTTGGATGCACTACCCGACCATGTTTGTCATTTCTGCCACCCTGATCATCATCTACGCACGCAAGGCTGTCAAAGCACTCAATCAGGCGTTGAGCGATCCGCAGATTAGGATAATCCCTGAGCGTGTAGTTTGGATAAAACGCGTTATTCAGGTTTTATTGGTCTTTACAGCCTTGTACTTAATTGGCATTGGTATTGACTACTTCTTTTTCAATTATAACAGCAATTTGTTCTATGGGCATCCGGTTTTTGTTGGGATGGCTGCGATAACCTACTGGTTAGGTCTCGAAGGATTTTCCAGAAGAAATGAAGACGCCTTTAGAAGCAGTGCGACTGTCTCCGAGAAAGAGCTCGAACAACTCCGCCCCTTGGCAGAAAAAATCACCGCTGCCATGGTGGAACAACAACTTTACAGAGATCCGGAACTGAGCGTTAAAAAATTGGCAGATCTGCTCGAAACTAAATCTTACCTCATCACCAAATCACTCAGTGCAGTACTCAACACCAAATTCAACGACTTGGTCAATGGCTATCGCATTGAGGCTGTAAAAACCCTATTGGCCGACCCAAAAAATGAACAATACACGCTTTTAAGTCTGGCTTACGAAGCCGGCTTCAATTCTAAAGCCTCATTTAACAGAGCCGTGAAGAAAATAACCGGCAAGTCTCCAAGCGCCCTGAAATAGGGGCATCTAGGGTGTCAATTATCAAATTGACACCTCTTCCTTTAGTACAAAAAGGTCTCATTTCTAAAAACGAGACGATTCTTAGAGACAGATAACCCACCTTTGGATTGTAATTCGAATCACCTCCACGTGATCGCTTAAAATTCAATCCGATGAAAAACAATTTAAAAACCCTATTAATTATTTGCATCTTAATTCCACTTGCAGCCTGCAGTCAAGAATCTAAAGAAACTCAAGAACTGATAGGAACCTGGAAACTAGACATGAGCCCGCAGGACAGCACCGACAACAACTTCGCCATGATGCGGATAGAGAAGATCAGTGGCGATAGTTTTGAAGGCACTTTTTACCGTGAAGGTGTGCGGTTGACCAACGGAAAACTGAATACCCAACGCGGTATAGTATACGGGGCCTTGGTTTCAGGAGACAATAGCGGCTCTTACAATACCAGTTTCTATTTAAAAGACGGCAAGCTCTACGGTAGTACTCACGCGATAGATAGGAACTTTCTAGCCGTATGGATCGCTACTAAAACCGAAGACTAATGAGAGCCTTGGCATACGTTTTACTTTTGTTGGCTTCACTCTCTTGGGGACAGGTCAACTACGGAACTCCTCCAGAAGGATTAATTCCTGAGGCCCTGGAAGGTATTCCAAAAAGCTTGGATGTGATGCAATTTCCAGAAGTGAATCACCCGGTTAAGATCAAAGACCAATATTATTGGAAGCATGCAACGGCCATTATGTCTAACGAAGCTCCTGTAAAAATTGTAGAATACGGCGCCTACCTCTATTACAACGACCAATGGAACCTCCGCAGAAAATACCCCTTAAGCGATCTTAAAAAAAGCTTTGGGATCAAAGACGGACAACTGCTGCAAGGTCAGCCTTATGTTTGGGCAGACAATTGGCGTGTAGGCGATTCGCTATTTGGAGGTTGGGCCTTGTGGTACTTTATTGCAGAAACTCCTGACGGTAGAAAAGTGTGCGGTTATGCGCGCATTCACACAACCGATCAATTACTCAATCCTTAATACAAACACTATGAAAACGAAACTATTATTGCTGGCATTACTGCTGACTTCCTATTGGGTTGCAGCTCAACAAACCGTTGAACTCAACAACAACAAACCCCTTACTTGGCAAGGCAAAGCAGCCATGGGTGGCTATGCTCCAGAAGGTACGCTAGACGTTGAAAAAGCGGTTATCACCATAGAGAATGGACAGATCACAGCGCTGGTTGTAGCTGTAGATATGAAAACCCTAAGCCAAGAGAACAAACGTTTGGAAAAGCATTTGCGCAACGAGGACTTCTTTGATGTAAAAGTATTTCCTCAAGCTGTTTTCACCTTGACAGATCCTGTAGACTTGGCTAACGGCACTTGTAAACTTCAAGGCGTAATGTCCATTAAGAATAAGGCCGTGAGCGAGGAGATTCCAGCCTGGATAAATATTACCGACCAGCTCATCACGATCACCTTTGATGCACAATTGGATAGAACAGCCTATGGAATCACGTACAATTCGCCCAGTTTTTTCACTAAGCTGAAAGATCAAGCCATTGCCGATGAGTTCACTTTAAAAGGAAAACTGAGTCTGCCGAATCGCTTTTAGAAGTATTGACCTATCCCAAACACAAACCCTCGGGTGGCTTTATCGGTTATCCCGTAGCCGTAGTCGATACGAAATATGGCATTAAAGATTCTTTTATGGATGAATCTAAGACCGACTCCAGGATATATCCTCAAGTTCTGACTATCGCCAAAATCGCTTAGGTCTCCCCCCGGATTACGCCAACTCCCACTGTCGACAAAGACATTTCCTTGCAAGACGAACCAGTCTTTGTCGATAAGGGTGTGGCGGTATTCTGTATTGAGCACAATAACGCCAGTACCTCGATCTATGATATTCCCCACCCCGCGTATGTTCAAGTTATTATCTACGGCAAAAGGAGCAAAAGGCGATTCGTCATTTGACGCTAGACCAACTCGTAGTCGCGAGGCCCAGTTTCCGCGCTCACCCACGCGTTTGTAGTAGATAAAATCGTTCCAACCAATAAAAAAGTCAGGCAAAACTGCTTCCGAACTCACCACGTATTGCAAATTGAGCATACTGCGAAAGCCTTCTAAATACTGGAAATAGAAATCGACATTTCGGTATTCATATATACCCTTAAAGAGCAGCTTATCCACGTCAAAATCCAAGGGGATTCCAGCTTGTGTTGCGCCTTCCACATAGTCGTAATCCTCATTAAAGAAATTGATCCCCAATTGGGCCGAATGAAAGAAATTAAACTGGTATAACGCCAAGGCCTCTACAGAGGTGTTGTTGTATCGGTAGTCTGCATCTCCAGATTCTAGGAATACGGGTTCTAGGGTGGTAATGTCTCCATAGTTGAGCGCAAGCCCAAACTTACGTGAAAAGAGATTTGGCGCTCTAAAATTCAATCCGAAGGAAGAAAAAATATCATCTTGATAAAAGCCACCTATGGTAATATTCCTGCCCAAAAAATTGTATTCGTATAGTCCTACACGATAGGCAAACTCATCGTCGTTAGTTGTGTAAACATTGAGCTGCGGAATTAAAGTAAAATTGTCTTGAACGCCATAAACTACTTTTAACGTCCCATCTGCTTTAGGGTGCACCTGATAATAAGCATGTGAAACTCCCGCCAAGCGGATCATAAAATTCACATCGCGTTCTAGCTGCGTGGAATCCAGTGTCATTCCCGGTCTTAGCTCAACCAAATTCTGCAAAAAAGCCGTTTTAGAACGTTTGTTTTCTTGAAAGATGATCTCAGAGACCTCCTGTGCGAAGCTTTTAAACGACAATAAAAGAACTGCAATGCAGATTAAGGGTCTCACTGTTTGGCGTACTGTAGTTGAATGATCTTTTCTACGGGTTTATTCTGAGGTGTGAATTGACTGTCTTCTGTGCCTTTAATACGCTCGTCAAAGGTGAACCATTTCCAGATAAAACCTCCGGCGAACCAGCTCTCTGACCAGACTGACTCAAACAGCGCCTGTGTGGTATTGGTTTGCGCATCTAAATTCACCGTGGTCTTGGTGTGATCGCTATCCCATGGCTCTTTCCCAGAAAAATCGGTAGAACGGTAACCGTACTCTGTAAAAAGTATAGGGCGTCCTGCCGCAGCACTAACGCTAGCCAGTTCCTCTTTCCAGCGTTGCCAACCGGCTTTGGCTTCTTCTACGGTTGGCGTTTTACTCTCCGAAACCGGAAAATAAGCATCAACACCTACGTAATCCAGTTGATTCCAAAAAGGCACCCGTTTGTATTCGTCCCAATTGGCAGCATAGGTAAGTTTACCACTATAGATCGCTTTGATCTCTTTTATTAGCCCATTCCAAAAATCAGGTCGGTTAACAATGAACTGCTCCAACTCGGTCCCTATACAAAAGATCTCGGCTCCAGTTTCTGCAGCCATTTGAGCATACTCAAGTATAAAGGAACGGTAAGAATCCTCTAAGGTTTTCCAATCTGCTTCTGTCTTCATCTTCATAAAGCCGGTAAACTCGCCACGCCAAATCCAGATCTGTGGTTTGACCATGACCTTTATGCCATTTTCTTTAAGCACTTTTATATACTGAGTTGCTCCTGCCCGAGTTTCACCAAACCACTGCCTCTCGGTATTGTGGATAATAGTTGGTGTATCTAAACTGCGGATGAAACCAAAGGGCATCACCGCAGCAAAATTGGCATTCACATCTAAAACGTGCTTTACCTCACTATTGTCTGTCGGATTTCTTGCCGCTACATAACTAACACCGTTAATTAATTTGCGTTGTTCCTGGGCGCAGGACAAGGTCACAGCACCTATCAATCCGATGATAAAAATTTTAAGCGTATGGGTCATCTGCAATTTTATTAGCAGATGAATTTACAAAACTCCCTCGGTTAAAACACGGCTCTTAACCCAATATTAAAGGTTTCCCCAAGGCCGGTGTCGTTTCCTCTTACAAAGTTGGTATACAAGGCCTCTAGGTTGAGCTCCTGTGTCAATTGGTATTTTAGTCCGCCACCAAGCGCTGTAAAGTCTTGCGAAAAATTACTCCCCAGATCTATTAGTTGCGAATGTTGCGCCAAGGCAAGTACGGTGAATTTACTGCTTGGGAAATAACTCAAGAAAACTCCAGGTGTTAACCGCAAACTGTTGTTGGCAAAGCTGTCTGCCTTGTCTCCAAAATTCAATTCTGAGTTGAGTTCTGTAAATAGCTGCCAATCTCCTCCCGCAAAGGTATAGTCGTAAAAGAAACGGTTATGCCAGATGAAACCGTCTTGATCTAGAAAGACACCCTCTTCTACCTCATTATCTACCAAAGGGATAAAAAAGGAACTCTGAATAGAGAAGTTATTGACATTCTTAAGCGGTACAAATTTCACAGAAGGCGCAATGGAGGTGAAACCACTGCGAGCCGTTCCGCGTTCTCCATCGAACTGAAAGACCTCTAAGGCGCCGCGATCTGCAATCACATTACTTCTAAATTCCAAGATCACCCCCAGATTCCAACGGCGGTTCTCACCGATACCTGTATAGGCTTCTAAGGTTGAAGTGAAGAAAGTTTCACGAGGTTCCACGCCATCGGTAAAGGTACTTTCTGTTTGAGTGTAAAGGTTGTTGAACCATTTGAGGTCATACTGACCCTTTCCAATTAATTTTGATGGGGTTAAGGTTTGAATTACAGACCCCGCTGTTTGTTCGTCGTCTTGGGCTGTTAAGCCAAGGCTAATCAGGCCTAAGAAGACCGTTAGCATTATTTTCTTTTGCATAGTTGTTCTTTTAGTTTGTGCTTCTTGTGGTTCAAGAGTTATTGTATCAAACTCTTGAACACACAGAAGACTTAAAAAATGTATTATTGAGCGTTCAGGCGCCAGTCATAGCTGTAGTAGCTCACTTTGGCTCCCTCCGCGATGGGGGTAGTTCGGTACTTGTTCAAAAACCCGATAAGGGTTTGCTCCTGCGTCACAAAATCTTCCTGGTACCATTTAAAAATCTCAGAGACGCCTACCTTCTTTCCTTTTATTCTGATGAAATCCGGATTGTTTACCGCCAGCTCTGTTTGCTGTTGTAAAAGAGATTCCACATTATTTGGAGTGTAGGCTTTGCTGATCAGTGGGGGGCATCCTTGGGCACCACAAACCAGCACAAAATGTACGCGTGCATCTTTGAATACAGCACGTAATTTTTTGTTTTCGATATCGTTCAAGGTGATCTTTTCGCCACCTAAATTGTATTTGGTCTTGTCAAAGAATCCTGCCTTATCCAGCGGCGAATTGATGGGGTAATTGGCAACAATTCCCTTAATCACAGCCAGATTGTATGCGTTTATCCAAAAGGCTTGATAGTTATTTGCTTCGGATGGGTTCACGCTGATGTCAGCGGCAAGACTCAGTAGGGCATCTAGCTCGGTCGCATCCGCAGCAATGCCCTTATAATCTACTTTCCCATTGGAAACATGCGCATTAAAAAAAGCATCTGCCTTTGCAAAGAAATCGGCTGTTTGCGCCACCGATAGACCCGGTAGCATCAGCCATAAAAAAGTGATATATCGTAGCGAGATCATAGTCTATTTTTTTGGTTTTGATGTCCTTTAGGTCGAAGCCTCGATTTGATTACTTACACAGAAATCCAAAAAAAATTCTGAAACAAGAATTTCCAAAACCTTACAGTCACCAACAAAATTTAAAGCCATTCTATATTGCTGATCTGTGTAATGTTGCTAACTTTAAGTACGACTGATCGCACAACTAACTCACCAGAATGGAACATATTGTAATCATTGGCAACGGGATCTCCGGCATTACTACCGCACGACATGTGCGCAAATTATCGGATAATAAGATCACCGTCATCTCTGCCGAAACCGACCACTTCTTTTCACGTACCGCGCTCATGTACATTTATATGGGACACATGAAATACGAGCACACCAAACCCTACGAGGATTGGTTCTGGAAGGAAAATCGAATTGAACTTAAACGCGGCTTTGTGGAATCCGTAGACACGGCAAACAAGAGCTTGCAATTTGCAGACGGCAGCTCTTTGAACTACGACAAACTGGTGTTAGCCACTGGCTCAAAACCGAACAAGTTTGGTTGGCCCGGACAAGACCTGCAAGGAGTTCAAGGCTTATATTCTAAGCAAGATCTAGACCTTTTAGAAGTTAATGCTCCCAACAAAGAAGTTTGCAAACGGGCTGTTATAGTTGGAGGAGGACTTATAGGTATAGAACTGGCAGAAATGCTCAGTACTCGAGGTATTCCTGTCACTTTTTTAGTTCGAGAGGATAGTTTTTGGAATGGTGTATTACCCAACGTGGAGAGTGCAATGATCAACAGACACATCAAAAATCACCATATAGATCTAAGACTTGCCAGTAACCTCAAGGAGATCTTATCGGACGAGCACGGCCGTGCCCGCGCTGTTGTTATTGAAGAAACCGGAGAAGAGCTAGCCTGTGACCTAGTAGGTCTTACGGCAGGCGTTTCTCCCAATATTGACTTTTTAAAAGACAGCGGCATTGAATTAGGTCGGGGTATTAAGGTCAATCGCCTTTTAGAAACTTCGGCCAAGAATGTTTACGCCATTGGCGACTGCGCGGAGCAGCGTGAAGCCATAGGCAACAGACGCCCAATTGAAGCCGTGTGGTACACGGGCCGCATGATGGGCGAAGCTTTGGCGCAAACCCTTTGTGGCAACCCAACCGAGTACAAGCCCGGTCATTGGTTTAATTCGGCTAAGTTCTTTGATATCGAATACCAAACTTACGGCTGGGTCTTTAGCGAACGCAACAAAAAAGACTACGAGCAACATTTTCATTGGGCCCACCAAGATGATACCAAATGCATCACGGTGGCCTACCACAAAGACAGTAGACTCTTCTTGGGAATCAACACCTTTGGCATCCGTATGAGACACGAAGTGTTTGACCGCTGGCTGACGGAAGCACGTGATGTAGATTACGTGATGGCCAATCTCAAACAAGCAAACTTTGACCCGGAGTTCTTTGCACATTTTGAAAACAGTATTAATCAGGCATTTGCCAATCAATTACAAACCGCATAATCATGAGTAGAGTCGATAAATCCATGAGCTTAGCTGGAGGGCCTCCGGTAGCCATGAAAACAGGACAAAAAATAGGAACCCTACTCGGTTTATTCGGTTTGGGCATCCTCACTTTGGCAACGTTTAATGTGAGTTTACCCAACCAAGGCTTGTGGCTTAGCTTGGCCTTGCTGTCTATAGGCGTTGGTATCCTGGTGTATAGCAAATCCTTGTATAAAGACACCTTACCAGGAATAAAAAACCACGGCGTATGGTTAAAATCTATCTCCAACCGAGGCTTTTGGGCTTGGGTAGCCGGGATCAGTTTAACCGGATTTTACATTGTCTTGTATTTCTTTGCAGAGCTGTTAGGTCAAGGCAGTGGTGGTGCAGAAAACACTGGGCTTATTGGACTTTTTGACCCCTTGAGCTACGCCTTAAAAGGCCAACCTGCTAGCCAGTGGTTTGTATACGGAACGCTTTACACTTTGGCCATTTTGGCCTTTGGTATCAAATTCATCTGGAAATACCGCCACAATACCTACGAAAAGATCCGCACCGGGAGTGTGATGTTCTTTCAGACGGTCTTTGCCTTTTTGATCCCTGAGATCATGGCTCGTCTTAATGGAGATCTACCCTATTACGACCTTAAGAACGTTTGGCCTCTCAACTATTACCTGTTTGATCAATGGAATGTTGATGCCTTATTGATCAATGGCAGTTTTGGCCTCACCTTACTTATCTGGGGAATTGCCTCCATCTTGGTCATTACCCCTATACTCACTTACCGTTACGGAAAACGCTGGTATTGCAGCTGGGTTTGTGGTTGCGGAGGCTTGGCAGAAACGGCTGGAGATTCGTTTAGACAACTCAGTGATAAGTCCAGAATGGCCTGGCGAGTGGAGCGCTGGGTAGTACATTCGGTCTTGGTTTTTGCAGTAGTGACCACCACAGGTGTAATTCACTCTTACCTTGGAGACGGCAGCAAATATTGGTTTAGTCAAAGTACTTTTTTAATTAGCGTTGGAGTTGTTCTAACACTGATCTTTGGATTGATCTGGAAATACAAAAGACACGAACTTAAAAAGGATGCTCGTTACGGAGCTATTGGTTACCTGGTAATCATTTTGGCCTTAATAGGCTTGCATTTCAGTTCAACTACCAATACGCTTTTGCTCTTTCAAACTCACGAAGTGCGATCTACTTATGGATTCTTAATCGGATCTGTATTCAGTGGTGTGATAGGAACAGGTTTCTACCCCATTTTTGGAAACCGCGTTTGGTGTAGAATGGGCTGCCCTATGGCGGCTATTCTAGGCCTGCAGCAGCGTCTTTTCTCTAAATTCAGAATCACTACAAACGGCGGGCAATGTATTTCTTGTGGAAACTGTTCTACCTATTGCGAAATGGGAATAGACGTTCGTGCCTATGCTCAGAAAGGAGCAAACATAGTACGCGCCAGCTGTGTGGGTTGCGGGATCTGCTCCGCAGTATGCCCTCGTGGAGTACTTAAATTGGAAAATGCCGACACCAAGGGCCGTATCAACTCCAAAGATGTTTTGCTGGGCAATGATGTTGACCTTATGGCCTTGGTGAATCAGAAATAATAAAAAATTCCAAAAAAACACAGCGATAGCGTTAGGCTATTAGCACAGCAACGTCTAAAGCTGTGTAATGGAATTACAAAGTAAAATAATCTGCAGTGGCTTGTTACTCCTTTTGGGGTGGCAGGTCACATTTGCTTTAGAGAAGACCTACCACAAGACTTACTTCCCAGACGGACAACTCAAGGCCGAAGGCTGGTTGACCAACCAACTAAAGACCGATTTCTGGATCTATTACCATCCCAACGGGAAAGTAGCGGCAAAAGGACATTACCAAGAAGATACAATGCATGGTTACTGGCACTTCTACTATGCGCAAGGCCAGTTAAAAAAAGAAGGACACTTTGTCTGGGGAAGCATAGAGAATTGGTGGATTTTTTACGAACTTGGCAGCCGAAAGAAGAGTAAATTCCAATACAAGAACAACCAAAAGAACGGGTATTGTCTGCGCTATGTAGGCAACAAACTCGTACTTGCCGAAAAATATATAGCCGACAAAAAGGTTGGAGAATGGAGTTCGGTTCGCGAGTTTAAAAAAGACAATCCCGACATATCGTTTCGATGAATCCCCTTATAAAAGTAATTATACCTGCCTATAACGAAGAAGATTCCATAGGTAAGGTAATTAGAGATATTCCTGCTACTGTTACTGAGGTTATAGTGGTGAGCAACAACTCAACGGACGCGACGGAACAGCAAGCCAAAGAGGCAGGAGCTACTGTTTTGCAAGAACAGCGCAAAGGTTATGGTTATGCTTGTCTGAAAGGGATGCATTACATCGCCGCAAATGAACCCTTGCCCGATATTGTTGTTTTCTTAGACGGAGACTACAGCGATTACCCAGAAGAACTCACTAAACTTGTGGCCCCAATTGTAGAAGACGATATTGATTTTGTCGTAGGAGCGCGCGTTCCGGAATTGCGAGAGGCTGGTTCTATGACCGGGCCGCAAATATTTGGCAACTGGTTAGCCACTACTTTAATGAAGGTCTTTTTTAGATCGACATTTACAGATCTTGGACCGTTCAGAGCCATAAAGTACGACAAGTTGTTAGCCCTGAACATGGAAGACAAGACCTATGGCTGGACAGTGGAAATGCAACTAAAAGCGCTGAAAAAGAAGTACAGCTACCGGGAGTTACCGGTCAAATATCGCAATAGAATTGGGGTTTCCAAGGTTTCTGGAACAGTAAAAGGTGCTATCTTTGCAGGCGTAAAAATCTTGGGGTGGATTTTTAAATACAGTATAAAAGGATGATACTCGAAACGCTCATATTGATCATTTATTCGGCAGCGCTGATCATGATATTCATGTATGCTTTGGCGCAGCTGAATTTGTTGTTCAACTATCTGCGTGCCAGAAGAACCCAACGCAATTCTCCAAAATTCGACTTAAGCGACCCCACACAGGTTCCTGCTGTGACGGTTCAATTACCCGTGTACAATGAGCTCTATGTTATGGAGCGTCTTTTGAGCAATATTGCGAAGCTCGAATATCCCAAAGACAAATTAGAAATTCAGGTACTGGATGATTCTACCGACGAGTCCTTTGAGAAAACGGCTGCACAGATCGCCGAGTTGCAGAAGTCAGGTCTAGACATTGTTCACTTGAGCCGAGAAGATCGTGTGGGCTTTAAAGCAGGGGCCTTAAAAGAGGGGCTTAAAACTGCAAAAGGAGAATATATCGCCATATTCGATGCAGACTTTTTACCCCAACCCGATTGGCTAAAAAAGACCATTCCTTACTTTAAAGACGAGCAGATCGGAGTGGTGCAAACCCGCTGGGGGCATCTCAACAGAGACTATTCTCTACTTACAAGAGTTCAAGCTTTTGCCTTGGATGCGCACTTTACCTTAGAACAAGTGGGGCGCAATTCTAAAGGGCACTTTATAAATTTTAACGGAACCGCCGGGGTGTGGCGCAAGGCGTGTATCATCGATGCGGGGAACTGGGAAGGCGATACCTTGACAGAAGACTTAGACCTGTCTTACCGCGCCCAACTCAAGGATTGGAAATTCAAGTATTTGGAAGAAGTGGAGACTCCTGCGGAGTTACCAGTGGTCATATCTGCAGCACGTTCACAGCAATTCCGTTGGAACAAAGGCGGTGCAGAAAACTTTAGAAAGATGCTTTCCAGGCTACTTAAGAGTCAGAACATTTCTGCAAAGACCAAAGTGCATGGAATACTGCATTTGTTAAATAGTACCATGTTCTTGAACGTGCTCATTGTAGCGATTTTGAGTATCCCTATCCTCTACATAAAAAACGAGTATGAACACTTGAAGGTGTATTTCATCGTGATGAGTTTCTTTGTTATCAGCACGGTGATCTTCTTTATTTGTTATTGGTTCACCTACCGCAATATATATGGTGGTGGTTGGAAGAACTTCTTAGAATATATAGGCATGTTCTTTACCTTCTTCTCTGTTGCCATGGGCTTCTCCTTGCACAATTCAATTGCAGTTCTAGAAGGTCATATTGGGAAAAAGAGCGAATTTATCAGAACACCTAAATTCAACATCAGCAGTTTAAAGGACAGCTGGAAGGGCAATAAATACCTCAGAAAGAATCTATCGCCTAACATCATAGTAGAAGGACTACTGATGCTCTACTTTGGCTTTGGAATGTACTCTGCCTTTGTGGTGGGAGATCAGGGGGGTGACTTCGGATTGTTCCCTTTCCACCTGATGCTCTTTATAGGCTTTGGCTACGTGTTCTTTAAAAGTCTCTTTAGTCGCGCCTAGAATTCAACCTCTACGGTCACTTCTTTTCCGTCACGCTGAACGATCACTTTGGTTTTTTGTCCTTGTTCAAAGGACGATAAAGCGCGCATATAGCTCATCATATCTGTCACGGTTGAATCGCCCATTTTTACAACGATATCACCCTTGACAAGACCAGCTCGCTGGGCCGGACGATCTTCTGAAACTCCATCTATGCGCATCCCTTCTCCGCTGTATAAATAATCTGGAACTACACCCAAGCCAACCTTAAAACGCGGCACCTCTTCGCTTTCATTCTTGGTCTTCTTAAAGGCCAATTCTCCTTGACTTCCTAGGTCTTTGACAATATCGAAAATATAGCTTGAAATAGCCTCCATACCTTCGTAGTTCAGCTTCTCAGCATCATCTCCGGGCTTGTGATAATCTTCATGTTGTCCTGTAAAGAAATGCAAGACAGGAATATCTTGTAGGTAGAAAGAGGTGTGGTCAGATGGTCCAACTCCAGACTCGTGTTCAGATACTTGAAAACGGTCGTTATTGTTCACAAACAAGGTCTGCTTAAAAACAGGAGAGGTCCCAACGCCGTGCACAGCCAATTGCTTTTCTTCGTTGAGTCGACCCACCATGTCCATGTTGATCATATAGGTCACCTTATCCAAGTCTATGGTTGGATTCTTAGCAAAGAAGTTAGACCCTAGAAGGCCCAGTTCTTCTCCAGAAAAAGCGATAAAAAGAAAGTTGTTCTTGGTAAGGGCGCTGTCTTGCACCTTTTTAGCCAAATTGAGCATTACGGCCACGCCACTGGCGTTGTCATCGGCCCCGTTGTGAATGGCTTGCCCTTCTCGGTAAAGCGAACCCTCGCCGCCCATGCCCAAATGGTCGTAATGCGCACCAATAACAACGGTAGTTTCTGCATTATTGTCTAAATAACCGATCACATTGGTCCCTGTAATGGTTCCGTCTGAGGCAATGCTGTCAAAGGTGGCTTCGCGATGCGGATCGTTAGAAGGCGTAAAGGTAAAGGTCTGATAGTAACCACCAGCTCCTTTGGGCTCCAAGCCTAAGGCTCCATAACGCTTTTGGATATAATCCGCAGCCATCAATTCATAAGGCGTTCCGGTATCTCTTCCCTGGAGTGAATCCGAAGCTAAAAAAGCCACATCATCTTGCATACTCACTGGTTTTTCAACTTCTTTCTTACAACCGATCAAAGCGATTGCTATTAGGATGCCAATAATTGCCCTCATATCCGTATTTTTGCACAAAATTAGTTCAAAAATGATCCGTATCCCAATCTTTGCTTTACTAATATTACTGATTGGTTGTAAGCAAAATACAGGCGAGACTCCAACCGAGAATCTCAGCGATGCTCAACCAAAAACCGAAGAGCGTCCTAACATGATGGAGATGAGTTCTGACACCCTTATCTATCCGGAGGAGAAGCACTTTAAAAGCATTAAACAGGTAACTTTTGGCGGCAACAATGCCGAAGCTTACTGGAGTTTTGACGACAAACAGATGATTTTCCAGTCCGATTACGGAAAATGGGGAGTGGAGTGTGACCAAATGTTCTTACTCAATGTTGGCGAAAGTCTAATGGACAAACAGCCACCAATGATCAGTACCGGAAATGGACGTACCACCTGCTCGTATTTCTTACCAGACAACAAGCATATCATCTACGCCTCGACCCATTTGGTCGACGAGAATTGCCCGGAGGTACCGCTGCGTGAGAACGGTAAATACGTTTGGCCGGTTTACGATTCCTTTGACATTTTTGTTGCCGATCTAGAAGGGAACATTACTGCGCAATTGACCAATGAACCCGGTTATGATGCCGAGCCTACCGTATCGCCTAAAGGAGACCGTATTGTATTTACTTCTACCCGTTCTGGCGATCTGGAATTATATACCATGAACTTGGACGGTAGTGATGTGGTGCAGATCACAGACGAACTTGGTTATGACGGCGGAGCCTTTTTCTCTCCGGATGGAAGCAAGATCATTTTCCGATCAAGTCGTCCAAAAACCGAAGCAGAGATCAAAGAATACAAAGACCTTTTGGCACGTGGCCTGGTACAGCCTACAGAAATGGAGCTTTACATCTGTAATGCAGACGGATCGGACCTAAGACAGCTTACCAACTTAGGCAATGCCAACTGGAGTCCTTTCTTTCACCCTTCTGGAGAGAAGATCATCTTTTCCAGTAATCACGAAAATGCCGGCGGATTTCCGTTTAACCTCTATATGATAGACCTAGACGGTCGCAACTTAGAGCGAATTACCCATGGCAAGACCTTTGACGCATTCCCTGTGTTTTCTAATGACGGTCGCTATTTGGCCTTCTCGTCTAACAGAAATAACGGCGGCACGCGAGACACCAATTTGTTTATCGCTGAGTGGAAAGACTAAGACTTGAATGCGCTTAAAACATATCTAAAAGGATCGCTTGCAGCAGTGCTGGCGATCCTTTTTAGTTTACTGGCCTATTATTATATGGGCTACCACCTAGAGCGCGAAGACTTCTCCACCCTTATACTAGGAGTTCTGTTGCTGTTTGGTTGTGCCGCAATTCTTACCTACAACCCCAAATTGAGTTTTTGGAAATTGGTTTGGATCGGTTTGGGCTTCCGATTACTGCTGCTCTTGGTTTTACCCAACCTCTCTCAAGACTTTTATCGTTTTATCTGGGATGGTCGGGTGATATTGGCCGGACTAAACCCTTATGATTATACCGTCTTTGAAGTCTTGACCGAGCAATACGTAAGCCGATTCCAAGAACCCATTAGAATCATTGAGGCCGAGGTCTTGTTCGCGGGTATGGGCGATCTCAATGCCAGTCATTACAGCAATTACCCACCACTGAATCAGGGATTCTTTGCCTTGAGTGCTTGGTTGGGTGGAAGTTCCATTTTAGGAACGGTAGTAGCCATGCGTGCACTACTCATACTAGCAGATCTAGGGATCCTATGGGTTGGAAAAAAGATGTTAGAACATTTAAGACTCGATTCCAGACGTATCTTTTGGTACTTTCTGAACCCTTTTATAATAATAGAATTAACAGGCAACCTGCACTTTGAAGGCAGTATGCTGTTCTTTTTATTGGCGGGAGTTTTATTACTGATCAAAAAACATCATGTCTTGGCAGCTTGTCTAGTGGGTATGTCGATCTCTGTCAAACTGATCCCGCTGATGTTGTTGCCGCTCTTCTTTAGGTATTTTATTCCGAAGAAGACCTTTCAAGGTGGCTTTAGAAATATGTACGAGTTCTACGGCATGGCCATTATCTTAGCCGCAGGGAGTTTTATGGCCTTTTTTTCCCTTGACTTTTTGGACAACTTTTCTCAATCCATAGGCTTGTGGTTTCAGACCTTTGAATTCAATGCCAGTGTCTACTATATTATCCGCTATATTGGCTATCAAACAGTGGGTTGGAATATCATAGCCGATGTGGGCAAGATCTTACCCCTTATCATTATTGGTGTACTGGTCTTGATGGGCTTGTTTAGAAGAATTCGAAGCGCAAAAGACCTTATGAGCGGACTCTTATTGGCCGTGAGCTTTTACTTTTTACTTTCTACCACGGTCCACCCGTGGTATATTGCCACTCCACTGGTACTATCCATTTTTACGCGTTATCGCTTTGCGCTGGTATGGTCACTTATGGTGTTCTTTTCTTATAGCGCCTACGGATATGAAGGTTTTAACGAAAACCTATACCTAGTAGCCTTAGAGTATACAGTGGTATTAGCGGTGTTTATCTGGGACTTGTGGAGGATCGGTTTTAAAGCAGCTCCTAAAGCATCTTTAGATAAGCCACTTCTTGCTCAGAAAGATGACGCCAACGCCCTCGAGGAAGATCTTTCTTTGTCAGACTCCCAATAGTTACACAGTCCATACGAACTACCTGATATCCGAAGTGTTCAAAAATAGTACGCACAATACTGGTTCCTGTGTGTTTGATCTTTAGACCTACCTCTTTTTTAGGAGCCTTATCCACATAAGAAATGTCTTCTACTTGGATCTCGTTATTGTCGATCTTAAAGCCTTCTTTGATCTTTCTGAGGTCTTCGGCCTTTAAGTTCTTGTCTAACTCGATATGAAACAACCGCCCTGGGGCCTTTGGAGAATTCGTGAACTTGGCGTTGATAGCAGCATCGTTAGTGAACAACAATAAGCCTGTGGCATTGCGCCCCAAGCGACCAATTGGCTTGATGTTGGCTTTGGTACTCTTAGCCACAAGATCCATTACCGTATTACCTTTTTCTGCACTGGTAGTCACCGCAAAACCTTTAGGCTTATTCAACAAGACATAAGCATTTGGCTCTGGTTGAATTCGAGCGCCATCAAATTTTACCTCATCACCCGGTTGAACGCGATAGCCCATTTGGTCAACCACTTGACCATTTACCATCACCTGGCCGGTAGCGATATACATATCCGCCTCACGACGAGAACAAACCCCACTGTTTGCAATGTATTTGTTCAGTCTGATTCCCGACTGTTCTTTCGGTGCCGACTTCTTTGCTCCGGATTTTTTAGCCGGACCTTTTTTAAAGTTGGCGGATTTGTTGTTGGAATTGCCTTTTCTACCTCCTCGCTGCATGTCTTAAAATTTGCCGCAAAGATAGTATAAAGGTGAATGCAAAAATTTTTAATCGTTAAAACTTGCAGTAGATTGTCTTTGCCTATTTACCTGAAGCTGAGTCACGTCCGGACGAGAGTAATGCCCAACCGGATCAAAGTTCTGTCGTTCTTGCAAAACACGCTCATAATCTAGGGTCGCGTAGATATTTCCTTCTTTGTCTAATACTGGAGGAATGACCCATTCTCCATCGGGGCCAGCTATGGCGCTCCCTCCATTGGCCAAGACCTCGGGAGCATTTTTAAGCAATTCTTCTAAATAGGGCGTGTCTTTAGGAAAGTTTTCCGGACGCATCAAAGCAGAAACAGAGATCACATAGCTCCGACCTTCTCTGGCCATGAATCGCGTAATATCTTTGGTATTGTGATCGCTTCCTGGCCAAACAGCGATATGCAGATCTTCCCCTTGGGCATAGAGCGAAGCACGAGGCAATGGCATCCAATTCTCCCAGCAGTTCAAGCCTCCAGCGGTAAATCGCTTTAGGGAATGTACACGTAAACCGTGACCATCTCCCGGGGACCAAGTTAGGCGTTCGTCGTAAGTTGGTTGCAACTTTCTGTGGACCGATTGGATCTTTCCTTGCTGATCGATATAAACCAATGAAGCGTAAATGCTCTTACCGCCTCTATCCAAAGGGCGTTCTATGATGCCTAGATAAACAGCCATTTGATGTTTAGCAGCTAAAGCACATACGGCATCGAGTTCACCCTTTTCAATACAAACCGCATTGTTCACATAATGAGCATGCAAGGTCTTGTTGATGTCTAAATTCCATCCGGCGCCATGAGTCAAGGCCAACCAAAATGGATAACCCGGCACTAAGCCTTCTCCAAAGACAATAAGCTCTGTATCTTCTTTTGTAGCCAGTTCAATCTGATGGGCCACTTTATCTAAAGTCGCTTGTTTGTCGAGCCATACTGGCGCGATCTGCGCCATGGCCACTTTTAAGGTGTTCGGGTTACTCATTATAAAAATCGTTTCAAGATCAGATCGACATTGATCAGTACTATACTAAAGACGCCCAGGACAATGATTCCTTTCAGCAGGCCGTGTAAAATTAAGTAATGTAGCTTTCTTTTGGAACGCCATAGCACCACCAAAAACCCTATTAAAGCCAATCCGCTAGCATAAAAGTAATAATCCATATAACCGACCTCATAATAGGTAAGCAGCAAAATGATAGGTATCAAAGTAGAAATGCAAAGCGCTGTTATAAGGCCTTTGGCAGGATTCTCTCCAAAGACTACCGGAACGGTCTTATAGTTTAGGGTAAGGTCGCCTTTCAGGTTTTCGAGGTCCTTCACAACTTCTCGCATCCACAGTAATAAAAACAAAAAAGTGGCATGCACAAAGATCACCGTATCGAAGTTGCTGTAGTAAATAAAGACCGCAAAAAAGGGAGTTACCGATAGCATGGCGGCAATGATATTTCCTAGGCCTGTTATTCTCTTGAATTTGTGAGAGTAAAGCCAGATTCCGAAGATATAAGCCGAGAAGAAGATCACGGCTCTAAAGGACACATAACTTGCAAAGACCACAGACATAAAGTTGAGCACAAAATAAACGCTGAGTTTAGTCCGCTGACTTACCAAACGATCTAACATAGATTTTCTAGGTCGGTTGATCAGGTCCTTTTCACTGTCGTAAAAATTATTGATTATATAACCTCCCGCTATTGCCACGGCTGAGGCCAACACCAACATGAGCAGATTAGGATCAAAGACCACATCGCCCAGCGGAAGTTGTGGTGCCAAAATGTAAATAGAAGTGAGGTATTGTGCTATGACAATGACCAGGATATTGTAGCCTCGAACAACAGAAAACAAGCTCAGCGCCTTGGTGATGAGCAGTTTGTTTTTGCGAGACAACATAGTGTTGTGAACTAAGGATTCTTAAAGGAGTCCAGATTAAAAGGTGTAGACCACTTCTAACTTATGACCTTGTAGGGCTTGCTGGGCCTTTTCCATGTCTTGGGTAAAGCCTAGCATATATCCGCCACCGCCGGAACCACATAATTTTAAGTAGTAGGCATTGGTCTCGATTCCCTTTTTCCACAAGGTGTGAAATTCTTTAGGGATCATCGGCTTAAAGTTATCCAATACCACCTTAGATAAATGCTTAACGTTGCGGAAAAGCGAACTCACATCTCCTTTGAGGAAATCTTCTACACAGGCATCGGTATGCTTTACAAACTGGTCCTTTAGCATTTTTCTGAAGCCTTCTTGCTTCATATTCTCCATAAAGATCTGTACCATAGGTGCAGTCTCGCCAGTTGTTCCGCTATCGAGCAAGAATACAGCTCCTTTTCCGGCCTGGTGTTGAGAAGGAATACCTGCTGGTTCAATGCTGTCTTTAGAATTGATCAAGATCGGTAGACTCAAGTAACTGTTTAGTGGGTCCAATCCAGAGGACTTTCCGTGGAAGAATGATTCCATGGCACCAAAGATCTGCTTGAGTTGCAGCAGCTTTTCACGAGTGAAGTTCTCTAGAACCGTGATCTTGTCTGTAGCGTATTTATCATAGACCGCTGCTACCAAAGCACCGCTACTTCCTACACCGTACCCCTCTGGAATACTAGAATCAAAGTAGAGTCCATTTTCGATATCGGCCTCTAGTGCTGCAATGTCAAATTGAACCAATTCTGGTTGTTCTTGTTGCAATTGCTTTAAATGTCCGGCAAAGCGTTTTAAGCTCTGATTGGAACGATGTGTGGCTACAGTCTTATGCTCGTCTATCTTTAGGGCTCCGTTATAAAAGTTATAAGGGATAGATAAACCTTTAGAATCTTTGATGATACCATATTCACCAAAGAGCAAGATTTTAGAGTAAAAAAGAGGTCCTCTCATGATACTGTATTGGGCGTAAGGTAGGTAAAAATGTTACATCCTACTTTAGTATTACAAAAATACAACATGATTTTCACTTAAAGAGTAAAATCCTACCTAAATAAAAGACTGGCTATTAAAGCCTTACCGCGCCTTTCCCGACACCATCGTGTATATAGGCTCCATTTTTGCAATGGGCTTTAAGCTCAGAATCGATCAAGTTGTGAACAGCTTCTTTATGTGCAGCAGGATAAAGCAGATGCACATTGGCACCGGCATCTAAGGTGAAACACGCAGGAACACCCGTCTCTTTTCTAAAACTCCATATTCGGTTAATGATGGCCAAGGTAGCTGGTTTCATCAGTATAAAATAAGGTGAAGAACTAAGCATCATAGCATGCAAACTCAAGGCTTCGGATTCTACTAATGCCATAAAGGCTTCAAGGTCACCTTTTGCTAGTATAGGTTTTATAGCCTTTAGATTGGCATTGGCCTGAGCAAATCGCTGCTCTGCAAACGGATGCCCGTGCATAAGGCCATGTCCTACAGTACTACTAACCACCTTTTCGCCAGTATCCACCAAAAGAACGGTATCACAATAATCTTGGAAAACAGGATGAACCTCCTCTGAATATTGCACCGCAAAAAGGTCACTAGAGCCTTCAACTTCGTGATGTTCCCCCCAGACCACCAAGCCTCCATCTATACTTCGTGAGGCACTACCAGAGCCCAAACGAGAAAGAAAAGAAGCCTTTGTATTGAAAGCAGCTGCGCTCATTGGAGCATCTCTTAATTGATCTTCCAAGTCCAGGAGACATAGCGCAAGGGCACTCATACCACTAGCCGAAGAAGCAATCCCACTACTATGCGGAAAACTATTGCTGGTATGTAGTGTAAAGCTGTACTGCTCCAGGAAGGGCAAATAAGGCTTAGCTACGTTAAAGAACTTCTCGATCTTTGGCACAAAATCCTCCTGAACCTTACCATCTAAAAGGACGGTAATATCAAAACCAGCTGACTCCTTTTGGCTAAACTCTAAGCGTGTAGAAGTAGCACAGTGATCTAAGGTAAAACTAATGGATGCATTCTTGGGCAGTTGTTGCCCGTGTTTCCCCCAATATTTCACCAAGGCGATATTGCTGGGTGACTTCCAAGCGACAGAACCAGAAGTCACTGTATTGGTGTATGCAGAAGGTAAAAATTCCTGATGTAGTGTAGCCATGAGTGCAAAGATACTGAATGGTAGCATTTCATTTGTTTAGAATGCCCGAAGATCC
Source organism: Gilvibacter sp. SZ-19 (assembly GCF_002163875.1). Classification (GTDB taxonomy): domain Bacteria; phylum Bacteroidota; class Bacteroidia; order Flavobacteriales; family Flavobacteriaceae; genus Gilvibacter. The sequence goes on along the minus strand of NZ_CP019333.1, from coordinate 1,843,592 downwards.
ATACGATTATTTTTTTGTACATTTATAAAATGAACGTTCATTCATAATTAATGATAAACAACAAAAAAGAAAGACTACATCGCTCCGCAGCATACTTAGCAGACCAGCTTGGCCTGCACGCTACCCCTATGAAAGCTATTGCCAAGGACGCGAACATCGCCGTAGGCACCATTTATCAATTCTACCCCTCCAAAGATTTACTCTACGGTCAATTGCTGGCAGATTATTACAAAGATTTAACTATAAGCCTCTCTGACTTAACTGCCGAAGACGACTTTAACATCCTTATTTCGAAGATCTATACTGGCCTTTCGGAATTCATGAGAAAAGACAAGACCCGTTTTAAATTGTTCTTGCAATTACGAGAACTGAACAATTATGTTAGCCTCGCGGCGGATGCGCAGCACGAATTCGAATCCGCTCTAGCTCAGCGCATGGAAGTTGGAAAAACCCAATTACTACTCAAGAATTTTTCAAATAAAGGAGCTGGGATTCTCTTTTTCGACCTGCTTTGTAGTCATGTGAAGTTTCATTTCGAGCATCCACACGATCAAGCCTGGAACAGTCCAGAACTCTTTTTAAATGCTGCAGTTGATGCGCTATTTAAATAGTATCGCTGAGATCTTGAGCAATTAGGTAAGCTCCTGTCCACGCGTTTTGAAAATTGAAACCTCCGGTCAAGGCATCGACATTGATCACCTCTCCGGCCATATACAGCCTTGAGACGACCTTACTTTCAAAGTTTTTAAAATTGAGCTCACTCAGCGCAACACCGCCAGCTGTAACGAACTCATCTTTGTATGTGCTTTTTCCTGTGACCTTATACACATCCTTGAGCACAGTGTTTGTCAATTGCTGCAGCTTAGTATTGGATTGGTCACTCCACAAGGCTTTGGGATTAAGTCCAGCTCGGTCCAAAAGATAGCTCCACAAACGCTTGGGCATATCCAACTCGTAACCATTCTGTAATTGTTGCTTGGCTCGCTTAAGGCGCAATGACTTTAAATGCTCAAAGAGCTCCTGCTCTTGCAACTCCAACCAAGCCAACCGAATATTAAACTTATAGTCACAAGCGGCAAGTTCTCTGGCGGCAACAGCTGAAAGTTTCAGAACTCCTGGCCCGCTAAGCCCCCAATGTGTTACCAGAACCGGACCCGCTTGACTTTGCCATGCTTTCCCGGTTTCGTTAAGTAGTTCTACCGTGGCGGGTTGACTCAATCCTTGTAAGGCTAACAAGGCCTCATTGTCTATATTAAAGGTAAAAAGCGATGGAACTGGCGGGACTATGGTATGTCCCTTATCGGCCAGTAATTGCCAGATCTTCTTGCTGCTTCCTGCAGCAATAACAACCGCCTTAGCTCTAAAATTAGAGGTAGTAGTGTTTAGCTCAAATCCAGCGTCAGTTGGTTTCAGATCTACCAAATTCTGTTGTAGCAAGATCTCGATTCCTAAACGGTTCACGGCCTCTTCGAAACAAGAAATAATGCTTTGAGAACTGTCTGATATGGGAAACATCCGCCCATCCTCTTCTATTTTTAGCGGTACGCCTCGTGACTCAAACCATGCTACCGTATCGCCGGTCATAAACTTGTGAAAAGGCCCTAACAATTCTTTCTCTCCTCTGGGATAGTAGGCTGTCAATGACTTCGGATCGAACTCAGCATGAGTAACATTGCAACGTCCACCTCCAGAGATACGCACCTTTTGCAAAACAGACTTTGATTTCTCTAAAATGACAATTTTGAGATCTGGCCTTTGTTCGGCCAAATTGATGGCACAGAAAAATCCGGCAGCACCGCCACCAACTACGACCACATCATAGGTCAATGCCTCCATGCTCTAAAGATTTAGCACCGTGTGCAGCATGCTTGCATAATCCGGAATACGGCCCACGTTTTGAAGTTTGATAGCTGCTGTCTTAAGACCTGTACTCATACAATCTCTGGGAGACATCTCTTTTAAATAAGCAAATAGGAATCCGCTCCAAAAAGCATCTCCAGCTCCTGTAGCATCCATGATCTTCTCTACTTTCATTGCCGGCAATTCGATAGGTTCTACACCCGGCTGCGATAACATCGCCCCTTTTTTACCTAGGGTAAGACAGATCATTTTAGCACCCCAATCGTGTAAGGTCTTAAAGAGTTCTTTCGGTTCGAGCACATAGCCAAAAATACGTTCTACATCGTCTAGACTTGCCTTTATAAGGGCGCCGTAAGCACAATATTTCTTTACCACTTCTAGAGCCTCTGCTCTATCTGGCCAAATAGAAGGTGCGTAATTGATATCAATGCTCACCGTAGCTCCAGCGCTATGGGCAATTTGTGCTGCTTGTAATATACTTTCTCTTGCCGGTTGACGGCTAAGTCCAAAACAACTACAGTGAAAAAGTCGAGTTCTTTTGAGATCTTCTAAAGGAAGCCGCTCGGCACTAATCTGATAATCTGCGGCCCGCATAGGTATAAACTCTGGACTACCTTCGGTTCTTGACACAAAGATGACCGTTGTTGGGTGCGTTTCTACTTCTTGCAAACCATTGAGATTTATGTCTGCTTCCTCAAACCGCTCTTTGATGTAGGTGCCAAAGCCGTCCTTACCAATGGCGGCGATCAGGCCTACATTTAAGCCAAAGCGAGCCAGATTCATAGCAACATTTGTTGGAGACCCACCTAAATATCTGTGATAGTCTTTTATCTCTGCTATAGGTCGCTCTTTTTGATTTCCTATAAAATCGATTAGGGTTTCCCCTGCACAAATGATATCGAGTTGTTGTTTTTGATCCATTAAAACAGTTGTTCTGGAGGCGTGAGTTGGTTTAGTTCCTCCCGTAATTGATCGTTTAAAAAAGTAAGGCCATATTGGTAGGAGGCGTTCATCCACCCAAAGCCCTCTGTGGTAATATATTCAAATTCGGTTCCTACATTGCCGTATTCTGCAAAGACCAGATGCGTGGCCTTTACCACGTCGTATTTCTCCGGAATAGTACCGTTGTAGTCCGCAGCATTTCGCACTATCATATAAAGCCATCGGTAAACGGCCTCCTGCAATTCCTTGTGAAAACCATAGGCTTGTAAACCTTTCCAGATCATCATCTGATGCGGAGCCCAACCGTTAGGGTAATCCCATTGACGCTGCGGTCGCTCTGGCCCGATAGCTCCTCTACTTGCTGCATCACAAGAAGCAATTCCTCCTTGCTCCATGAGTTTTGGTAGCAGATTTTCTATTAAAGCCTGTGCTTGCTGCTGGGAAGCCATTCCACACCAAAGTGGCGTTAATGCGGTTGCAGAATTAAAAGCTACTTGTTCATTGATGTTGATGTCGTAATCTAAATAAGTACCTGCCGGCTCATTCCATAAATAACGGTCTACCAATTCTTTTCTCTTTGCAGCAGCTCTTGTGAATTGCCCGCTGTGATACACCTTATCGCCAAGAACGAAATGATCGTCAAAAACCTCTTTTATCAAATAGGCAAAATCGGTTTCGTATTTATAGAGAAAGGCATTGAGTTCTACCAAGACCAGATCTGCACAACGTCCTTCCAGACGGTATGAAGTATCGTGGCCAGACTCGCGTACCGTTCTGTCATGAACAAAATAGGTATCCAAAGCCTTATTCTTTATAGTGCCACTAGCGTACTGGTCGATGTATTCTTGTATGCTGATGCCAGCCTGCTGGGCGTGCGGACCAATCACAGAATCGTAATGACCGGATTCTGCCTCTGGAGTGATTCCAATGCCTTCTGCTAAGAATCGGTTAAGCCCGATAGCTGTTAGACGTTTACCCGGAACCATCCAAACAGTTTCGTATTCTGTGATAGCCGTGGCCAAATGGGAAGCCAGCCATTGGACGTCCCCAGTCTTCTCAAATACTTCTCGGATCTGACTCGAATAGAAAGGTGGTTGTGTTCGGGTGAGGTAGTAAGACCTGTTTGCATTCAAGATCTTACCGTAATGCTGAATCTGGTATTGAAAATTATCGGCCATAGAGAGCGCCAAATGCGTCTTACCGTCAATATGTAAACCTATGCTCTCAAAATAGGAATCCCAGCCATACATTTCGTTAAAACGTCCACCGGGAACAACAAAAGGCGCACCTCGCAATGTATCTTCTTGCTTGTAAAGCCGCAAAGCGAGAATTCCGGGTTGCTCATTCAAGCTAGCTACATATTCTGGAGTAATATCTTCTGGCAATTGTACCACCTCAACAGGATGAGCTGCCTCAAGCGCTTTATAGTACTCTAAAGCGGTCTTATCTCCAAAGGGCACATAGACCTTTAGGGCTTGTTCCGCCAAAAACTCATTCTTAGTATCGGAGATCAAAGCGGCGATCCCATCGGCATCTAGGCTGCGGGTAAGACCGTCCCAAAAGTAATCTCGGATCATACGCGAAACCCTATCGGCAGGAGGCTCTTCTAATTTGCTCAATGGAATCACTGTCTGGCTAGCCCCTTCTCGTTGGGCAATAACCAGTTCCTGCAAAAGATTGGACAGGAAATATGTTCCTTTAAGCATATAGGCCTCGCCAGCTGTATTGCTTAGTTTAAACGCCTTAGGTCCCTTATCGTTGATAGTGATCTTTTTGTCTCCATCGGTGTCTTCTTGGGCCAAGAGCGCTTCTAGTGTTGCAGCTATGTCTAGTCTGAACTCCATGAGTGGTACGGCTAAATTATGCAGTCAATGCCTGCTTTTGGATCATTCGATAAAAGATCCAGATCGCAATTAAGATCAAAGTCACCGGAACCAAAGCAAAATAGAACGCAGTTGCTCCGTCATAGGCCTCAAAAACATGGCCGGTAATAATAGATCCTGTGGTTCCACCTAAAGCAGAGAAGATCACGATCAAACCAGAAACGGAGCTGTGCATATACTTGGGTTGTGAGCTTAATATCGTAGAGTTTATTGTCGGATAGATAGGCGCCAAGAAAAAGCCCAATAATGGCATTAGGTATACTACCAATGGTGCATTGGTCCAACTGATATCGCCACTAACTTCACTAGTCCCTGCTAAAGGCAAGGCGAGTAAAATGATAGCCGCAACTGTTATTAGACAAACCGATAGCACATAAATCCATTTGATTCTGGCCAAAACAGCTCCGGAGGCAAAACGCCCAATCATGGTCGCTCCACCTAAAACAGCTCCAGCCTGAATTGCCATAGACGATGGCGTGCTTAAAATATCTTTATAAAAGGTCGGGAACCAGGTTTGGAAACTTTGTTCTATAAGTACGTACAAGAAAACGCTCACTATAAAGACCAAGGCCAAAGGTTTGGCGATGGTCCTGAACATCTCGTAGAAATCTTCTTTTAAACTGCGTGATTCTATCTTGGCAGCACTTTCATCTAGTTTTGAGAACCACAATACAATTAAGGCCAAAAGCGACAATCCGCCTAAGAACCAATACATATTGTACCATTCTTGTGACTTCGGATTGGAATCGTCCACAAATAAACTAAAGGCTACATTCCCCACTAGAATTCCGGCCATAAAAAAGGCCTCCAAAACGCTCATAAAACTGGCGTGTTGTTTGGCATCGTCGGTGACCAATCCAATGGTAGCAAATACCGAGACCTTGATCAACGCAAAAGAAATTCCAATGGCCATAAAAAGCACCTTGAAGTACCAAAATGCATCGGTAAAAGGCATTAAACAGCAACAGGCTGCAACCAGGATCAACCCAATGATCATGGACCTTTTAAGACCGATCTTTGGCAAGAAAGAGGCCAATAAAAATGACGTAATGGCAATGGGCAGGTCTTTAAACCCTTCTAATACGCTAGCGGCATCTTTAGTGATATCGTAATTGCGTTGTACCTGTAAAATAACAGTCCCTACGCTATTGAGTAAGATGGCAAATACAAAGTAATTGAGCAGTAGGGCTATTTTAATTCCGAGTCCTTTCATACAGCTGTTTTTTGAATACTAGTCTTGCTGTACCTTAAGCCTCATGGCTAAAACTCCAGCGATAATAAAAAAGACTCCGGCAAACAGAATGGCATTAATAGCACTATTGCCTAAAGCAAATTCAATGAGTGGCCCAAAGGATACGGTTTGAATAAGCATTGGAATAACGATCATCATGTTCACGATTCCCATATACACACCTCGACGGTCCGCAGGGATCACTTTAGAAACCATAGCATATGGAATTCCCATCATAGCAGCCCAACCAATACCAAATAGAATCATTGGTAAGAGAAGTACATATTCGTTCTTTATGTAAGGCAGCGCCAACATCGCCAAACCTGTAAAGAATAAACTGATCACATATACTTTTTTGGAACCAAATTTCTTGGCAAAAGGCACTAAAGCTAGTGCTACGATCATGGTCACAAAATTGTAGGTTCCGTTCATTAGTCCAACTTGCGCTAAGGCCTCATCCGCAGTAAGTCCCGGAAGCGAAGCTTTGAGCATTGGAGAAATAAACTGCCAATAAATGAACAAGGCATACCATTGAAAAAAGTAGACCGCAGATAGTTTCCACATGAACTTGGGCATATCCTTGATGGCTTCGGAGGTCTCCATGAGCGGGACCAGAAGATCGCCAAATTTTTTGATACTCTTATTGTCTGGATTGTTCTTGATAAGACGATATAAAAAGGATAGCCAGAATAAGGCAATCACCAGCATTATGATAACCAATAAATTGTAATTCTCGTTCAGGTATGGCCAAAAGTATGCGATTCCCAGCCCAAGTAAAACAGGCACCGAAAGCACTACTACTAAGGCACTAATAACCTGAATCAGCGGATGTGGTTTACCTTCATTGAATTCCCTGATCTCGGCCAATTCTTCGTCTGTAGGTGGTATTTCCGGTGTTTTCCAGACCGACCATAGGACAGTGGCAATAGAGGCGAATGCGCCTAAAAAGAACGAATAGTACACCCAAGTTGGAATACTGGAGCCGCTAGCAGCAGCCTCGGCGCCACCGCCAAACCAATCTTGGAACAAGAAAAGCGAAAAGTTAGCAATGGTAATACCTGCCCCAACGAACAGGCTTTGCATTTGATAACCAAAAGTGTATTGTTTTTCAGGCAATTTATCACCCACAAAAGCACGGTAGGGTTCCATGGCAGTATTGTTTGCCGCGTCTAAGAGCCAAAGTAATCCTACGGCGAACCATAGTTCCGGACTAAACGGGAACGCAAACAAACACAAACTGGCCAAGATGGCTCCTATGAGGAAGAAAGGTTTTCTTCGACCCCATTTTGGCGACCAGGTCTTGTCAGATATCGCTCCAATAATTGGTTGGATCAATAAACCCGTTACTGGACCCGCCAAGTTGAGTAGTGGAAGTTCTTCGTGATGCGCGCCTAGGAATTCAAAGATCGGATTAACCGCACTTTGCTGTAATCCAAAGCTAAACTGGATCCCAAAGAATCCTACATTCATGTTCCAGATCTGCCAAAAAGATAGTTGCGGCTTCGGAATCTTAGAAATGATACTCATACCTGTTTATTTAGTTGCGAATTAGTACCTAATATCCGCAATTTTTTAGGCATTTCTAAGAATCGTTACCAGAAATTGAGATATAGGCAACGAAAACGTTATCGAAAGATGTTTCCCTAGCTTTTTAATCGAAGAGGGTACTGCTTTGCTCAGCCTTTACCATTCGTAGCGCTTCTTGCATAAAGATCACTCCGGAGGCGCTGTATCCCATTTGTGTCTTACCTCCTAAAGTCTTGCTAATAGGGTTGAAATACTCTTGATAAGCCCAGTTAGGTTTGGTAGCTATTTCGGTTTCAAAGGCAGTTACGAGCTGCTCGACTAAGTCGGTCTGTCCTTGTGCTGCTAAGCCGAGGGTAAAAAGTCCCATCCATACGGGCCATACTCCTCCGTTGTGAAAATCACCCGGATGATTCTTAAAGCTGTAGGAATAGTTTGTTTTGAGCAGATTCCAATCGTAGGAGTCCTCGGTAATGACAGGCCAAAACGCGGGTATCAAGGCTGCGCCTGTTTCACTTTTAAAAGAAGAGACCTTTTTACGCAATGCATCTTTTTGTGCAGCGCTTAAGCGCCAATACAACAAGGCTAAGGCATTTCCGCCAGCGTCAAAGCGCAGGTCGTAATAACCCGGCAGAAGAAAGGCGGCGAAATTTTCTACCCCTTTATCTAAAGCATCTTTAAAACCCGCCTTGTGGTAAGCCTTATTTGAATTAGAGGCTTCTGGCCAAAAATTGAGCTGCGTTTTACGATCTATATCGAACCCAATATCGAGGCCCAGATCTGAAAGTGCCTTCTCGGCAAACATCCGCAGTAAATTATCGTAAAGTGTATAGCCGTGAACAGGATATTCATCTGCCCAATTGCCACTTAAGGGCGTGTAGATCCATCCTTTATTATTGAACTCTAAGTTGACCAAATACGCACGAGTTTTAAGCACTTTAGGCTCTAGCACTTTCCAAGTGGTTTCGTCCCCAGTGTGTTTGTAATAGAGACAAGCTCCCAGAACAAACCAAGTATGGGCATCAATACGTCCGGCCAATGACCCAAATGACACTTCTCCGCTGCGAGGATCAATATTAGATGGGATCATACCCGCTTCGGATTGATGTTCGGCTAGGGTGAGCAAGGAGGCTTTGAAAGCTTCTAAATGCTTAGCATCTTTGGTTATCAAAGACGCCAGACCACAGACCATAGAATCTCTGGACCAAATACGCTTGTAGTTGTCCTCGTCTAGGGTACTGGCCAAAAATCCGTTGAGAGTAGCCAGATCGGTCAGGAGTTGGTGTGCTATTCTTTGCTGCCCTGCTAACATAGTTGCTTTAGTTGGCCATAAGGCTAATCGCGAATCCTCCTCCAGCAGCCATAGCAATGGTCACTTTGGTATCTTTAGTTACCTCCATGGTCTCTATAGCGTAAGCTGTGGGGTTGTCGTTCCAATGAGCACCCTCACCATCTTTGTAAATGGTCGCTGTATAGGTCTTTCCTTCTGGCAAGAAATCAAAACTAACTTCTTGAGCTCGGACAGTCTCGCCTGTGATTCCACCGACAAACCAATTCTCACTGCCTTTTTCTTGTCTGGCGATTACAACAAAATCGCCCACTTCTCCATCCAAAACGATAGACTGTTCCCAATCTACAGCCACATCGCGAATAAATTGGAAAGCCGGGTGTATCTCGCCATTGACCATATAGTGTTCTGGCAGGTCTGCAACCATTTGGATCGGGCTATAGATCACAACATAAAGCGCTAATTGTTGCGCCAAGGTGGTGTTTACCTGATTAGAAGTCTTGTACTCGTCGAATTTAATATTGAAAACCCCAGGGGTAAAGTCAATTGGTCCGGAAAGCATCCGGGTAAAAGCGACTGTAGGCAAATGACTCGGAGGGTTGCCTCCATCAGGTGACCAAGCGTTGAATTCTTGGCCGCGCAATCCTTCTCTGGAAATTGCGTTCGGATATGTTCTGCGCTTCCCAGTAGCCTTAATGGGTTCATGCGCATTGATAGCAATCTTCTTTTTGGCTGCTTCGGTCAAGACCTTGTGGTAGTGATTCACCATCCACTGGCCGTGGTGGTATTCGCCTTCTGGAATGATCTTACCCACGTATCCCGTCTTTACCGAGTTCATGCCATTCTCTTTCATAAAGTTATAAGCCACTTCCATTTGCTTTTCGTAGGTGCGCGGAGCTGCAGAGGTCTCGTGATGCATGATCACTTCCACTCCCTTTTCTTTTGCATAGGCCATTACGGCGTCAAAATCGTAATCCGGATAAGGGGTCATAAAGTCAAACACTCCTTCTCTGTCTGTGGTATTGATCCATTGGTCCCAGCCCGTGTTCCAGCCCTCTACCAAAAGTCCTTTAATACCATTGGCGGCGGCAAAGTCTATATAACGCATGGCGTTTTCTGTGGTAGCTCCGTGTCTAGATGAATTTTTAGCACCTTCGATATAGGTGTTCATGTCTTGGCTACCTTCCATGTCCCAGGTGGATTTACCAATATGCATCTCCCACCAGATCCCTACATATTTCATAGGCGTAAAATAGCTTACATCGCCAATTTCGTTGGGTTCGTTCAGATTTACGATAAGATTGGATTCAATGAGGTCTCCTGCGGATTCTCCCACCTGCAGCGTTCGCCACGGCGTATTGAAAGGCACCGTTAATTTGGCCTTGCCACCTAAACGCTCAGAACCTACCAATTCAGAAGTCATTTTATAGGTCTGGGTATCGACCTTTAAGGTCATGCCCGAATAGTTGGTCAGATCGGCCTCGTGAAAGCTCAAATACAATCCGCTGTCTGTCTTCATGGTCACTGGAGTGTTCACAGCATTCTCCGGAATATAAGTGGCGACAAGTGCCGGATGGTCGCGCATGCTAATGGCGTCGATCTCACTGAATTTTGAATTGGTATATAACTGCTCATATATGTCCCAGTCTCCGGGTAACCACCAAACCTTGTGATCTCCCGTAAGGGCAAACTCTGTGTTTTCATCTAGTAATAGCACCTCCTTCATATGCTCTTGTTCCGGGAACTCAAATCGGAATCCCAGACCGTCGTCATAAACTCTAATCACGATAGAAAACTTTCTGGCAGCATCTCCTTGTTCACTGTAGTCCAGTTTAAGCTCATTATAGGTGTTTTGTACCAAACGCTGTTCGCCCCAGGGCATTTCCCAGGTTTCGTCCATTGTACTACTACTCGCTCCGGTGAGGGTCATGTTCCTGCCTAGATACTCCATGTCTTTAAATTCGAACCCAACAGCAGAGGTATCTACTATAGTTTTCCCTTTAAAAGTCACAGCATACACTGGGGTCCCGGCCGCGTTTAATCCAGTGTTAACTACCAGATTACCATCCGGAGAACTCACACTGCTTTGCAACTCGGTTTCAGAACAAGAAATGCTAACAATTGCCACGGCAAATATCATGACTAACAAGCGCATAGTACTTTTCATCTATTTAAAAATTTTTATTTCTACGATTATCAAGCAAATAAAAATTATCTGCATAGATCAACCGCTTCGCTTTCGCACAAAAAATTTAATTCCTCAGGCGGATATACAAGTAATTAAATTTGTTTGTGCTCATTTCATTTATTATTGATTTTTGATAGGCAGATAAACTTCTGCTTCCCATTGGAGTGCGTCTCCTCCCATATGTGGGTCGTTCTTGTACACCTCAAAAGGCAAGGGATCCACCTCGATATTGTTATTCTCAGCATGTCTTAACAACCAATACCAAGATTTGTCAGAGATGCTGTAATTCCCATTAAAAATAGTCTTTATTCCGCTAAAAGCCTGAACCTCTTTGAACTTAACTACTTCGGATGGCGGCAAACTGTCTGAGGCCTTTATGGGGAAACAAAAGTCGAAAGCTATGCTGTCTGTCTTTTGGTCCCACTGCGTGACTTGCAAGAAAGGATCGCCTTGCAATTCCAAATTGTTGGAGTTGATGTATCCCATGACATCGGCAATATTGCCCAACATGGTTCGGGCTTTTTGTTTTGCCGTGGTTCGCACTGAGACATAAGCACAATAGCGGCCACTTACCTCAGCTTGCATTACCGGACCTACCCGATAGCGCTCCCGATAATCAACCCACTCCTTGGCCAGATCTTCTACTGTGCGGATACTGCGTTTTACAAAATCAGTTTTGTATACAGGCGCATAGAAATTCTGGATCCACTTATTGTTCAGATCGGTAATGTAGGCGGTTACCTTGGTAGTACTATCTGATGTCGGTTCTATTTCCCATCGATACTCAAACAGGGAATCTTTGAGTTGTACTCGTTGTAGATAGCTCGAATACGGTACCCTTGATATTAGTTCTACAGCCGAGCTGTCTGCATCGCCTTTAACGGCCATCCAAGCCCCAAGATTGCTATATACCAATCCTGCCGGGTCCTTGGTTTCAAAACTGATGCGGTAATTGTAGGGCTTGATCAAAAAGTGCCAGGACAAAAGCAGCACTAAAGCAAGCGCCAATACCGTCCAAAGTCCACTTTTATTCATTGATCATGTTTAGTTTTTCAATTACAAGATTACCTACCTGCTGGCCCTGATCTATCCCATTCTCAACAGCGGCACGGTAGTGAATTCCACCATACATACGGCTAATAGCGGCTTCTCTGGCTGCAGCATCAAAAGATTCGAAAGAACGCACCGGGAGGCCATACGGCAACTCTGTGTCGTCCAAAAAGGCAAAGTCGTCTCCAAAGATATCAGTAAGCACTGTTGCAGCAGCATTAGAGATCACGGAGTGACCGCTGGTATACTCAGGAAAGGGAGGCGTCTGTAAAATCGGCTCCCAGTTCTCGTCGATATGTTTGTTTATGAGTGTTTCCGGACGCACTAGATTAGATCTGTACTTCTCGGCCCAACAATTGATAAATCCATCAAACAAAGCGATAGCCGTTTTAGTGTAGGCGTAAATGGTCTTGTTCAGATCGGCCTCGGCTTGCTTACAGGCAATCTTAGTGATACCCATCCAGTGAGCGCCAGGAGTGATCTTTTTGGTGGCAAACATCAAGTGTCCACGAGTAACCGAAACATAAGGGTTACAATCCCAAAATTGTGCGATCTCTACCTCTTCGGATTTATCTCCAGCTGCAGTGATCTTTTCGCTTATGTCGTAAACCTCTTTCAGCTCTTTGTAAAAATCACTGTCTGGTTCTAACGAAAACGCTGGGTGACTGATAGGCTTGAACTGTGCAGCAGAGTCCAACACCATAGGTCGGATCTTGTTCCAATGCGGCTCTATTCCCTCCATATAAGCAGGAGGAGTAGGTTGCCAACGCGCCGGATCATCAATATCTACCGTAAACTTTGGCATGGTACGGGTTTGCTTATAGTTGTCTCCGTCTAACCATGCTTTGATATGATTGGCCACGGCCAAGCCATAGTTTTTAGAGGCTTCGAATTGCTGCGGATTGATCTCTTTCCAACGGGCGTATATACTATCTGCATATGACTGCATCATATCTTCTGAAAAGATAAGTGACTTACTCACTTCCATATGAGCAACCAATGCGGCTACACCAGCATTGACCTGCTCATCCCTCAGTGCAGGAATAGGCGTTAGCCCAGGCAATTGCCCAGCAAGAGAATTGTATTGAGAATCACGCTGCGCCATGATCTCATAAGCGGCAATATTAGGATAAGCATAGATTCTACTGGCAACCGGTGGAGAGAAAATATCGTGTACCATAACTTGGGTCACCTTCTCTACCGAAGCCTGAAAATCATTAGCGGAAACAGCTAAAGGTTCTGCCTCTTTACAGGCAAATAAGCTCAGCAGTAACAAACTGCTAGCAGCTGCGCGTTTAATTGGTTTTATCATAGCTGCGTATTTCATAGATCTGTGTTTTGTCGTTATTGAACACAGCCAACAGGTACGGCTTGTTCCCTAATTTTATGAGTTCCAAATGTCGCAAGGATTTTCGTAAAAACTGCAATTCTTGCGGCCAAATTATCTGCGGATCCGCTCCAGGAAGTATTAGGGTTCCCGGCTGGGAGTCATAGCGCCCATGAAAGGGGATCACTCCGTCGTAGTTCCCACCTAAAAGCAATTGGTCATCGCCTCGATTTAGAAAATCGAAAGCAACGGCATCTTTAAGCGGCGCCAACTGCAATTGCATCCCGAAGGGAATAAATTTATAACTCCCAGAATCATTGCGCAAATAACCAGAAGCTAATTGATGTACTTCAAAGCGTTTAGCACTTTCAAGAGCATCTCGACCCATTACTGCTTCTATGGATTTACCTGCAAAGTCAGCAAAATTTGGAAACTTCTTTTTAAGGCTGACCATTTGGCCTGCGAGTTCGTCTAAGGGCAATAGTGGATAATAAGTCCCCGCTCTAGATTGGGCCAAAACTGTTTCTGTGGCCCCGTTATTGTCAAAATCTGCATAATACATCAAAAGCGGTTCGCTCTCACTAGCTTTGAATTTTGCATTCAAGCCCCAATTGCCCAATACTAGGTCCAAGTCGCCATCGGCGTCGATATCAAATGGCAGAATAAATTGCCATAATCCGTTTAAGTTGAATTTGACCGGATCGACTTGAGTAAAGGAGCCAGCTTGCACTTTTAAAAAGACAGGAGCCATCCACTCACCAACAACAATAAGGTCTTTTTGTCCATCTTGGTCAAAATCGTGCCAGATGGCATCGGTTACCATCCCCAGAGAAGAAAATGCTGCCGGTACACTGCGCTTTAATGCTCCGCCTTCATTGACCAACAAATAAGATTCAGGCTGCTTCCCAAAATCGTTGGTTACGGCATAATCGCCCACAAATACGTCCAGATCGCCATCGTTATCAAAATCAAAAGGAGCAACGACGCTCGCGTTAGAATAGGTCTGCTCTAAAACGCTTGACTGCTCCGAATCTGCCGTTAGCACTCTTTCTAACAAAGCAGGCGCCTGACCACTAAAATCGGCTCCAGCCGCACCTAAAATCAGCTCTTCTGTGCCGTCACCGTCCAAATCTGCAAAAGCAGCGGCGACTTCCTCATAAACCTTGTCTTGGGCTAAAAGAGGTGTTTCCAATTTTGTCATACCTCTTTCCCCTAACTCAAATAAAGCCGGCTCTTCGAATTTGGAACTTCCAATGAACAGCTCTTGCTGCCCGTCATTGTTCCAATCGCCCACGGCTACAGCTGGTCCTCTGTCAGACAAACGGTAAGGCAAGAGTTTTTGACGGTTAAAATCTAGGTAATTATCTTCTTTATGTGTGTAGTCTAATCCAAGTTCTGAACTAGCCTCTCTAAACAGTGTTGTATGGTTGGATTTGCTAAAAGTCCACTGCTGCGTTTCATCATTTTTATTGATCCGCAGCCGCTGATTTGGCTTTACTGCTTTAAGTACTTGAGCCTCTCCTTCTGGCCAAACAATAACTAGAGAGTCTATGGCACTGCTGTCTTGCAGCCCAAATTCAATAAGGGGTTCACTACTGGACTGAAAGCCCCGAGCCGTATACAGTTCCTTGTAATAGGTTTTCCCTTGCTGATATACATAGGTCTTTGCACCTATTGCGAATGGATTCGCGGCGCTACCTTTTAGCTCCAATTGGAGATAATTTCCATTGGCGTCCAGATCGTTACGATATACCAAAAGCGGTGCATTCAAGGCGTTGCTTATCACATCCATATCGCCATCTCCATCGAGATCGGCCAATGCGGTAGCTCCAGCAATTTGAGCATCCTGCCCGATCCAAGCTTGGGTCTGATCGGTAAATTGCATGCTAGCACTACCGCGAAAAACCTTGTTGGAAACCGCTCCAGAAGGCATCATATCTAAAGCCTTTTGATCGACAAGCTTTTTACTCTCGCGGCTTTCATCTATGGCCTGGGCAGATAAAAATCGAATAAAATCAAGGTCGTTCGGACGCTTTGGGATCCCGTTTGAGATCCAGAGGTCCTGATAACCGTCTTGGTCAAAATCGTGAAACAATGCAGCCCAACTCCAATCCGTAGCAGCTACTCCACTCATTAAGGCTGTTTCTATAAAACTGCCATCTGGCTGATTCAAAAACAACATATTCCGACTAAACTGATAGTGATAGCCGTATTGCAAGAGTCGCATGCGCTGGGTTTGGAAATTCTCGTCACCCTCTGAAGCTTTGACAACCGTTTCGTCTTCGGGCAGCATATCTAAAGTGATCAGGTCTGGTCTCCCGTCATTATTGATATCCGCAGCATCATTACCCATAGAAAAACGAGAAACATGCCCAAAGGCATCGCGTAGCTGTTCGCTAAAGGTGCCGTCGCCATTGTTGAGATAATAGTAATCGTCTTCGTGGAAATCGTTGCCGATATACAGATCGGGATATCCGTCTAGATTAAAATCTGCCACTGCCACTCCAAGGCCGTAACTACTAATACCTCCAAAGATTCCAGCTTCTTCGCTTACATCGGTAAACACTCCATTATCATTACGCATCAGGCGATCGCCAGTCTTTTCGTTGCGCTTTTCTCTAAGTGAGGATCGGCCAAAGGAACCTTGGGTATGCACAGCATGGTTCAGCAAATAGACATCTAAATCTCCATCTAAGTCATAGTCTAGAAAGGCTGCAGAGGTTCCATAGGTCTGGGCATCCAATCCATAGGCGGCTGCTTCTTCTTTAAAGGTCCCGTCTCCTTGATTGATAAAGAGTTCATGCCCGCCGGTAAAGCCGTTGATCCCAACTACTGCACACACATAGATATCCAATAAGCCATCGGCGTTGACATCGGCCATTACAGCACCAGTGTTCCAACTGCTATTTCCTGCTACTCCTGCAGAAGCAGGAGCCTCTTCGAAATGAAAACCTCCTTTGTTGTAATAGAGCTTGTTAGGCCCCATATTGGCCGTGGCATAGACATCTGGGAGACCATCTGCATTGACATCGCCTACAGCCAATCCACCACCATTATAAAAGTAGAGATAGTCCAATATGTTCAAACTGTCGCGCTCTACCAAAGTATTTTCAAAGGAAATACCCGTTTGCTCGGCAGAGAGCAAACTAAAGGCCGTCTGCTGTTTTTGGTCTTGCTCTGCGCAGGACCAAAACACGAAGAGTCCGGCAAGCAAAGCCCATTTAGTCATTCAAACGATGGATTTTAGGTTCGGAATCATTGATAGCAGTGATCATAAAGCGATTGCCGTTGGCATCTTTAAAGATCTGCATATGTTTGATCTCATCTTTTACAAAGAAGCCAGAGTCTGCATAATCTTGCCAAGCAAAATTCCCAGAACCGTCGTTTAGCAATACGGATCCGTAATTGGCATCCAAACGAGAATACTGCGGCTTGAACTCGTAGTTGTTCCCTCCTAAGAGCAGGTCTAGAGCACCATCGTTGTTGAGATCGGTGCATTGAATCCCACAAACACAAGAAAGCTGAGCACGTGCAGGCAAAGCAACAAACTTAAAGCTTCCGTTACCCTCGTTAATAGCAACCGTATTCTGTGAGGTCACCACCTCTTTTACCAAAGCCCTGCCCAATACTGCTGGAGTGAAGAGCTCCTGAATGCTCTTTTTGGCATATTCAGATGCTCGTAAATTCTCTTTCTTTAGGAATACCATTTGGTTAACGATCTCCTTCTTCTGATGGATCGGCATATCACGCCCATCTAGTCTTTGTGTCACTAGTTGTTCTATGGTTCCATTATTGTCAAAATCGCTGATCCAGATCTTCATGGGTTGCTCGGCACTAGGCTTGTAGTGCAAGTTCTCTCCTTGGTTACCCAGTACCAGGTCGAGGTCTCCATCGCCATCTAGATCTGCAGCTTCTACTGCATTCCACCAACCTGTTAAGTTTTCAAGATCTGTAGTAACCATGTTTAGAGCCCCATCTTTGAGCTCGTATACCATAGGTGCACCCCAGTCTGAAATGGTGAGTAATTCCTTGGTTTCATCGCCTAAAAGATCGATCCATTGGGCATCGGTAACCATTCCACTCAGACGGGAAAGATTTTTAAGCACCTTGGCCGAAGCCATCTGAAACTGTCCGCCACCCATATTCTCTAAAAAGACAGACGAAGGATCAATTCCGTAGATACCAATTACAGAACGAGCTCCTAAAAATACATCCATATCGCCATCGCCATCGTAGTCGTAAGGTGCAATAGAAGAGATATTGGTGGTTCCAGGAGGTAAGGCTAAGCTAGACTTTTGAAATATGCCGTTGCCGTTATTCACATACAGACGAGCAGTGACCGAGGTTTTCTCGTTCACTTGATTCCCTCCGGAGCCGACCATCAGATCCAGGTCACCATCGCCATCGGCATCAAAAAAGCTCGCCGCAGTATCTTCTAATTCCATATCGGCGATGAGCGCTGGTTGTTTGCTTTCACGCATATTGCCGTTTCCTGAATGCAGATAGATCATGCCGGATTGTCCTTTCGCTCCGCCAATAAAAACATCTTCGTGTCCATCGCCATTTACATCTGCAACAGCTAGCGCAGGACCTTCTTGAGAGACCTTTTTGTAGATCATCCCTTCGTAGTCAAAGTCCTCGTAATTGTTCTCTTTATGGGGTTCTAGAGAAGTTGCCATCTCAGTGACCAAGGTCTTGCGTTCTACCGGTTTTGGTGGCTGATAGGTCAAGGTAGCCGCATTCATATCAAAATCGTAAGTGCTGTTTGCAGCAAGATCGGTACGCAACTCTGTGCGATCATCGGGCCAGATCACTCGCAACGAGTCTATCTTGGTGGCATCCCCTAGGCCAATGGTCATTGGATGTTCCATAGACGATTGAAATCCTCTAGACGGAATCAACTCTTGCAACACTTCTTGTCCGTCATAATACATCCGAACACGAGTCCCAACGGCAAAACGGTTCTTATCGGTTCCTTTAAAACGCAATTTGACGTAGTTGTTATTTAATTGTTCGGAATTGTTTCTATACAGGAAAGACGGCATGTTCACATTGTTGACCACCAGATCCAAGTCTCCGTCGTTGTCCAAGTCACCATAAGCGGCACCGTTAGACAGGCCTGGTTCGCCCAGGCCCCAAGCGTTGGCTTTATTGTCAAAGGTCAGATCTCTCTGATTGTGGTACGCATAGTTAGGAATTGGCACCACAGGCATCTTATCTATAATACTGTCTATAGCTTCCTTTTTTCCTGTCAAGGCCATTTTTTGAATGATCTCGTTGGCAAAGAAGTCTACAAAATCAAGGTCGGTAAGGTCGTGGTTTACCCCGTTGGTCACAAAAATATCGCGGAAGCCGTCGTTGTCCATGTCGAACATCAGGCCAGACCAGCTCCAATCTGTAGCAGACACTCCGCTGTAATAGGCGATCTCGGAGAAACTTCCGTTTCCGTTGTTTAGCTGTAGTGTATTCTGAATGTATTGTTGATAGAAATCCTTGCTCTGCTTCAACTTAAAAACATTGTAGCCTTCGAACTCCATTACGGACTTTACACGCTGATCGCCATCGGGTAGCATATCTGTGATAAAGATATCTTGGTTTCCGTCGTTGTTGATGTCTGCCATATCGATTCCCATGGCGGACAGACAAAGGTGGTTCATCCAGTTCTTGATGTCTTCCGTAAAAGTTCCGTCTTGATTATTGATGTAGAGGTAATCGCGCTCGTAAAAATCATTGGAAACATAGATGTCTGGCCAAAGATCGTTGTTAATATCGGTGACCATAACTCCAAGTCCAAAGCCGATGAGGCTTCCGTATATACCAGCCTCTTCACTAACCTCGGTAAAGGTGTCGCCGTCATTTCTAAGCAGCATATCACCAACTCCGCGAAAGATCTTAGGCACGTCCCAGTCTTGCGCTCTAACATCGCGTTGATGCGCAAAGCCTAGTGAGGTCACTGGTATGTTACTGTTGTTCAAAATATAGGCATCAAGGTCACCGTCTTTATCATAGTCAAAGAAGGTAGCATGCGTACTGAAACCTGTTTTTGCCAAATTGAATGCTTCTGCCTTTTCGGTAAAGGTCAAATCGCCGTTGTTGATATAAAGATCATTGTCGTGATTGTCGCCTTCCATATTTCCGGCATTACTCACATAGATATCCAATAGTCCATCTTGGTTGATGTCTACCATATTTACTCCAGTAGACCAAGGCTTGTTTCCGGCAACTCCAGCGCTATCGGTTATATCTCTAAACTTAAAATTTCCTTCGTTTAAGAAAAGCTTGTTGGGCCCCATATTGGCAGTCATGTAAATGTCTGCTAAACCATCGTTATTGATATCGCCGATGGCAACCCCACCACCATTGTAAAAGTTGCGGTATTTGAAAATATTGAAGTCTTTCTGATTGACCACCGTATTGGTAAAGTCAAATCCTGTTTCTGCCGGGTCTGTCTTGGTGAACAGCGTAGCGGCTAGCTCCTCTGTTTGCTCGTTCTCAGGGGTGTCTTTACAAGAGATCAGCACAAG
This sequence comes from Gilvibacter sp. SZ-19, assembly GCF_002163875.1. Taxonomy (GTDB): domain Bacteria; phylum Bacteroidota; class Bacteroidia; order Flavobacteriales; family Flavobacteriaceae; genus Gilvibacter. The sequence continues at coordinate 1,823,775 of NZ_CP019333.1, read as the reverse complement.
GCTCAATAGGCCTGCACAAAAGAATAATTTATTCATCGGGTATTTGAATAAGATCATTTGTTATTTCTAAAACTACCGCTTTACCATTGTTTCGCGTCACAATGAGATGCGGCTTGTTGTTTATTGTTATTGGTTGTATTGCTCTGCAGCTTCCGCTTACATTCAGATTCGGATCGTTAATTGCTTTAAAACCAGTTTGCGGATCAAAGAGCATAATGCTTCCTTTTGAGGCATCTAAGCGCCCTATTTGGGTGCTGATATCAGTGCGGTTCCCAACTGAGAAAATATCTGGAAAACCGTCTGAATTAAAGTCCTTTACAAAGATATCATTCACCGTGGATATTTGCGCAGAAAATGGCAGGGAACTTGTGTTAAAGTTACCACTACCGAGGTTCTCAAAATAGGTACTCGCCAGATTAGTCACTTCCTTTACTTTAGCGGCTTCCCATTGAGATTCTGGAAAGAGTTCTTCCTTGGTGGCGGCAGCAAAGGCTGCATAAGACAAATAGTTCTTGTTGAGTTGCGGTATCTGCTTTGCCAGCTCGTCTTTAGAGGGCAGCAAGACCTCTTTTTCCATGTAATTATAGCTGATAAGCGTTTCTGCGGATCCGTTACCATTAAAATCTCCGCGGTACAGGCGCAACGGATTTTCTTCTGAAGCCGTTAAACGAGAATTAAGCCCCCAGTTACCGGCAACGATATCGAGATCTCCGTCTGCATCAAAATCCGCTACTACAGCAGTCTCCCAAAGGCCCGAGTTGGCTTTGAAAGCCGACATATCCTGCTTTTCCAATTGGCCTTTCTTGTTTATGAATAATTGCAATGGCATCCAATGTCCAACTATTAAGGCATCCGGCCATCCGTCATTATTGAAATCGTTCCAGAGGATTTGCTTGACTTTGCCCAAGTCCGTCCAAGATGGAGCAACATTCGCCGTAACATCGCTAAAACCTCCCTGCCCATCATTGGATAACAAAAGCTGTGTAGCACTGGAACCAAATTGCTTGGCTACGCCATCTACAGCAATACTTAGGTCTAGATCCCCATCCCTATCAAAATCTACCACAGCCACTCCGGCGGCATTGACCGCAACAGCAGCAAAAGCGTCTTGATCTTTCACAAAGCCGTTTGCAGTATTCCAATACAAACGAGGCTTTATGGTCTTACCATTGGTGAATTCGTTTCCTCCACTAACCACTACTAGATCTAAACGAGAGTCACCATTTAGATCAGCGAAAACGGCATCGACATCTTCTGCAAGCTTATCCGCTTCAAAATCGAGCTCGGTATAGTCAGAGAAACTACCGTCCGGCTGCTGTAGTTTTAAAACCGACGCTTGCCCCTTGGCTCCGCAGAAAAACACATCTTCCAAACCATCTGCATTGACATCGCCAACGGCTAGCCCAGGCCCCTCATTGGTACTTGCATAGGCTATGAGTGGATCTAAGTTGAATTCTAAGGAGGCGTTCTCTTTGTGGGAGAACAAGTCCTTTTGGATAGGCTTTATGAATGAGGTACCGCTAGCCGATGACAGACGACTATGCGTGAATTTACTGTCGAGCGAAAGGCGGTAAATCTTATTGATGTCGGGTTGGTATAAAACCGTATTTCCAAGTTGATCTCCTGTCCAAGAGACTACAACAGAATCGATCTTGGTATCGCTACCCAAACCAAAATGCATACTAGCATCTATGGCGCTCTGATAGCCTCGTGTTGGGAAAAACTCTTGATACTGCATTCCAGAAGGCGTGTAAAGGCGAACACGAGCCCCTATAACGCGGCCGTTGCCAATACTATCTGATTTACTCGTATCATTGTAGGCATGCACTTGGAGCTGCCAATAATTTGTGGAATCTTTTTCACGGGTCAGGTTCTTATAGACCGTAGCGGTTTGATTCACGTTATTGGATACTATATCTAGATCTCCGTCATTGTCTAAATCCGCATAAATACTACCATTGCTAAAGCTCGGCTCACCCATGACCCAGGTCTTTGAGCGGTCCGAGAATTGTGTTCCATTCTCGTTCTTGTAGAAGTAATTTAGGGTTTTCTTTTCCGGGATCTTGGCAACAAAACTCATGTCTTCTTCGGTCATTCCCTTGCCCAAACGCTTTTGAATGCTCTCATCGGCAATGAAATTGATAAAGTCCATATCGTTGGTAGCACCAAGTATTCCATTACTGATAAAGATGTCTTTGAGGCCGTCATTATCAAAATCTGCAATTAAGGGTGCCCAAGACCATTCCGTGGCAGAAATTCCACTTAAAAATGCGGTCTCGCTAAAGCGCATATTCCCTTGATTGAAATGCAAGGCGTTTTGCATATACTGAGGTGCGTAGCCGTTGCGCAGATAATTGCTATAGGTAGAATAACCGAATTCCACCCCGGAGGATTTATAGGTTTGTAGATCTTCTGGGAGCATGTCCACAGATAGAATGTCGGTGAGTCCGTCATTGTTCAGATCGGCCAGATCAACGCCCATGGTATAGTGAGATGTATGCCCTAAAGGATTTTGATCGCTGCTGATCTGCTCGGTAAATACTCCGTTGAAGTTATTGAGATAGAGGTAATCGTTCTCAAAGAAATCATTCCCAACATAAATGTCAGGCAAACGGTCGTGGTTCAAATATCCAAGACCCAAACCAAGACCATACCCTATTGGGCTTTGATAGATACCAGCCTCTTCTGAAATATTGCGATAAAAACCACTTTCATTGGCGTAAAGTCGATCTCCTGACAGGGAATCGATCTGTTTGCGTTTGTTCCCTCGCCCGTAATTGCTATTAGGATTTACGGTGTGATTCATGAGGTACATATCCAAATCACCATCCTCATCATAATCGAAAAAAGTAGCCTGGGTTGAATAGCCTTTAAAGTCTAAACCATACAAAGAAGCTTGTTCTTTAAAGCTGGGAACGCCGGTATCAGAAACTCCTTGATTTACAAATAATTTGTTGCCTCCGGCCTCCGGAGCCAAAGGTGCCACTTTACAGACATAGAGATCTAGTAGACCATCGTTGTTAATATCTACTGTGGTTACGCCAGTTGTCCAGCCAGTATCATCTAGGACTCCTGCCACTTCAGTGACTTCTGTAAACTTAAAATTCCCTTGGTTCAAGTAAAGTGCATTCGGGCCCTCATTAGCGGTAAAATAAAGATCGATCAGCCCGTCGTTATTAAAGTCTCCAGCTGCTAGACCACCCCCGTTGTAGTAATAAATATAATTGAGGATATTTCGCTGCGGACGACTGAGTAGCCTGTTTTCAAAATCGATCCCGCTACTGTCTGCAGCGACGATTTCAAAACGATAATCTTTTGGTTCTTCTGGTTTGGATTCACAAGCGACCAACAATAGCAAAATTAGACCGGTAAAACCGAGCAGAAAAGAAGAATATATGGAGGATCGCAGCTTCATTGGAACGTGACCGAAATGTACGATTTCGCAAAGAAATATGCGAAAAATCAACCCGCATAATGGAGGAGAATTTTTAGAATGAGCCTTTAAAATGCAAGAAAATATTGCTTTTTGGAGATTCTATCGTAGTTGGGCTACGTTAGAATCGAAAGAAGCAGTAGAACAAATATTTTAAAGCAGTTTGGAGGCGTAATGAAAATTCAAATTCATTATTCGGGTATAAAAAAACAGGCTCCCAAAAGGAGCCTGTTTCTATCTTGAAAAAGGAAAATTCTAGTAACCTTCGTTCTGAACCAAGTTAGGGTTAGAAAGAAGTGCGTTAATTGGAATAGGATACAAGTTTCTGAAGCTAGCGCCTACAGAAGCAGGATCTTTGAATTCCCAGTCACGAGTGAACTGTCCGAAACGCAACATATCGTTACGTCTCCAGAACTCGTACCATAGCTCACGACCACGCTCAGCTAACATATCAGCTTCTGATACACTTCCAAGTGGAGAAGCTCCACGAAGTGCTCTAAGCTCGTTAACCATAGCAGTAGCGTCTCCGCCCATACGCATCATAGCCTCAGCTTTCATCAAGTGAGCATCTGCGTAACGGAATACGATCTCGTGAGAAGTAAATGATCCGTTTACTGGGTGATACTTGATCATACGTACACCAGTAGCCTCGCCGTTACCTTGAAGACCAGGAAGCTCTTTAGTAAATACTAAGTCGTTTCCAGGACGGTCTTTAAGTTTAGTACCGTCTTCGTTGTACTGTTGGTTGATCAAGAATCCGTAACCAATACCTAAGTTAGTGTCGTCTGCATTAGATGCATCTGGCACCCAACCACGACGCTCTTCTTGACCGTCACCTACGTAGTTAGAGTTTGGATCTCCTTCGAAAGAGTCATAGAACTCAGCCAAAGTAGTAAATCCGTTCCAACCACCACCGGCGTTGTCAGGAGCATTGATGTTGTAGTGCATACCATTCCAGATACGGTTACCAACAGAAGTAACAGCCCACCAGATGGTTTCGTTATCTACATCTTGCTTGAACAGATCAAAGTATCCAGCTTGCAATGCAAAACCATCAGCAGCGATAGCATCAACAGCGTCGATTACCGCTTGATAGTCTGTATTGTCGATAGAACCTTTGTGACGCTCAGCGTTAAGATGCAACTTAGCCAACATAAAGTTAGCAGCAGCGCGAGAAGCGCGGTTGGTCTCTGCACTAGGTCCTGTAGCAGGAAGATCTGGCAATGCAGTTGTCAAATCGTTAAGAATGAAATCGTAAGCCTCAGCAGATGTAAGTACAGTAGGGTTTACCTCTGGTCCGTCATCTACATTTCTGAAAGGAGCAACTCCCCAGAAATCCATTACGAAATACATACTGAAAGCACGTAGGAACTTCGCCTCAGCAGCTTGCTGTGGAGTTGGGCTTGAACGAGAGTCGATAACTTCCGAAGCACGGAATACGTTCTGGTTCAAGTTGTTCCAAGTGTTCAAAATATACTGGTGTGTTGGAGACCAAGTGTGCGCGTGAAGCGTACGCCAGATTCCGTTATCACCCCAGTCAGTACCACGAGTTGGTACTAGGGTCTCATCAGTTGATACTTCGTTCAAAGCGAAGAAGTTCGCCTGATCACCAAGTTGCCCGTAAACGTCATTGTATACGTTGTTAAGAGCAGCCTCAGCATTTACCCCGTCAAAACCAACAGATTCGTCAGTAAGAACAGAGTCAGTTGCCTCAATTTCTAAGTCGGTACAAGAAATTGCCAAAAGAGAAACGAGGGCCATCGCTAGAAGCGATCTTGTGTTCATCAAAATGTTTCTTTTCATAATAATTTTAGAATTTAGCATTTATACCAAATGAAATTGTTCTCGGTCTAGGGAAAGCCGTGTAATCGATACCGTATACAGGGAAACCGTTCAATAGATCTCCACCACCTGGTGATACAGAAACTTCAGGATCAAGACCAGAGTAGTCAGTGATCACGAATAGGTTCTGTCCGATTAGCGACAATTGTAGCGCGTCAAACAATCCATCTTCTTCCATCGGCACGTTGTATGACAACGTCGCGTTCTGAAGTCTTACAAAATCCCCAGCTTCTAGGAATCTTGTTGAAACATCTGCAGCAGCGTCAAACGATTCACCAGCAGTAAGTGTGCTTGGCAATACGTTACGGCCCCCTCTAAATGCACCAGCCGTAAAGAATGCGTTTGCTGTGTTGTTGTAGATGTAGTGTCCGAACTGTCCGTTAAAGAATGCCGATAACGTCCAGTTTTTATAAGCAACTGTAGTAGAGAGACCAGCAGTAATATCTGGTAAAGCACTCTTTCCTACGAATTTTTGTACGTCTCCTTCAGGATACAATGGTTGTCCTGTAGTAGCGTCGAATCCACCAAACTCTCTCAAGAAGTAAGAGAAAAGTGGCTGACCTTCTTGCAGCTGCTGAGCAAATGCAAGAGATAGACCTTGACCACGAATAGTACCTGCTGGGAATTGACCCTGTAGGCTAGTGATCTCGTTCTCGTTGTAAGTCAATTGGAAGTTAGCGTTCCAGCTAAAGTCTTCCTGATCTACGATATCGTATCCAAGAGCAATCTCGATACCTTGGTTGATTACCTCAGAATCTGGCAAGTTCAAGAATACGAATGGCTGAGCCGCTGGCTGAGCAGAAATAGTACGTAGTAATAGGTCTGTAGTAGACTTGCGGTATACGTCAACAGTAGCCGTGAAACGGTCGTTGTTCACACCAAAGTCGATACCAGCACCGAATTGCATTGTTTCCTCCCACTTCAAGTCAGGGTTAGCAAAAGACTGAGAAGAAGTACCTGGGATATTGATATCACCACCGTCGTTGATCACGTCTCCACCTCCAAAGCGCTCACGCTGAAGGAAGTTACCGTATCCTAGACCATCTTGGTTACCAGTGATACCCCAGTTCAAACGAAGTTTTAACGTAGAAACGTTGTCTCCGATGAAGTCTTCTTCGTTGATCTTCCATGCTACTGCTGCAGAAGGGAAGTATCCGTACTTGTTATCATCACCAAAAGTAGATGAACCATCCGCACGCATAGTAGCAGTGAATAAGTACTTATCTGCTAGTGTGTAGTTCACACGAGCAAAGTAAGACTGTAGTTCGTCAAAGCTATCAAAAGTGTCTCCGAACAAAGAACGAGTGCGCGCACCAGTAGTGTTCCCGATGTTATCCTGAAGAATCTCTGGGAAAAGACGGTTTACGAAAGTTCCGTTGATGTTAGGAGCATATCCATACTGCTGGTAAGATCCGGTGATCTGGCTCTCAACTGCGTCTGCAGAACTTACAAGATCATCGATCATGTCACCCAATTGAGTCGTAAAGAATCCGAAACCACTTAGGTTACGTCCGTTACGATCGAATTTTTGGTAAGAGTAACCAGCAAGAACATCCAATGAGCTATTCTCAAATTCTTTCTTATAGTTCAAAGTAGCTTCCAAAAGAGTGTTAGTAGCCTCACGCTGAGAAACACCAGCCACACCGTTTCCGAATGCACCTTGGTCTACGTTAAGCGCCTTAGCACTTGTAGCACTGCTTAAGAAAGTGTCAGTATAGTCATAACCTAAATTAACTTTTGCAGAAAGCTCAGATGTAACATCATACTCAGCTGAGAAGTTAACAAGGATACGGTCAGTGTTACCTAAGTTCTCTGTGTAAGCCAACAAAGCAGCAGGAGAAGTTAGACCACCAGTACCTGTAAAGTCAGGATCATTTGGCCAAGTTGGGTTTGCTGAGTAAGCAGAACCAAGTAAGTCACCTCTAAATCCGGCAGAACCAGAAAGTGGTGCAAACTCGTCGTTAGTACGACCGTAAGAAGCCTGTAATCCTAATTTAAGTTTGTCCTCTAAGAAACGGTGCTGTGCGTTCAAACGTCCAGTAACACGCTCTAGAGAAGAGTTCTCTACGATACCGAAGTTCTTTCCGTAGCTAAAACTTGCACGGATGTTACCATCACCGTAATTGTTAGTGTAAGACAAGTTGTTTGTAGTAGAAGTAGCTCTTCTGAAAGCAACATCTTGCCAGTCCGTGTTTGCTCCGAAGTTACGTTCAGCGATGTCAAAACCGTTGGCAGTAGAAGCAGCTAAATAAGAAGGAGCATCAAGAAGGTCGTACTCGTTTGCAGCCTCAGCTACAGAGAAAGTAGAACTCAACTCGAAAGAACCTCCGCGTCCACTACGACCAGACTTGGTAGTAATGATCACAACCCCGTTCGCACCACGAGAACCGTAGATAGCAGTTGCAGATGCATCCTTAAGGATAGAAATGCTCTCGATATCGTTAGGGTTCAAGAAGTTTAACGGGTTACGAGCTCCAGCAGAACCGAAAGTAGTTCCTGACAGCTCCAAACTTGTGTCGTTGGCTAATGGCACACCATCAACTACGAAAAGCGGGTTGTTGTTAGAGCGGATAGAGTTCGAACCACGAATTCTAAATGCCACTGCAGAACCTGGTTCCCCAGAATCCTGAGAAATCTGAACCCCGGCAGTCTTACCTTGGATCAATTGTTCTGGAGAAGCGATAACCCCTTGGTTAAAGTCGTCCGATGTAACCGCCGTAACTGCACCAGTTGCGTCTTTCACAGTCGTAGAACCATAACCAATAATAACTACCTCTTCTAGTGCTTCAGTGTCTTCCTGCATCACAAAGTTGATAGTAGTCTGTCCGTTTACTGAAACTTCAGATGTAACAAATCCAACATAACTAAACACGATAGTGGCGTTAGGATCAACGTCGCTAAGCGAATAGTTACCGTCAAAATCTGTTTGAGCTCCATTAGATGTTCCCTTAACAAGAACATTCACCCCTGGTAGCGGTCCTGTTGCATCAGACACCGTACCCGAGACGCTAATCTGAGCGTAAACTGTACTCCCGAGTAGCGCAAACATCGGAAGTAGAAAAAGTCTCATTAGTAATTTGTTTTTCATACAGTTATTTGGTTTAGATTAATTAAAATTTCAAATTGTTTAAAGATTCGGCAACAACACTGATCGCTCAGGCTGCTGCTATTATTTTTAGTCTATTACGCTTTAAAGTGATAAGATACGACTTTTTCACCAATAAAGCGGTTGATGAATTTATACTATGAGCTTCAGTTAAAGAAAAATCAATTCCCCTCCAGTGATGGCTAATTCGCTGCCCCCGCTGAGAGTGTTCACCTGCTGTTTTGTCGTGTACTTTTACCGCTGTGGCCGTTGCATTTTCCCGAGGGGATTGATCTCCAAAATTAACTGTACTGTTTCGATGGTTGTGTGATTGAACTGCGGCAGATTGCTCACCTATATATATAGAAAACGGGCTCGTGTATGGTTTGTACCCACCATAAACGGCCTGTTCAGTTCTGCGGTCTGAGCTTAATTTCTGCACTATCATGTTCATTAACTTCCTGATATCGAGAGACTTTGGTTGCAATCTTTCGATTTGAAGTCAGACAACATTAACGCCTTATTTTCTTAACGTTGTCTTAATTTAATGGCTAATATTTACTTTTTTTTTGATTATTAAAAATAAACACTCTTAAAAACGCGGTTTTCATAACCGAAAACGTTTTCGTATTTTCGACTCCTGAAAACGGCATAGAACGAAAAATTAACGAAAACGTGTGAGCTGTAGTCTTAAGCAAGGTTTTTGTTTAATCTTTACAGGCGTAAATTTTCGTAAATATTTTTCGATTTTCGTAGATGCTCGAATGTCTTTTTTACTAATGGTAGCCCTAAAGCTGCTACTGGCTTATGACTAACAACAACCAACTATAATAACCACCACTAATCTCCCCGAGTGTCGGCAGACCCTATGGAACAAGTTACCCTTAAACAAATTGCGGAATATCTAGGCATTTCTATTGCTACTGTATCTAAAGCCTTAAAAGATTATCCAGATGTAAGCCAAAAGACAAAAGCCTTAGTAAAGGCCGAAGCGGAAAGGCTCAATTACCAACCCAACAGTTTTGCGGTCAACCTGCGTACCAAAGAGAGCAAGACCATCGGACTCATTATACCGGAGGTAGTACACTTCTTCTTCGGAAATATTGTTCGAGCAATTATCACTCAAGCGGAAAAGAAAGGTTATTTGGTGATCATTCTACAATCCGATGACAATCCAGAATTAGAAAAGAAACAGATCGATCTGCTGATCAGCAAACGAGTTGACGGGATAATGATCTCTTTGGCGAACAACACGGTAGACATCTCTCATTTACAAAAGGTGATGCGTTTGGGCATTCCACTAGTAATGTTCGACAAGATCTCTAAGTTGGTCCCTTGTTCCAAGATCATCATTGACGATCGCAAAGCGGCCTACGAAGCAACCAAACACCTCATCGATCAGGGATGTACCAAGATCGCTCACTTTAGAGGCCCGCTCCTACCACAAAACTCCATCGATAGATTCCTCGGATATAAAAAGGCCCTAGAAGATCACGGACTTGAGTACAATTCCAAACATGTCTTCTTATGCGATCCTATCATATACGAGAAGGGACGCGAACACGCAGCCGCGCTTTTAGATCAAGGAATGGATATAGATGGGATCTTTGCCAATACAGATATGGTAGCCATTGGTGCACTTTCTGTATTTAACGAAAGAGGCATTAAGGTTCCGGAGCAACTCAAGATCATCGGTTTTAGCAATTGGTTCATCTCCTCTGCCATGACCCCAACTTTGAGCACCGTAGATCAAGACGGAGTTAAAATGGGCAAAAAAGTATTCAAAAGGCTCTTTAAGGAACTGCAAGCCAAAAAGAACGGGCAGCTCTTGCCTCCAGAGACCATAGCTATGCCAACCAAGGTCATAGGCAGAGGCTCTTCTATGGTAAGCAAAGTAGCCCTTACCGCCGAGTCCTAATTCTTTAAACGAGCTTCGAGTTCGGTCATTGGAATTTCTGCAGTTGCTCCAGCCGTTGCGGCTACTAATGACCCGAGTGCACAGCCTCGTTTCAAAGCAGCTTGCGGACCTTCTTGCAACAAATAGAAACCGTAAATAAAAGCCGCTAGAAAAGCGTCTCCCGAACCTACAGTATCCACTACTTGGGCAGGAAACCCTTTTTGGCTGTAGAATTCTCCGCGATGTAAAACAACGGCGCCGTTCTCGCCTAAAGTTACACAGAGCGTTTCTGTCTGAGTTTCGGCAGCGAGTAAATGAAGTTGTTGCTCTAATGCATCCGCAGTAATATCTAACTCCTTAAGTACCAAAGGAAGCTCATCTTCGTTGAGCTTGATACAACTAGCCTTTTCCATTAACGGAATCAGCTGATTCATTTGATAATGTGGTGGCCTGAGGTTGATATCGAAAACCACGGTATCGCAACGCTCCACTAATTTGTGAAGCTGGCTCAGGTTGAATGCTTCGCGCAAGGCCAAACTACCAAAAACCAAGATGGGATTATCAACTAAAATTTCAGGTGCTGGAATATGATCCCAAGCTACCGGCTGGCCTATGGTATAAGTGGCTGCACCTGCTTGGTCAAGTTCCACATTGACATAACCCGTTGCCAACTCTTTATGCGGATAGATACAAGTGGTGTCTAGCCCGAGCTCTTCGAGAGCAAAATAGGTTTCATGCCCTCTGGCATCATTTCCCACAGCGCTTATAAGTTGTACTTCTGCACCGAGCCTATGAAGGCGAAAAGCTACGTTAAATGGAGCTCCTCCCAATACTTCACGGTCCGGGAAACAATCCCAGAGAATCTCTCCATAGCAAACCACATTGGGTGTATTAGGCTTCTTCATCTACAAGCTTTTTCTCCAAGTCTTCTAAAGACACGCCTTTGGTCTCTGGCATTTTAAAGATCGCCCAGAGCAATTGCAAGACCATCATACCGGCAAAGAAATAATAGATATACCATAAGGAATCTCTGAGAATTCCTTCTTGTTCATCGATAAAGAATGGGGTGATCAGCGTGATCAATGCGGCAAACACCCAATGGGTACTCGTGCCCCAACTCTGCCCGTATGCACGAACGCGATTGGGGAAGATCTCTGAAATGAAAACCCAAATTACCGCACCCTGTCCAATAGCATGCGAAGCGATGAAAATACATATAAAGGTAAGCAGCATGGCTGGAGAAGCATTTGAATAGAAACACCATCCGACCATGATCAAACTAACAATATAACCTATGGAACCTATAATGATGAGTTGTCTGCGTCCTAGTTTATCTATTAGACGAACTCCTATAAGGGTAAAGACCAAATTCACGATCCCTATGGCGATGGAGTTAAATAGCGACTCTTCTCCTCCTAAACCGGCTTGCTCCAAGATCTGCGGCGCATAGTACAGCACAAAGTTGATTCCACTGAGTTGGTTAAAAAAGGCGATCAAGAAGCCTAACCAAAGTACACGCTTGTATTTCTTCTGAAACAGTTTTTCACTGGTTTTGGGCTGAAGCAGATCTTGTTTTATTTCTTGTAAGACATTTTTTGCCTTATCTGCTGCGGAGTAGATAGTTTCTAAAATGCCTAGAGCGCCTTGGTCGTCCTTTTTGTGAATGGCCAACCAACGCGGACTGTTGGGCACTTTTAATACCATGATGGTATACAACAAGGCCGGCAAGGCTTCTACCCCGAGCATCCAACGCCAATCGTTGGCACCATCGAAGCCTTTGAGCAACCAATTGGAAATAAAGGCGACCAAAATTCCAAAAACCAGACAGAACTGGTATAGGGCTACCATCTTACCGCGGTTCTTTGCAGAGGTGATCTCAGAAATATAGATCGGTGCAGCAACGGAAGATACTCCTACGCCAACTCCACCAATAAATCTAAAGAACGAGAACGAATACGGATCGGCCGCCAAGGCGCTTCCTACTGCCGAGATAAAAAACAGCACCCCGATCCAAAACAGGGTCTTTTTTCTACCTAATCTCTTGGTGGGGATCCCTCCGGTAAGGGAACCCAAAACGGTGCCCCATAATGCCATAGACATGATAAAGGTTCCGTGAAATAAGGGTGAGGTGTTCCAAAGTTCTTGGATAGGTTTGTTCGCTCCACTGATCACAACGGTATCGAATCCGAAGAGAAAACCGGCCAAGGCCACTGTGACCGACCATATTACAATTTTGTTCATTTTGTTGTTGGTTAGTTAGTTATTTCCAAATGCTTGGAATGGAATCTATCCGAAAGTTTCGTATGCCGGACTTGCTTTGGTTAACCACCTGCACCTCATCATAAGGTATGGTGGGAAAAATTTGTTCGGTAAAGACATAGCGCCCCCAGTCCACAAAAACCTCAATGGAAGAAGCATCGATATAGACCGTAACATCCATCTCTTCTCCATTGGGAGTAAAGGGTTGGCTGTGGCGTTCTGCCCCAAAAGAAGGCTCAAAGTCTACAAGACCGCTTTGGGTTCTATCAAAGGTCATGAGACTGTCTTGTGGAAAGAAACCCAGTTCTATCTCTTCGCGTTTGTCATTGCTTAAAATAAAGAAGGTCGTCTCATTGGCAGGAGCCTTAAACTGAATTCTATGCTGATTCAATGGAACCGAGTCAAAGTAGACTTGCCCTGGAGCATCTGCAGCATAAACCGGTTCGCGATCATAGACCAAGGTATCTACCTTGTCATAAGGATAATTGGTTAGGCGAAGCCCTTCTTTAAATTCTTTAAGTTTAAGGCTGCGCGGCAAGGTCATAGAACTGCGCCATACTTCAGTTGGGGTGTTGCGCGCGTAATTCCAATTGCTCATCCAGCCTATGAATAGTCGCTCCTGATTAGGCTCATTATTATAGGTAACGCCCGCATAGTTGTCTGTACCGTAGTCTATCCAAAGGGGTTCTTCTTGATCTGTGGTAAAGGTCTCTCCGTCCCAATCGCCAATAAAATACTGGGTGCCTGAACCTCCGTTTGGTGCCCCGGGATTTATACTGATAAGCAATACCCAGCGTGCATCATAAGAACCCTGAATGCGAAGCTTGAACAGATCTGGACATTCCCAAACTCCGCCGTGAGCGCCCTTGTCTTTGCCAAAATCGCTCATGTGTATCCAATCTTTTAAGTTGGAAGATCTATAAAATTTAGCATGATCTCCAGCCACCAGAACCATGACCCACTGCTCGGTGGTCTTGTCCCAAAATACTTTTGGGTCTCTAAAATCTTTAATTCCGTCGTTGCCAATAACAGGATTGCCTTCGTATTTGGTCCAGGTGTCGCCATTGTCTAAACTGTAGGCAATACCTTGGGTCTGATAATCTGTTCTACCGGCTTGTTCGCCTTCCATGAGGTGGTAGGTGAAAATAGCGACCAGTGGTGCTATACCGTCTTTTCCGAAGCCTGAAGTGTTGTTGTGATCTACCACAGCGCTTCCGGAGAAAATGAGTCCGTGCTCATCGGGGTACAAGGCAATGGGCTTGTGCTCCCAATGCACCATATCTGTACTGGTGGCATGGCCCCAATGCATCGGCCCCCAAACAATATCATCCGGATAATACTGATAGAACAAATGATAAACGCCATCATTGTATACCAAGCCGTTGGGATCGTTCATCCATTTGGCAGGTGGTGAGAAATGATATTGTAGGCGATAAGGTTCATCATAATTGGAGGTGAATTGCGGAGCTACCTCCGCAGTATTTTGCGAAGCGTCTTTGCATCCCACAAGCAATACAAAAAGGAAAAAAGAGAGATATCGCATGGATGTTTACTTAGTTGTGCCACTAAGATAATAGAAATGTGTTAGTTGCTGCCCACAAAAAAAGCAGCCCGGAGGCTGCTTCTTGCTTTAAGTGTAAAATTAACCCTAGTGGGCAAAGCGGTAAGCCATTTTTGGCTTAACCTTACCGAAGATTCGGTGTTTTAACCAACGTAAAATCCCTGCTACACTGTAAGGAGTAAAATTGAACTGCAAGCGCAGCTCTTGAGGGTTTTTACTTGAAACCGCATAAGCACCTTGAATGTCAAAATCCAAATAAGGTGTATCGAATACCTCCTTTTTGGTGTAGTCATTTAAGACAAAAGAGTTGTCCCATGCTTTGAGGTAAAAACGAACCTTGGTGTAAACGGCCTCTGGCAAGGTCACTGCTTCGCGGGTCTTTATAAAAAGCCCGGTATGCTGACCTTTAAGTTGTAAACGGGTCTGTTGCGTAAAGGATTCAATACTGGTGGCGTTGCCATTAGTATCTACTAAAGCAAAACCGTTTATGTTTAGAGACATCTCCGCTATTTTTAGCGGGTCGGTCTCTTTTTGTGTCAAACTTAAATTAAGGGTGTGCGCACGTTGCGTGTCCCAATGGGCAGCGAGGTCCAAACTGTTTGGAAAGGTCTGCCAAATACTCGGATAGAATTTTCTGTTCTTCATAAGCGTGTATTAACAATTAAATACAAGGCAAATTTCGGGCAGTTCTATCCGCTTTTGCGCAACAAAATCCTCCGATTTATGTACTATTTAAACCGTATTTATGTAGTTTAATGTACTGTTTTTCAACCTATAAACCTTTTATAAAGGATAAGGCTTATACTCATTTGGCAAAGCGAAATCGCTATCAACTATTCTCCACAATAGCAATTTCCTTCTCTGTCAATCCATAAAGCTCGTAAACCATTTGGTCAATCTGCATGTCAAGTTCTTTAATGTCCGCCTCGAGTAATCTAGTTGATCGTACTTGTTCATTGAAATACTCCATCCATTCTGACTCTTGCATCAAAGAAAGTTTATGGTATTCAATTCCACGCTCTTTAGCCAACGCCTTTCTTGCTTTATTCAACTCAGTTATAAATTCAGAAAATTTGAGCTTATTCCAGTTTTGTAGTTTTTTGGAAGTCTTTTTAAGTTCAAACTTTGATTTTATCAAATCAATTAGCCGAGTCAATATCCCTTCAAGATGTTTACGCTTTACATTAGCGTTAAGAACTAGCTCTTTAATTATATCTAAATTTTCAAATCGTTTAAAGGGTATTTGCTTTAAGAGTTGATTATTCACGCTAATATAACCACCAGACATATGCTTATCTGAAAACTTATATCTGAAAAACCAATTGATAAGCTTTGAATTTATAATCAATTGAACATGGTACAAATCATCTGGGTGTCCACAAATACTATACACACTGACAGCTGGAGCATGACTACCATTAATATCTAACGAAGCTTCAAGAACTTTTGTCATTCCTGCAACCATTACTTTTGGTTTGCTGAATAACGCCCACTTACCTTCTGAGATTATCTCGGAATCATAGGTTATGAATGGTTCTTTGTAATCCTTCTTTTTGTATCTGGTTATGCTGTTATTGAAAATATGAGGGTCAATAGTACCTGTAACTATTAACTTTTTTGAATCTGAATTAACTCTTCCCTCCGTGACGCACTTAGCGTAATTTGTAAATTGAAAGCCATTTATACCCGGTTCGAAACTCAATACATCATTCAATAGATTATTTGAATTTTCTATTTTGAATATTACAGAATCACTCTCCGAATCTATTGAGTCGAGAAATTTCAGATTAACGAAGTCCCATTTTCTGCGAATCCCAAATTCTTCAAAGGCACCTTGATCCACTATAACCCTGTCAACGGTTGAATTATCTATTGTACTTTTAGTTTCCTTCAAAACCGTTATTATAATTGGATAAACCGAAGCTCCTGGAAACACCTTCACGTTGGAATAATCTATAACCTCAACGAAGTTATATTTTTCACAAATGAGTTCAAGCAAACTCCTTGAATACTTTGCAATTAAAAATTTATTAGGAATAATAAAAGAAAGCCTCTTATGAGTATTTAGCAAATGTAATCCTTGTTCAATAAAAGGTATGAAAATATCATAATTCCCTGACTCAGTGCTCTTAAACTTGTTATTCCAATAAGATATTTGATTTTGCATACCATGTCTATGCATATCTTTATTCGACACATAAGGCGGATTCCCAATAACCACGTCAAACCCACCTTTAGCAAAGATCTCTGGAAACTCTTCCTGCCAGTTAAAAGCCTTATCGCCTGCCACGGCTTTGCTGTCTATTAAACTATTACCGCACTTAATGTTGTTTGACAAATCATTGAGCTTTCTTCTCGGTTGTGCAGTACGCAACCACAGAGACAGCTTGGCTATCTCTACAGACTCCTCGTTAAGGTCTACCCCAAAGATGTTTTTCTCTAAAACCGTGTTCTCTATATCCGGGAACTGCAAGCCGCCGCCTAAAAGCCTTGTTTTAAGTTCATCTATATAATTATGCTCGCTTATCAGAAAGTCTAAAGCCTGGTTTAAAAATGCCCCAGAGCCGCAGGCAGGGTCACAAATGGTTATTTGCAGCAACCACTCGCGGTACTCATCCAGTATATCACGCAGGCGCTCTAAAGTAGCTTTTTGCCGCCCTTTGCGGCTTTTGTAGTACTCCTCTTCTTTAAAACCTAGCTCTTGTTTCTTTTCTTCACAGAGCTTGCCAACGGTATTCTCTACTATGTATTTGGTTATGTATTTTGGGGTATAGAATACACCGTCCTTTTTGCGCTTGCTCTTTTGCTTATCGAACTCCCCGCCTTCTATCTCGGCATTAACGCTCTCTATCTCGTTCAAAGAGTTCTCAAAGATATGCCCCAGTATGTTTACATCTACCTGGCTCTCAAAGTCATAGTTAGCCAGTTTTAAGGTGTGTTTGTAGAGCAGCTCATCGTCTAGCTCAATAGTATCCAGAACAGTATCAGGCTTAAATAAACCTCCATTATAGGCATAGATCTCTGCCTTCTTGTCCGTGCCTTCTCTGCCCTCGTCCAAGTATTTGAAATAGAGCTTAAAACGCTCGTATAGCGGCACATTCACATCTAGGTCTTTAAGCTTGTTCCATTCTTCCAGTATCAGCAGGGTTGAGTTGGGTGGTAGCAAGCCTCTGTCCTCAGCAAAGAAGATAAAAAGCAACCTATCTATTAACTTCTGTGATTTTTTAAAGAGCGACAGCTTTACGTTCTTCTCTATGCGCTGTAACTCTGCCTTAACCACATCATCGGTAGCATGATCGCTGAGCATACTCTTGGCCTCTTCTTTAAGGCGTTTGCCGTTGCGCTTTACAAGATCGCGGTAAAGCTCTCTTTTAAAGACAGAATAGTCTTTGTAAAACTCTTTGGTAATAGCCTCCTCTTGAGCTAAAGAGTCTTCTTTGATTTTTAATGGGAGGTTAGAGAATATATTTTCCTTGGCCAAACACAAATACAGTAATTCAAATTGGTCATGGCTGAGGTTAAAAAGGTCAAACTCAATGAACTCGGTGGCATCATTAATATAGAATCGTAACTTCTCAAAGTTTGAAGTGATCACGTACACACAATCCTTCTGATTGGCCTTGTAATCAAAAGCCTGCCTGCGTATACTTTCCAAGTCTTTGGTTTTGGTGCTTTTTAGCTCAATAACACCAATAGCACTGTCATCCTTTAAAATGGCGCCATCGGCCTTTCTGGCATTGGTCTCATTCTTGTACTCGGCGACAAGGTTAAATGGCTCCTTAGGCTTTAAAGTATAGCCCAGAACATTCACGAATAGTTCTGTCAAGAAAATACCTTGGTACTCCTCTTCTTTAGAGTTCTTAATATTCTCCTGGATCTTGGCATCTAGAAAATACTTACTGAACCGCTTGAATTGCCGTTCTAAAAGTGCTTTATCTTGTAGGTTTAGGTATTTCTTTAGAACAGAAGCTTGAAATAAGGGCATATAAGAGACCTGAGTTGTTAGTTTAATTAACCTATTTACCGGGGAGTAAGTAAAAATAACAAATACCTTAAAAAAGCTTCCACGAATTAAAAAGTAATTCGAAAACCGTCCCTTCACGCGAAGCGTCTGTATATTCCCAAAGATCGGTTCGATGTCGCAATAATGCTGCGTAGCAGCTCGCGACTCAGATTTTGGGAATGGTTCGGCGCGACTTCGTATTTTTTGTTAACGAAGGAGCGGTGAAACAGACTTGGAAGGGGCTAGCGCTTTTGGGTACTTTTGCCGCGATGGGAAAAGTACCATAATAAAAAAACCTCCAACTTTCGTTGAAGGTTTTTTTGTACGGATGAAGGGCGGCCGAGCGTTTAAAAAACATCCTGTGGATGTTTTTAGCGAGGAGCCGGCGTTGAGGGGATCTACAAAATAAGATTAATTGAAAATAAAAAAGCCCTCAACTAGGTTGAGAGCTTTTGTGCGGATGAAGGGAGTCGAACCCCCACGCCTTGCGGCACTAGATCCTAAGTCTGGTATATATTGCACCAATAAAACATAAATCAGCTCATTTTCAATGATTTATGTTTTTAATCATTTTATTTAAAGTCAATTAATATCAGTTAATATCAACATTTGTTGTACCTATGTTGTACCTAAAAAGCCTAATAATTTCGTACCTTTATCAAAGGTATAAACCAAAAATTGAGCAAAAATCACAATGTTGTACCTATGTTGTACCTGATTTGACTTTCGTACTCAAAAAAGGTCAATTATGTCATCAAATGCAAAAATAGTTCTTCGTAAAAAACCGAACGTTAAAGGTCAATATCCATTAGCTATTCGAATCACAAAAAACCGTCGCTCTACCTATCAGTATGTTGGTCATTATATCGATTTAGAGGAATGGGACGAAAAAAATCTTCGAGTAAAAAAAACAAATCCAAATGCTGATAACCTAAACAAGTTGCTATCACAACAACTTTCTGATGCCAATAAGGCTCTTATCGATTTACAGTCTGAGTATAAAGATGCCTCAGCAAACCAAATTAAAAAAGAAATATATGCGTCAGGGAATTCCTCAACTTTCTTTGAGCTGGCACAAGAACATCTGGACGAACTGAAAGTTGCAGAAAAGTTAAACCGTCTATCTACGGACAGCGCATTGATTAGTTATATTGTAAAATATCACAAATCTAAACAACTTTCATTTCAAGAAATTGATGAACGATTTCTTAAAAAATTGATGATATACCTCAAAGTTAAGCACCACCTTGCTGAGACTTCAATAATGAATATACTTGTCCTAATCCGCTTATTATTCAACAGAGCTATAAAGCTAAAAATAGTCAGTAGGGAACTATATCCTTTCGGTGGTGACAAAATTAAAATCAAGTTTCCTGAGACGACAAAAATAGGGTTGAATATTATTGAGGTAAGAGCTATTGAAGCTTTAGATAATCTAACCTACAATGAAATTCATACAAGAAACGTTTGGCTATTTAGCTTCAATTTTGCAGGAATGCGCGTTACAGATGTGCTTTGGACAAAATGGTCGGACATATATGATGACCGGTTACATTATAGAATGAATAAAAATTCAAAATTATTGTCCTTAAAAATTCCAGATAAGGTCCAAAGTATTTTGAATTACTATAGAAATGATAAGAGATTTGACACTGATTTTGTTTTTCCCGAATTAAAAAAGGCTAATCTCAATGACGCTAAGGATATCTATAATAAAAGAAAAACGGCGACAAAAAAATTCAATGATAACTTAAAATCAATTGGCAAAAAAGCAAAAATAGATAAGAAGATAACAATGCACATTGCTAGACATACTTTTGGCAATATTGCAGGTGATACCATTCATCCATTAATGCTGCAAAAACTTTATAGACATAGTGATTTAAAAACAACTTTGAATTATCAAGCAAATTTTATCCATAAGGAAGCTGATGATGCTCTAGACAGTGTAGTTAATTTTTAATTAATCTAAAGCAATAACAGCTACTTTTAACGTGGGATATATTTGATTTAATTAAGATAATTTTTGATTGAAACACTCCACCAACATTTTGTAGAGTTCTGGGTGCTTTCTCTTAAGTAAATCTGGACGTTCAAAAAAGTATTCAGAAGCTACTGCAAAGAATTCGGCTTGGTTAGTTCCTCCATATTTACGGATGTCGGATTGGTTACCATTTATGGCTTCCATTTCTCTATGAATCAAATTCAACCACGGGATGGTATATTGATGCTGTAATAGCCGTTCTGGAATCCCGTCCGTATGGTCATCGAGCTTATCAATAAGATGTACAAATTCGTGAATGCCCGTGTTGTTTTTATCGCTTTTGTTTTTGAAACCGTGGTAAAGGGCTTTTTTAGAAAGAATCATTTGTCTTTCAAAACGTCCGTTACCAACAATTCCACCTATATAACGGGATTTTTCCTTAGACCCAAATTGCATATCCTCATTGAAATTGTCTGGATACAGTAGGATTCCGCTTAAATTGGTGTAATGCCATTCTTTGAACCCAAATACGGGTATTACCGCACTTGCAGCGATTAGAATTTTGTCAAGTTCTTGCAATTCCAACTGTACACCATCAATATAAACTTCACTCAAAAATTGCATCATTCGCTGCTGAAATACCTCTTGCCTTTCTTTTGAAAGATTTCGATAGTAAAGTACGTTATCCAGCAACAAACTATGCCAATACTCTGGAAAAGGCTGTACCTTTTGCCGTTGTGCTTTTCTGTAAAAGTGAACAACCAAAAGAAGAATGACACCTAAGAGGATAGCGTAACCCATATCAAATTGAGTATGTTATGCTACAGACTCTGCCTTAAACCCTACTTTTTGCAAAGTAGTCTTAATAGCTTCTTCTGAAGCACCATCACTTTCTATTGTCAATATTTTGTCAGGATTGGCGGTATCTACTTCCCAACTTTCTACACCTTCCTGCTTGTTTAAAAAAGGGGTTACTTTTGATACGCACCCACCACAATTGATATTTGTTTTAAATTTTAAAGTTTTCATAGTTTCTGAATTTATGATTGTTAAAGTTTTACTTGTTTTAAGCGCAGACTATTGGCTACGACCGATACACTACTGAATGCCATTGCAGCTCCTGCTATCATTGGGTCCAACAAAAAGCCATTGATGGGATATAGCACACCTGCAGCTATCGGGATGCCAATGATGTTGTATATAAATGCCCAAAACAGATTTTGGCGAATACCCATAACGGTTTTCTTTGATAGTTTCAATGCTTTGGAAATTGACTGTAAATCTGAAGTTATCAAGGTCATTTTTGCAACGTCCATCGCGATGTCGGAACCTTTTCCCATTGCAATGCTGACATCGGCTTGCGCCAAGGCGTGGGAATCGTTGATACCATCGCCTACCATAGCTACTATTTTACCATCAGACTGCAATTTTTTCACAAAGGTTGCTTTATCAGAAGGCATTACTTCCCCTTGGAAATTTGCTATTCCCACTTGTTGGGCTACGGCTGATGCTGTCTTATTATTATCACCTGTTAGCATATAGACATCAATGTCCCTTTCGTGAAGTGTTGCAATGGCTATTTTTGAAGTTTCCTTTATTTTGTCTGCAATAGCAAGTATCGCCAATACATCTTTTTCATTACCAAAGAATATGACGGTTTTTGCTTGCTCTTCAAGACTTTCTGCTGTTTGCATCAAGGAAGCATCAATTTGTATATTCTTCTCAAGCATTAATTTATGGTTTCCAACATAGTATTGTGAGCCATTTTCTGTTTTAGCTTGCACACCTTTACCCGTAATACTTTCAAAAGAAGCAATTTCAACTTTTTCAATATTTTCTTCTTTAAAATGATTAACAACTGCTTCTGCCAAGGGGTGTTCAGACTGGGCTTCTATTGCTAAAAGCAACTGTTTAAATTCATTTTTATTTTCAAGTGTACGCTTCCAATGCATATCGGTCACCAATGGTTTTCCCTCGGTAATAGTGCCAGTTTTATCAAGGATGATAGCATTAACTTTATGACCGAGTTCTAAACTCTCGGCATCTTTTATAAGGATATTATTTTCGGCACCTTTGCCAATACCCACCATAATAGCAGTAGGTGTAGCCAACCCTAGGGCGCAAGGACAGGCAATGACTAGTACAGCGACAGAAGTCAATAAAGCTTGAGAAAACGCATTATCACCTCCCACAGACATCCAGACGATGAAGGTAACAATGGATATCCCCAATACGATGGGAACAAATATTCCAGCAATTTTATCGACCAATTTTTGTACGGGTGCTTTGCTACCCTGTGCCTCCTGTACCATTTTTATGATTTGGGAAAGCAGGGTTTCACCTCCAACTTTTTCTGCAGTAAATTGAAAACTACCTTTTTGATTGACAGTACCAGCAAATACCTTCTCTTCTCTGGACTTTTGTACTGGAACAGGTTCACCTGTAATCATACTTTCGTCTACATATGAGCTTCCTTTAATAACTTTCCCATCTACGGGAATCTTTTCTCCAGGGCGGACTAAAATAGTTTGACCTACTTGCACAGCCGAAATACGAATTTCTTTTTCTTCCCCATTATCAATAACTTTAAGCGTTTTAGGTTGTAATCCCATTAATTTTTTAATGGCCGAAGAAGTATTCGATTTGGCTTTTTCTTCCAGTAATTTCCCCAAAGAAATAAAGGTAATAATCACTGTCGCCGCTTCGTAATAAACGTGTGGCTCAATAGCACGATTTAACCAAAATTCCGGAAATAAGGTATTGAACACACTAAACAAAAATGCAATGCCCGTACTTAAAGCCACCAAGGTATCCATATTCGCCTTGCCACGTTTGGCCTGTTTGAAAGCATTGATAAAAAAACTACGCCCAAACCAGAAGAGAATGGGAATAGCCAATACCAAAGAAATCCACTTACCAGGTTCCCATTGCATAAAGAACATTCCAAGTATGAAGATGGGCAGTGTCAGAATAGCTGACCAAATGGTACGGTTTTTAATGTCTTGGTAATGCTTTTGTTGAAGCTCTTGTTGTGCTTCCATTGGGTCTTCTGCATCGATAATGATATCATAGCCCACTTCACGCAGTGCGTTCTGAAGTTTTTCTTCAGAAATGGTTTCATCGTAATCGACTAAAACCGAATTGCTGGCAAAATTTACGATGGCCTTGTTTACGCCATCGGTATGGGAAAGAATCGACTCAACACTGCTGGCACAGGCGGCACAGGTCATACCCGTAACAGGAAAGGATTTTTTTATGCCTGTTTTTTGTTCTTTGGGTTTGGTATTGAATATATTGGTTGCCTCCATTTATTACTCCGTTTTGTATTTCACAAATTTCGGAATAGAACACGGAAAAGCTGTTACATTATTCGCTGAAAGAGTTGTAAAATTTGCTCATTCATTTTCTTTTATTAGTTGGTTTCTAATACCTCTTTAAATTAAATTATTCAATATACCAACTATGCTTTTAAAACATTTTCTCTATGCGCTTTTTTTGTATGTTAACTCCAAGTCATTCTTTGCAATCTGACCGCATTTAAAATAGCCAATAACGCCACCCCAACATCGGCAAATACGGCTTCTCAATGTGCCGCCCAAGCGACAAGGCCCAACACAAGTATCCAAAGCCATATATTCATACTACTACATCATTTCGATAATTTTAAAATCCTGATTGCCCCACGCATTACAAAGGCAAACACAATACCGCCTATGACCAAATCGGGCCATTTACTGTCCAAAAAATAGACCAACACCCCTGCCAGAATCACCCCTCCGTTCACGATAATATCGTTTGAGGTAAAAATGGCACTGGCCTGCATATGCGCTTCCTTACTCTTGGCTTTGTTTATTAGCCATAGAGAGACCAGATTACCAATAAGGGCGAAAATAGAAACGATAATCATCCACTGGAACAAAGGGGTCTCGCTACTGCTCAAAAACCTTCTCAACACCTCAGAAAACCCCAGCAGGGCCAAGGCCATCTGAAAGTAACCGCTGAATTTCGCAACTTTCTTCTTCCTTGAAACCGCGCCCCCTACGGCAAAGAGGCTCAAGGCGTACACAATACTATCTGCCAGCATATCCAAAGAATCGGCAATAAGACCCATAGAGGACGAAATCCACCCAGTGGTCATTTCGACCACAAAAAACCCGAAATTGATGCCCAACACCCACCAAAGTATCCTTTTTTGTTTGGTCTCGTCTTCGGCTACGGGCATTTGGGCCTGCTCCGTTTCCAGAAGTTGCTCACCCAGTTTCAATGTGCCCAAGGCACTGCTTATTTCTTCAATGCCGCCTTGGTGGTACACCTGTAGTTTCCTTTGTGGAATATCAAAATCCAAATGTTCTACCTGTGGAAAGCCCTCGAGTTTCATACGAATCATCTGTTCTTCGGAAGGGCAATCCATTTTACTTACCTTAAAAGTGGTTTGGTTTATAGTGGTCATTTAACTAATCTGTATTAATTTTACTTGTGGTCTTTAAAATTTTTACTTATTATGGGATTTCACATATTTTTCTAAAATCGACTTTAAGCTTTCCAAATATTCAACGAACGATTTATGAGTAGGTTTTGCTTCATCATCTACAGGAATCGTTATCGGATTCTCATCTAAATAGCGATAAAGTTCGGGGTATTCGTGTTCAATCCTTACTGTCAATTCGTTGATTTGTTGTGTTAGCTTTTGAATTTTCTTCATCTTCATTTTTTTATAATTTCATATATGCAACGCCCGGTCTTCGGTAGCGGCCAGACAGGCTTCCTTAAAGGTTTCTGAAAATGTGGGGTGGCCGTGCGACATCCGTGCAATATCTTCTGCCGCTGCCCTGAATTCCATCGCCACGACAGCTTCCGTATAACTATCGGCTATACGTGGACCTATCATATGAACGCCCAAAATCTCATCGGTTTCCTTGTCCGCAATCACTTTTATAAAGCCGTCGGTATCCATACTTATCTTGGCCCTTGCATTGGCCTTGAAAGGAAACGAGCCCGTTTTTATCGCTCTACCTGCGTCTTTAATTTCCTCCTCGGTAAGTCCCACACCGGCCACTTCGGGCTGTGTATAGACAATGTTCGGAATGAGGGGATAATTGATATGCGGCTTCTGACCGGCAATGCGTTCGGCCACAAAAACACCTTCTTCACTTGCTTTATGTGCGAGCATCGCACCTCGGACTACATCTCCAATGGCATAGACCCCTTTTACATTGGTCTCGAGGTTGTCATCTACCTTTATTTGTCCTTTTTCGTTGGTTTCCACTTCCAGGTTTTCGAGGCCCAGATTGTTGGTATATGGTTTTCTGCCTATGGCCATTAGGCAAAAGTCTCCTTCCAACTGCATTTCCTTGTCGTCTTTCCTGTTCTGTGCCTTAAGGGTCACCTTATCATCTGCCGCCACAGCTTTCGTGACCTTATGTTCCAGATAGAACTCGATATCCTGTTTTCTTAGGGACCTGTACAATTGATGCCCTACGGATTTGTCCATTGTATAGATAAGCCCATCAAAATACTCTACGATGGAAACCTTTGAACCCAACCTGGCGAAGACCGAACCTATCTCGACCCCAATGACACCACCTCCAACGACCATTAAGTGTTTGGGGATTTCTTTGAGGACAAGGGCTTCCGTAGAGGAAATAATCCTTTTTTTATCTATTTCTATGTTGGGCAGTGATGCGGGTTTTGACCCGGTGGCGATGACCATCTTATCGGTTTCTATGGTTTGTGTTTCGTCTTCGCCCTTAATTTCAATGGTATTTTTGTTCTTGATGGTTCCGTGGCCTTCATAAACGGTAACCTTGTTCTTTTTCATCAGGTAGGCTACCCCGTTGATGATTTCCCCCACGACGTCCTGAACCCTTTGGTTCATTTTTGCAATATCTACGTTCGCCTCCTTGACATCAATGCCGAAATCCTCGAATTGGTGTTTGAGCTTGTGGTAATGTTCCGAGGCTTCCAGCCAGGCTTTTGAAGGGATGCAACCCACGTTAAGGCAAGTGCCGCCAAGGGTGCTGTACCTTTCGATTATAGCCACTTTAAAGCCCAGTTGTGCCGCACGTATGGCACACACATAGCCACCTGGGCCGGAACCTATAATTGTTATATCATATTTTTCCATAGTTGTATTTTTTGGGTTAAATAAGGTGGAAGAACCTTGAACTTGACTCTTGGGCGCAAGTGTTCAAAGTCCTGGAACTCCCACCTGTTATTTTTCCTTACATTTCAGGCATATTCCTTTTAATACCAGGTTGACATCGTTTATTTTATAATCACTTGGTAAACTTTCTTCCGGTATTTTATTTGGCAAACAGATTGTTTTCTTACATTCGGTACAATGAAAGTGCAGATGTAAATCCGTACCGTATTTACTTTTTGTATTTTCACCAGAAATCGCAAATTTTGCCATTCCGGTTCCATCATTTATCTGATGAATAAGTCCTTTATCCTCAAAAATCTTGAGGTTGCGATAAAAGGTCGTTCTGTTTGCTGTCTTATTGTTTTCGCTCTTCTCAGCAAAGACCTTTTTTAAATCGGAAAAGGACACGGCACTTTGCTTCCTTCTCAGATACCTGTATATCTTGGACCTCATTTGAGTAGGGCGAATACCGTGATTTGACAATATTTTTTCCGTTTTGGTCATTTTTTTAAACTTGATTCAAAACCAATCTCCTTTATTTGATTTATTTTTTAAAGGCGAGCAAGCGCAATGCATTGACCACCACCACCAATGTTGAACCCTCGTGTACGGCCACGGCGATGCCGATACTTGCCCAGCTCATTATGGTCGCAGGGATAAGCAGTGCAACCACCCCAAGACTTACCCAAAGGTTCTGCCGGATAACGGACTTTGCTCTTCTACTTAAACCGATGGCAAAAGGCAAGGTTTCCAGTTTGTCAGCCATTAATGCTATATCTGCTGTCTCAAGGGCAACGTCGCTGCCCGCTGCGCCCATTGCAATACCAACGGTACTGTTCGCCATTGCAGGCGCATCATTGACCCCATCACCCACCATTGCCAGTTTATTTTCCTGTTCCGCAAGTTTTTTGATGGCTTCCACTTTTTCCTCGGGCAGCAGGCTACCACGGGCTTCTGTCAGCCCGATTTCCTCCGCTACGGCATCGGCCACTTTCTGGTTGTCGCCCGTAAGCATAATCATCTTCTTGATGCCTATTTCCTTCAATTGCGAAAGGGTTTCCCTGGCCTTTTCCCGTGGGGTGTCCATTAGCCCGAGCATCCCTATAAATTCATCGCCCCTTTTTATTAGCATCGTGGTTTTGCCTTCCCCTTCGAGGTTTCTTACCTTTTCCGAGACTTTATCGGGGACACCATCATCTATATCCTCAAAGAGTTCCAGATTGCCTATGTAAATGGAATTACCTTGATAATTTGCCTTTATGCCCTTGCCCTGTACGGCCTCCAAATCATCGGCATCTGGAATCTTGGTGTTCTTCCCCAGCCGTTCCATTCCGTCCCGCACAACTGCCTTTGCCAGGGGGTGGTCACTCAGTTCCTCAACCGCAATCGCGATTTCCAACAGTTCCTTTTTATCTATGTTGCCAAAACTTTCGACGTCGGTAAGCTTTGGCTTCCCTTCGGTAAGTGTTCCCGTTTTGTCAAAAGCGAGAGCGGTAAGCACCCCTAAGTCTTCCAAGGGGCGACCGCCTTTTATCAAAACCCCGCCACGCGCAGCTCTAGCAACGCCACTCAATACCGCAGATGGCGTAGAAATGGCCAGCGCGCACGGACTTGCTGCCACCAATACCGCCAGGGAACGGTATAGGCTTTCGCTCCAGGTCTCATCGATGACCAGAAAAGCAAAGTTTAATACTATGACCAGTATGATGACCGATGGCACGTAGTAGCGCTCAAACTTGTCGGTCAATAACTGAGTGGGCGATTTCTGGTCTTGAGCCTCTTGCACCATTGTGACCAAGCGGTTGAGAGTAGAATCTTTTGCCTCTTTGATAACCTTTATTTCGAGGGTATTGTTGCCATTAATGGTTCCTGAAAAAACACGGTTCTCATCCGGGATATCGCTTTTTGAGGTGTACTCCTTATCCGGATTTTCTATTGGTGTTTTGTCCACCGGAACACTCTCCCCAGTAATGGGCGACTGGTCCACACTACTATTGCCCTTTACGATGACTCCATCGGCAGATATTTTACTATTGGGGCGTACCACGATAGTATCACCTATCTGTAACTCTTCTATACCCACTTCAACGGTATCGTCATCCTTTTTTAATAGTGCAGTTTTAGGCGCAAGGTCTGTTAACGCTGCAATGGATTTTTTGGCCTTGCCCATTGCATAGTTTTCCAGTGCGTGACCCAGACTGAAAAGGAAGAGCAGCAAGGCCCCCTCTGCCCATTCGCTTAAATAGGCTGCGCCCGCCGCCGCAACCAGCATCAGGAAATCGATTTCAAACTCGCCCTTGGCAACTTTGGTAACGGCCTCTTTGAGGGTAAAAAAGCCACCAAAAAAGTAGGCTGCAATATAGAGCCCAAAAGGGATGTTCGCTGAAACCCCTGAATATTTTTCCAACAGGAAACCTGTAATTAGTGTGACCCCACTTAAAATCGCAAAATAGAGCTCCGTGTTTTTACCGAAGATGCCACCGTGGTCGTGATTGTGACCATCTTCCTTGCTGTGTTTTTCCTTGTCTTTCATATTATCATTATTTTTGTTATCGTTAATTAAGATTTAATCCACTTTTGGGCTTGTATTTTGTTAAAGGTTAACACATTTGCTATTTCCAATTCATTTTTTGCAACCGTATTGCATTGACAATGGCAACGAACGAGACACCTACGTCGGCGAACACAGCCTCCCACATCGTAGCCAAACCGATGGCACCCAAAACCAGGAAAATCCCTTTTACCCCAAAAGCAAGACCAATATTTTGCCATACGATACGGCGTGTTGAGCGTCCAATTTGGATACCTCGGGCCATCCTGCTTGGTTGGTCGGTCTGAATGATGACATCTGCGGTCTCTATGGCCACATCGCTGCCCAAACCGCCCATTGCGATACCCACATCACTGGCTGCGAGCACGGGTGCATCGTTGATGCCGTCGCCCATAAATGCTACCGTAGATTCAGGTTGTTCTTTGAGCTTTTCGACCTCGTTGAGCTTATCTTCCGGTAGCAAGCCGCCTTTGGCCCAATCAATATTCAGTTCCTTTGCAACTTGTTGGGTTATGGAATCCTTATCTCCAGAGAGCATTATGATTTTAGCTATTCCGGCCTCCCGAATCTGTTGAATGGTGTGATGCGCGTCTTCCTTAAGTTCATCGGCAATGGTCACATAGCCTGCGAATTTTCCATCGATGGCGACCATCACTATAGATTCGACTATTGCATCGGTTTCAGGGGGAACATCAACATTATTGGAAGTCATCAAAGCTTTGTTGCCGACCAAGACCTCCTTATGGTTGACTATGCCCTTCAATCCTTTTCCTGCTACTTCAGAAACTTCGGATGCCTTAAAATCAGCACCTTCCGCCTTGTATTCAAGAATTGCCTTTGCGATGGGATGGGTGGATTGTTCTTCCATCGCCATCAGGTATTGCATCATTTCGGCTTCGCTCAATACAGGAAATTCTGCTTCCCCTTTGACTGCGCTCAGGGCAGGCGCGAAATTATTTTTGGTCACCACTTCCTTAATCTTAAAGACCCCTTTGGTAACGGTTCCGGTTTTGTCCATCACCACAGTATTCACTTTGGTCATTGCATCGAGAAAGGATGCACCTTTGAACAGGATTCCGTTGCGCGATGCCGCACCCAGACCGCCGAAATAGCCCAGTGGAATGGAAATGACCAAGGCACAAGGGCAGGAAATCACCAAGAAAATTAAAGCTCGGTATAGCCAATCCCTAAACACATATTCATCGACAAAAAAATATGGTAACAAAGTGAGTCCGATAGCAAGGAAAACCACGATGGGCGTATAAATCCTGGC
Source organism: Gilvibacter sp. SZ-19 (assembly GCF_002163875.1). Lineage (GTDB taxonomy): Bacteria > Bacteroidota > Bacteroidia > Flavobacteriales > Flavobacteriaceae > Gilvibacter. The sequence goes on along the minus strand of NZ_CP019333.1, from coordinate 1,793,745 downwards.
GAACTTTCTAATGAACAGTTCCGTCTTTGATTTTCGAGCGGTAGCATTCTGTACCATATCCAGAATACGGGCGATAGAACTGTCCTTGAATTTCTTGGTGGTTTCTACCTCGATAACACCATCGAGATTGATGCTTCCCGCAAAGACTTTTTCATTCTGTGTTATGGTGTCGGGCTTGCTTTCACCCGTAATCGCAGCGGTGTTCAGCGATGCTTTTTCAGACAGCAAAATGCCATCCAAGGGGATTTTCTCACCCACGCGTACCTGAATTTTTTCACCAATCTCAACAGTTTCTGGGTTGACCGAAACAAAATCCCCATTTTTATAAACCAATGCTTCATCGGGTCGCGCATCCAGAAGTGCCTTGATGTTTCCTTTCGCCCGATTGACTGCGGCGTTCTGGAACAGTTCGCCCACGGCATAGAAGAGCATAACGGCCACTCCTTCGGGATATTCGCCTATGGCAAATGCTCCCAAGGTGGCAATGGACATCAGGAAAAATTCTGTAAAGAAATCGCCATTTTTAATACTTTCCCATCCCTCCTTGATGACGGGAAAGCCAACAGGGATGTAAGCCACCGTGTACCACACAATCCTGACCCATCCCTTAAAGAAAGGAAAGGCATCGAAATAGTCAATGGCGATACCAACTATGAGCATCACAAAGCTGAAAATTGCCAGCAGATAGGTTTTGAGCTTTTTTTCGCTCGCTGAAATTACAGTGGACTGTTTCCCTTTTAGCTCCCGTAGCTGTAGTTTTTTCTTTTTCATCCTTTTGTTGAGACCCAGGTCATTGCCTGCTCTTTATTTTTAATATCAAAAAATTTAACTTCAGACTTTATGAAAAAATCAGTTGCCTTCGCGGCCCATTCCTGCCATTTTTTATTGCCCACAAAGGCCATCTTGCCATAATCTTCCAAATGAGCCGAATCAATCTTTAGGTCTTCCCAAAAGCCTTTAAGGGTATAGCCTTTAAAATCTTCCATTTCAAAATAGAAATCCACTTTATGCCCTTTTTCTATGATGTTGTGGATAAGCGGATGCATCTTTTCCATATCCTTTTCCGTAAGTTTCCCGCTGATTTTAGCGGCAATAAGATGTTCCTGTTCTAAGTTTATTATCTGTAGCATATCTGTATTTTTATGTTCATCTATTTAAAATATTCATTCATTGTAAGTGCAAATATCCATTGGCTTTACACTTACTTCTCTTAATTATAAAGCGCCTTCTCTTTTCCTAAGTGCAAGATGGCTTCGGGCAAATCGAGTTCGCGCGTGGCATTGCCCGTGCGTATATAAAACCGTGACCTCCCGTCCTGACTTAGATAGACCGGTATTTTGGCCGGGGCTATTTCTATGTAGCACACGTCATTTTCTCCATATCTGTAGAAAGATACATTTACAGCCGTACATAAATGGGTGCCCAATTTTAGAGATATCAACTGCATCAGGAATTGCTCGAAACCATCTGTATCAGGTTTTTTCAAAGTTTCAAAATCCTGATTTAAACCAAGGATGTTGCCGTTATCATCTACTCCTATGAGCAATTTACCACCTTTGGTGTTCATAAAGCCCGCTATGGTCTTGGCAATTACAAATTCCAACTGTTTATTCACTTTGGATTGACGTAAATCCCACCTCAGGGTAGCCTTGAATTCAACAAACTGATTTTCGCCATTTTTGATAAGCGCTATAATTGCATTGCCGTCATTCCTTTTCTTTGTTAAAATGAAAATTTTATTTCTAAGAAAAGCCATAAGGGCAAGGCTACTACCCATAATCCCAAACAAAACATTTTTGAATATTTGGTCTATATCACCAAAGCGTATCGTATTTTTAATGGTTTTTAAAAAAAGTGCATACCAGTTACCAGTATCCCCAGTTTCATCATATAGGTAAAGTGATAGAGCCAAAGGCTGAATGATGAACAGTCCAAAGAGAAAACCGATTACTATTATATACACGATTTTTTTTCTATAAACCATATTTTTAAGACCTTGGCTATTCATACCTTGGGATTCATACTTTTTCTCTGGAACTGATAATTACACGCTTTTTCATTTTAACAAATTCAATATTTTATTTCGCCATCGTTATTCTTCAATCCAGCTTTTAGCAAGCTCTTTATCTTCCGAATGAAAATATTTAATATGTGCCTCAGAGAATGGCAAAAGATTTTTGGTAAATTCTTCCTGCCATTCTATACTACCTACAAGTGCCACTTTCTTTAAATGGTCTTGTTTTGGAATTTTGAATTCCATTTCATTTTCTACAGTTTGATGCCTTGTATTTTTGACTTCACTTACTTCTATATACCAAGCAGCACTTTTGTATTTTTCAAGGTGCTCACTAACAGCCGTTATTAGCATAGCAACATCATCTTTGTCCATACCATTTTCTGCCAATGAGTATAGGATGTTATCTTTTTTATAAATCGCTAACATAATAGGATTTTTATGGTTTATATTTCTTGATATTAATTATTCTGATTGCCTACTGCATTTCTCACACACACCTTTTACAACCAGATTGATATCTTCTGTGATATAACCCTCTGGTAGATTGATTTGTGGTATTTTATGTTCTGTGAGGCAAACGGTTTCATCGCAGTTGCTGCAATGAAAGTGCAGGTGCAGGTCGTTGCCCACCTCACATTCACAATTCTCTTCGCAAAGGGCGTACTTTAGTACTCCTGTGCCATCTTCAATTTGGTGTACGATGGCATTTTCTTCAAAGGTCTTCATCGTTCTATACAAGGTGCTCCTTTCGGATATTTTGAAATCCTTTTCCAAATCGCCAAGGCTAATGGCCACCTCTAATTCTGCCAAGCGCTTATAGGTCATTAGCCGCATAGCTGTTGGTCTTATGCCTTTGCTTTCCAGAAGTTGGACTATTTTTTCCATTTCTATCACTGGGTTTTAAAGGTCGTACCGTTTTAGGGATTCACCTGTTTTGATTTGGAAGGCATCCTCAATATCAGATAGATAAATAATTCCGTCGCCAGGTTCGGGCGTTTTACCATTTTCTAAGATGATGTCGATTGCTGATTGCGCTTCTTCATTTTGACATACCAATTCCACTTTAACAACTGGGCTATCGGTTACATTAAAATCAAGGGAAGGTCTTGCTCCTTTTGCTTTGAATGCCCCAGTACCCTCTGCTTGTGAAAGGGTCATACTTTTAAAACCATTATCGCTAAGGGCCTCGATGACCCTTTGAATGCGGTTTGGTTTTACAAATGCTTTTATTTCCTTCATATTAAGGTTTTTAAAATGTTAATCGATTTTGAACCGAGCCTATTTTCTAATTTTTAACTAACTTATTAAGACGATAAACAAACCCGGAATCAAAACCTTTGCTAATTATAGGACTAGTGGTCGTGATCCAATTCACCTTTAATCATTTCCGAGGAAAGCATATAAGCCCCTTTGATGACCACTTTGGCATCCGTTGAAACGTCGGCGGGAAGGTTTATTTCTACAAAGCCTAAATCTTGAATACCAATGCTTACAGGTATTCTTTTAAACTTGATTTTATTTTCTTCTGGTGCTTCGTCTTCATCCACGATAAAAACGTAGGACTGTTCTCCTTCCTTGATGATTGCTTCTTCAGGAACTGCAAAGCCTGACTTTTTACCCTGTATAATTCGTCCTTCTACATACATACCTGGTAAGAGGTCGCCGTTTTTATTGTCTATATCTGCGTGTACGTGCAGTGCTTTGGGGTCTTCCTCAAAAGTCTTTCCAATGGAATGTACTTCGGCACTTAACAGCTCATCTGGTCTTGACGCTACCGTAAATTGTATTTTTTGACCCTCCTTTACTTTAGGAATATCTTTTTCGTACACCTTAAGGTCCAAATGAATTTTAGAATTATCACTTACCGTAAACATCTTGGATTGTGGTGCCACGTAATCGCCCAAGCTTACCATTACTTCATCGACATAGCCCGAAATTGGTGTAGTAATAGGTACGGCTGAAAATATTTCACCTTGTTCAACCTTAGTTGTATTGATTCCCAACAGGCGTAATTTTGACCTTAATCCATTTACACTCGATGTTGTAGAACGAAATTTGGATTGTGCCATTTGAAATTCCTTGCCCGAAGAAACACCTTTATCATAAAGGGTCTGCTTGCGCTCAAAATCTTGTTTAAGAAACACGAGTTCATCGTTCTTTTCCTGATATTCCTGTTGCATAGAAATGATATCTGGGTGTTCCAAATAGGCCAGAACCTCACCCTTTCGTACTTTATCTCCTTCTATTACTTTGATGGAACGTACATTACCGCCTACAAAAGGACTAATGTTGGCCATATCTTGAGGAAATAGCTCGAGGTTACCTGTAACTTTAATATTGTTACCGAGGTTTCTTTTTTCCAAGGTCTTGGTCTCCAAGCCAATGGTCTCTATTTGTTGTGTTGTAAGTTCTACCACGCCTTCTTCTCCTTCTTCCTCGTGGCCACCTTCTTCTTCGTCGTGACCCTCTTCGCCGTGTGTATCTTCTCCAGTAGCTTCGGTTTTTGAAACGTCTTCAGCTTCATTATGACCCAATTCAGAATCGGGTTTGCTGTTACAGCCTACCAATAAGAAGGTTAATAGTACTGTTATAATTATTGCTATATTTTTCATTATATTCTCCTTTTTTAGGTTTATAAATTGCCCAATTGATACTGTAACTCAATGGCTTGTTGATTATACTGGTTAATAAATTGTAAGTGGTTCTGTTTTATGCGAATGGCACTGTTTAAAATCGTGATATAGTTTACATAGTCTATCTCGCCTTCTTTGGAAGCAAGTTCTGCAGTTGTAATCTGCTCTTCGGCCAAAACCAGTGCACCTTCTTGGTAATAATTCAGCGTTTTTTGGGTTTTTTCCAATGATTTTAACAATTGTGACACCCTGCTTTCGGTTATTGCCTTTTGTTCCAAATATTGGTTCTCGGCCACCAAAGCATCTGCTTTAGCAGCCTTGACCCTTGCTTTTTGAGGAAAGAACCACAACGGAATACTTATACCTGCTTGATAGGTGTTGAACCCTGAAACATCGTCAACGATTTGTCTTCCATAGGTCAAATTGAACTTTGGCAGAAACTGGGATTTTTCTACCCCAACGTTGGCTTTGCTCACCTCGGCATTTTGCATAGAATATTGCAACAATGGATTATTGTCTATGGATGTTGAATCTATAACGCTCATATAATTCAACGGTTCGTAAGTACCTCCAACGGTTTCAATTTCTTGGTCAATCCCCAAATACTGTTTAAGCGCCCTTTTGGCAATCTCGATATCGTCATAGGCCTGTTGTCTCAAGACCTGTATCTGTTGATATTCAGAAGAAGCCGCGATAAATTCCAGCTTCCCAGTTTCACCAGTATCAAAACGTAGTTCTGCGGCTGTCTTGAAGTTGTTATACACACTATCTAACTGCTCCGCGAAGCGCAACTGGGCTTTGTTATAATTTATCTGGTCATAGGCTTGCATCACATTACGCACTAATTGTTGCTCGCTCAGGGCATAAAACTTCTCACCCAACTGAACACGTTGCTTATAGAACTTGGATTTTGAGAAACCAGATAACAAATCGATATTTCCCTGCTGAACCCCAATGGTAGTTTGCACACCGGGCAGGTCATTACCGAATTCTTCCTTGCCCGTAAAAATTTGCGTGCTACCAAGGTCGAAACTTGTTCCTTTCATCGCCCGCTCACGGTCTATAAAAGACTGACTTTCCTTAAGGGAAGGATAATTTTCTTTTGCCAAAGAAATAGCTTCCTCCAAAGTAACAGTCTGTGCTATTCCGCTATCTTGCGCATTTACTGAATTTGAGGTTAAAAATCCTCCCAAGCTCAATAGCACAACCAAAACAGTAGTGCTCTTGTTAATATAGCTTGGGTCGTTACCGTTATCCTTTCGTTGCTTACGAGCTTCCAACCAATAATACAAGACTGGAAGGACCACAAGTGTTAAAAATGTTGCTGTGAGCAATCCTCCAATTACCACCGTTGCCAATGGTCGCTGCACTTCTGCACCGCCCGAAGTAGAAAGCGCCATAGGGATAAAGCCCATAATGGCCGCCGTTGCCGTTAATAAAATAGGGCGTAGGCGCTCGTGCGTTGCCTCGTATATTCGTTTTTTTAAGTCTGTCATTCCACTTTCTTTTAGTTCATTGAATTTGTTTATCAGTACCAATCCATTTAATACCGCTACCCCAAAGAGTACAATAAAACCGACTCCTGCTGAAATACTGAATGGCATCCCCCTTATCCAAAGGGCAAACACTCCGCCAATGGCTGCCAGAGGCACTGCCATATAAATCATTAGTGATTGTGAGAACGAGCTCAAAGCGAAATAGAGCAAAATGAATATCAGAAAAAGTGCGATAGGTACTACAATCATCAATCGGTCTGATGCACGCTGTAAGTTCTCGAACGAACCCCCGTAGGTTACAAAATAGCCCGGTGGCAGTTTTACATCTGTTTCCAATTTTTGCTGAATTTCTTCAACCATCGATTTTACATCACGTCCACGAACGTTGACACCTACCGAAATACGGCGCGAGGTGTTGTCTCTTGAAATCTGCATTGGCCCTGGTTTGTAACTTATATTTGCAACTTCTTTTAAAGGTACTTGTGCACCACTTGGTAGGTCGATATACAGATTTTTAAGATTATTAATGTCTTGCCTAAACTCTTTCGCCAAACGAATAACCACATCAAAGCGTTTTTCGCCCTCAAAAATCACACCTGCCGATTCTCCCGCAAATGCAGCACTTACATAATCATTTAGCTTATCAACAGTTACTCCATACTGAGCCATTTTTGCACGATTGTATGCTACCGTCATCTGTGGTAAACCGCTCGTAGCTTCCACATTGAGGTCGGCCGCTCCGGGAACACTCCTAATGACCGCGGCGATTTCTTGAACCTTGTCTGCCAATACGCCCAAATCTTCCCCATATAACTTTATGGCCACATCCTCACGAACACCCGTTAGCAATTCGTTAAAACGAAGTTCCACGGGTTGCGTAAACACGAAATTCACACCGGGAACCACTGAAATTTTTTCCTGTATTTTTTCTATGAGTTCGTCCTTGCTCTCTGCACTGGTCCATTTGCTCTTATCCTTTTCAAGAATGATATAGCTATCGGCAATGTCCATCGGCATTGGGTCGGTAGGAATTTCGGCGACCCCTATTCTGGAAACCACTGTTTTTACTTCAGGAAATTCATTGATTAAATTTTGAAGTTTTTTTGATGCCTCTATAGATTCTGTAAGACTACTACCTGGTTTTATCAAGGCCTGAAATGCAATATCGCCCTCATCAAATTTGGGTATGAATTCGCCACCCATATTGCTGAAAATATATCCTGCAATCAATAATAAGGCGACTGCACCTATAACCACACCAGCTCTAAAGCGAAGTGCAAAATTGAGCAAGGGAACATACGCCCTGTTTAAACCGGACATTATTTTATCACTGAACCTGTCAATTTTGTTTTCAAATCTGGCAAACCAACTATTCTGATTTTTGGCAGGTTTGAGAAACATTGACGAAATCATTGGCACGTAGGTAAGACAAAGGATAATGGCTCCCAAAACTGCAAATCCGAAAGTAAACGCCATTGGACGGAACATTTTTCCTTCAACACCGGTCAAAAAGAGAATCGGTGTAAATACGATAAGGATAATTAGCTGTCCGAAAAATGCCGAATTCATCATTGTACTTGCCGAGTCGTAGGCGATTTCGTCCATTTCGGCCTGACCTATCGCTGCTTTTGATTTTTTCATCCGTTGATGGATGTGGAATACCATTCCTTCTACAATAATAACTGCACCATCCACAATGATTCCAAAATCGATTGCTCCCAAGGACATTAAATTGGCCCACACGCCAAATTGCTTCATCAAAATGAATGCAAAGAGTAATGATAGCGGAATTACAGAGGCTGTTATCAATCCGCCACGGAAACTTCCCAAGAGTAATACCAGTACAAAAATCACGATAAGCGAACCTTCAATAAGATTTGTTTCTACGGTACTTGTTGTTCTTCCAATGAGTTCACTACGACTTAAAAAAGGTTCGATATAAACACCTTCTGGAAGCGATTTTTGAATTTCGCCGATGCGCTCCTGTACATTTTCTATGACAGTGCCAGGGCTTTCACCTTTAAGCATTAAAATTTGGCCACCAACAGTTTCGTGACCATCTTGGGTAAACCCACCATAGCGCACTTGATTGCCAAAACCTACTTTTTCGGCAACGTCCCTTATCAACACTGGACTTCCGTTTTGAGTGGTTACAACAGTGTTTTCCAAGTCCTCAAGGCTACGTGCTAAACCCTCGCCACGAATAAAATTGGCTTGGTGGTTTTTCTCGATGTAGGCACCACCTGTATTGGCATTGTTCATCTTCAGGGCTTCAAAAACCTGATTCATTGTAATGCCAAAACTTTTAAGTTTGTCAGGATTTATTGCCACTTCGTACTGCTTTACGTAGCCTCCAAAAGCATTAACTTCAACTACTCCAGGAACTAATGCCATTTGGCGCTTTACAATCCAATCCTGAATGGTACGAAGCTCCATTGCATCGTATTTTTCTTCGTAGCCTTCCTTTACTTTTAAGGTATATTGGAATATTTCGCCCAAACCTGTAGTTATGGGTGCCATAAATGGCTCGCCGAAGCCTTCGGGGATTTCACCTGCAACTTCGGCTAATTTTTCTTGCACCAATTGCCGGGGCAGGTAGGTGCCTGCTTCATCCTCAAAGACAATGGTAACCACAGACAGCCCAAATCGGGATACGGAACGTAGCTCGATAACGTCAGGCAGATTTGCCATTGCCAATTCTACTGGATAGGTAACAAATTGCTCAATATCTTCAGTACCTAAATTTGGGGCAACAGTAATAACCTGTACTTGGTTGTTGGTAATGTCGGGTACAGAACCCAAGTTTATAGTGGCCATAGACCAAATGCCCGTACCCACAAGCGCCACTATAAAGAGCCCAATAATAAACTTGTTATTAATGGAAAATGAAATGATTTTGTTAATCATAGAGAAAGTATTAATTCAGTTTAAACCTCGCAATGCAAATAGATGCAATGCGTTTATAATGTGATATTTATTTTAAAAAGCATCACGATAGGATATAGCTATCCTTTAAAAAACTGAATTATACTTTAGGGGGCTGGAATAGGGATTCCAGATATCTGGAAGCGAAGTTTACTTTATATAGGCTAAATTGCTTTCTATCTTCAAACTTTAACCAATTTGTTGTATCGGTATTTTTATTTGCAGCAAACAAAACTAAGGGGTGACAACATTGATGATGGCTATGTACAGGTGCACTCTCCTTATCAGAGTCATTGTGGTGCCTTTCATCTTTTGCTTCCTTACCAAAGTAATCCTCAATTAGATAATCGAGGAAAGAGTCACCATAAACTTTATGTTTCTGATAATGGGTTACGATGTTTGAAATTTCTTTTATGGGTCCACAAAAATCCATATCAAGACTAATTCCCTGAAAAAAGAATAATAGCGACATTGATATGGAAAAAAGTGTTTTCATAAATTTTAACAAAGATACAAATTAATCGATGCACAGGTTGTGCAAAGATTGTTCAGATGTTAGCAACAATATTTGTTTTCTTGAATTGGTGGACAAGGAACTGTTCCATAGGAGCAATAAACACAACAATCGCCTTCTTTTGGTCGTAATACTTTTTTACAATTCTCACATTCGTAAAAGAATTGACAGGACTCCGTTGGCATTTCCTCTATTTTTTTATGCCCGCAGTTTGGGCAAGTTATTTTATATCTATTTGAATTTTCATTTCCTCGTACGATTTTTACTATACAATTTTCGGGACAGAACACGAGAAAGCTATTACGTTATTTGCTGAAAGAGTTGTAAAATTTCGGTGCACTTTAAGTAATAACCTCAATAGATGAGTAAAAGAATTTCTGCACTTTTATCGTTTTTCTAGTATAGAAATAGCTTTCCCTTTATAATTAACCACATACATTGTACCATTTACAATTTCAATATCTGTTGGTTGATTGAATTTGCCCGATACAATTTGTAAAAGTTTACCATTTAAATCGTAAATCAAAACTCGGTTACCTTCAAAATCGGCAACGATAACTTGTGAATCTGTTACTTTTAAACCTGTTGCGACCTTAATGCTTTCATTCCAACCAATCATTCTTACATAATTGCCTTCAAAATCAAATACCTGAACACGATTGTTGTATGCATCAGCAACGTAGATTAAATCATCGCTCATTTCAACATCTGTTGGATAGTATAGCTCACCATCATCATGCACTTCTGTTCCTAAAATTATTACTTTATCCTCTTGTTGTAAAATGATTTGATGATTGTAAAAATCAGCAATAGCAACAGTATTTCCAAAAACAGATACTCCACCAATTCCATCAGTATTTTCTTTTAATTCGAGAGTTGAAACATTTCCGTTTTCAATAATTTTTAAGCTGTCTGATGTGTATTCGGGAACATAGATTTTACCTTCTTTAATTGCCATGTGCATGGGGCGTTGAAGACCATTAAATGCTTCAAGGATATTTCCATCCAAGTCAACTTTTACAACACGATTGTTATCGACATCCGAAAGCCAAAGGAAATTATTTTGTGAAACAATGCCTATAGGTGAAACATTCTCTAACGGAATTTCCTTGCTGAATTTCCAGCTTGTGGTTTCCTGTTTCTTTTTCTTATTTTCATGACACCCTGAAATTACAAGCAATCCAAGAAAAAAAGACATGATGTTAATTTTCATCTTTCATCTCAAAAGGATTTTCAGAAAAAACGATGCTACTTGGTGTGAATCCTGCATCAGTGACAATTTTTTCAAGCATTTTCTTTGCTGGTTTTTTGGATTTCAGCACAGTTAAATATGCTATCCCTTCTTCAACATTAATTTTAATGTTTTTAACGCCATCGGTTTCTTTTAGCTTCTTTTCCAAACCATAAGCACAAAAAGGACACGCCAATCCTTTAACTTCAACCTTTACATAAGTGAGCTCTTGCTCACTGGTTTGTGCATTTACTGCCGTACTGCTTGCCATTGAAAATAATAGTATTAAAGCTAATAATCCTATTTGCTTAAATATATTCTTCATAATCTTATTTTTTAGTTTAATAAAAATCGTGTGCCCAATAAAACCATATACTCTGTTTTATTGGTCGTTATGTTGTTTTGAACTATCGGAATCTGAAAACTGGTTTCAAACAATATTCTTCTTCCAGGGATAAATTGAAGTCCTGGCGATATAAAAAGTGTATGTATTTTTGGGTCGAAAACATAATTGCCATTGAATTCTAAATACGTATTTAGCTGTTTTTGCGGATATTTGTGTGGCAACAAAGGCACGCCAATTGAAAAATTATACAAAAAATTATCCGAAGCATTTTTGTTGGTAATGTTATATCCAAAATCAGCATAAAGTCCTTTTTTGGTTGTTAACTTCCCGATTACAAGACCAACGTAGGTTTGATAAAGTCCCGAACCAATGGCAGGAATTGATGACGTTTTTCCTGTGGGAAATGTTTGTTTAACCATTCCCAAAATTCTAAAGGTTTTGGCTTTTCCATCTTTTTTGTAAAGTTGGTATTTGGCAAATACCGTCATATCTGCAAAGCCTCCTGTTGTTTCTGCTCCTTTAGGTGTTATGAACCTGAACGGAAATATTCCGCCCACTTGAAACTTTGAAGTAATGTTATAAGGAATGCCTATTGGTTGCACATAAATAGTGGCATTTTCCTTGGATATGAGTTTACCAAAAGTCCTAATTCCATTTCCTTCCAATCCAAGCATTATAGGTGTTTCTGTTGTAATTGGTGGGCCTTGTGCAAATACTGATGTTGTGGCAAGTACACCTATTAATATTATTAGTCTACTCATTTTTATTCTTATTAATTACATATCCTTTTGATAGAATCACTTTTTTTATGTCATCGACATTTGTCTTGGTCACATCAAATTCAATTACGGAAGTACCTTTTTCATAGGATGATTTGACTTGTATTACACCATCAATTTTATTCACAGAATTATTAATGTTGGTTTCACAACCTTGACACACCATCCCTTCAATATTTAACTTTACGGATTGAATATCTGTTTGATTTACAATCACTATTTCATTTCCGTTAGTTTGATGGAATATTTGAGGATAATATGAAGCTAATGTCATTATAACCACAAACACAGCAACCACCAAACATAGATTTTTGATTTAAAAAATGATGGTTTATCAGTTTCACAGTTACCGCAATCAACTTTCTTCTTTTTATAAACTTGATAAAAAGCAAAGCCCAATGACAAGAATGCAACTGCCAACAAATAAGGTTTTAGGGCAATGAGCCAAGAGAAATATATTGAGCTTCCGCTAATACCCGCAACTCCCGTAAATAGAAGTGGTCCCCAACAGCAAAGCTTTAGGGAAACTGCTGAAAACATAGCAGTTCCCAACGATGCTTTTTTGTCCAATTTAATGATTGCCATACCTAACAGTTTCCTATTCCTGCATTGGTCAAATCATCTTTTGTAATTTGGATGTTTGTACAGCAATCTAATAGTTTTCCATTAACAGCAATCGCGGGAACTCTTTTAACTCCATATTCCTTCATTTTTGACACACAGATTTTACTTTCGCATTGCTCAGATAAGTTATGAAGTGTTATTTCGCAGTCTTTTCCTGCTGTCTCTTTTACTAAATGTACCACAGGCTCGCAAACTGTACAACCTGCTGTAAAAATTTCGATTTGTCGTTTCATCTTATTAAAAGTTTAAATTAATAATAGAACAAAGATGAGAACGGAAGGTAGGGGGTAAACAAATCTTTTTCAGACTTTTTTTTTGTTGTAGTCTTTTAACCTGTTTTCAATGGTTTGTATTTCTTTCAATTTATCTGTCAAGTCGGACAATTCCAAGTTGGGGAATTCACGTTTTAGGTAATCAATTTTATCTTCATTGCCACAGTTTCCGGGGCAAGAGTCAACTGCATTTACGATTCCAATTGCGAGTGCTTTGCGATACACTTCGTCTAACAGTAAATAATGTGCTTTTTGGATTCCTTTATCAATGGACTTGAATTGAATGTTTATTTGTTCAGGGTCTTTGCCTTCATCGAGCATTTTTACGATTCCATTTATCTGCCGCTTAATGTTTTAAGTCTTGTTTTAATATCTAAAATTAAATCGGATGGTAATTTATGTGACTCTTTTTTCATACCAAATTTTTTAACTCGCACAGCAACTCAATTTAGAAACATCTTTTCCAAAGGTAATTGCCGCTAATTTGATTCCTTCACTTAAAGTTAAGTAGGGATAAAAACTTTCAGCCAAATCTTTTACAGTAATACCAAACTTAATAGCTATACTTAATTGCTGTATAAGTTCACCACCTTCAGGTGCTATGACTCTTGCACCTATTAATTTATCAGTTTCGGTATTACGAATTAACTTTATAAATCCTCTAATATCCTGGGCAGCCAATGCCCTTGGAACGTGAATTAATTCTAGTTTAGATACTTCAAAAGGTATGCCTTTTTTTTCTGCTTCTACCTCATCTATTCCCGCTCCTGCAATTTGCGGGTCAGTAAATACTACCCAAGGTAACGATGTATAATCTACACTATTTTTTAATAGTGAAAAGGCATTATTTACTGCAGTACTGCCTTCGGTTGCTGCGGTATAAACAAACGCAGGTGTATTGGTTACATCACCTGCTGCGTAAATATTGGAAATATTCGTTTCCATTTTTGCATTAACCATAATGTGACCTCTTTCTGTTAGTTTTAAATCCAGATTTTCTAAACCTAATTTTGAAGTGTTTGGTTTTGTTCCTGTCGCAACAACAATATGTCCTTTTTCAATTAATTGTGTAGTTGAGCCATCAGGACAAGTACACTGAATAATTATATCGGCTCCTGATTTTTCAAATTTTAAGGCTCTGAAATTTGGAAGAATTTCTATACCTTCCTTTTTATATTGCTGGACTAAAACATCTGTTATATCACTTGTTTGACTTCTTAAAGGTCTGTCCGTAAATTCAATAATTCTAACTTTTACCCCGAATCGGCTGTAAGCTTGAGCAATTTCCAAGCCAATATAACCTGCCCCCATAATAGTAAGGCTTTCAGGTTTTTCTTTTAAGTCGAACAATGATACATTGGTTAAGTAGCCAACGTCATTTAAACCTTCAATATTTGGAATGTTTGTAGTAGCTCCAGTTGCTATAACAATGTTAGTAGCTGTATATGTATCCTGGTCATCAACAATAATAGTATTCTTATTTACAAATTGAGCCCATCCCTTTAGCATTGTTAGATTTTCAAAATCGCTTACAACATCAATATATTTTTGCTGTTGTAATGCAGTAACCAATGCTTTTTTGTCTTTTATAACTTGTGCAAAATCAATATTGACTCCTTTTGGTTTAATCCCTTTAAAATTTGAATGTGTAGCGTGATATGCGGTTTCGGCAGCCCTAATCAAATTTTTGGAAGGGACACAACCAACATTTACACAAGTGCCTCCAAAATCCAACCCGCCATTTATCATTAGTGTTTTAAGTCCTAAACCTTCGGCTTTTATCGCTGCTGAAAACGCTGCAGAACCACCTCCAATGATAATTAAATCGTAATCGTTTTTATCGTTGAAACTATCTTTCATAGTAGTATTCTCCGAATTTGAAACAGTAGTGGTTTTCTTTTCAACTTTATTAAGGACAGAATAATCGCCAATGGCATTTACGGCATTGATTAATTCTTTTTTACCCATTTTATTAGTATCAATAGTAAATTCTCCTATTCCCGTTTCGTGATTTACAGCACTGCTTATAACGCCACCTTTTGCGTTCATATCTTTTTCGATATGTGATGAGCATCCACTACAGGTCATTCCGTTGATTTTCAATATTACGGTTTCTTTATTTACTGACATAGCTTGATTTTTATTAAGGCTCTAGACTAGTAGACTTATATTTTTCATTGATAGATTCGTATATTTTAAATGTGGAAGTTTAATAAATCAGGCTTTCCCTTCAATATTTTCTTTTACAACTTTTACTTTATAACCTTTCTTTTCGATAACCTTTTTTAAGGCCTCAATGCTGGTTTTTGTGTCATCAAACTCAATAATGGCTATATCACCAGGATATTTAACTGAATGTTCGATTATCCCATTAGCTTCTTTAAGTGCCTTATAAATAGTATTGGAACACCCTGCACAAGTAATACCAGTGATTTTAAATTTAACTATTTTCACTGTTTGTTGATTATTGTTTATTGTGACCTTTTTATCGCTTTTTGAAGTTGGGCAACATTGAGCATTTAGCTGAAATGAAATTAATGACAATACAAGAATTGGTAGAACTAATAATTTATTCATAACTATTTATTTTCTTTATGAATTACTTTATAACCTGTGGCGTTAATTGCTTTCTCGATTTCCGTTTCATTAGTTTTTGTTTTGTCAAACTCAACGATTGCATTTCCGTTTTCGTAGGATGCTTTTGAACGTACAATTCCATTGAGTTTGTTTATTTCGTGGTTTACGTGTTCTTCACAACCCGTGCAGGTCATTCCGCTGATTTTATATTCAGTGGTTTTAATGTCTGATTTGTCAACTACGATTATTTGCTTTTCTGTACTTGGATAAAAAATCCCTGAATAGTATGGGAAAGCCAACATTATTATAGCAAGTAGAGTTACTATTCCTAAAAAGGTTTTTGATTGAATAAATTTAGGCCTTCCTGCCTTGCTGGCAGGCAGGTCATCTGTCTCACATTCACAGTCAATTTCTTTTTGGGGTTTTAGTTTTTGATACCAAGCAAAACCAAGCACCAAAATCGTTAGCCCTACTAAATAAGGTCTGAGAGGTTCTATCCAAGAGAAAGTTGAGGCAATTCCGCTTGTGCCAGCAATCAATGCCAAAACTGGGGTTATGCAGCATATTGATGCCGCTATTGCTGAAATTATTCCAGTGTACGCTACTGTATTTGATGATTTTTCCATATTCATTCTATGCTACTTTTTTGTTTTCTTTAAGCCTGCCGAAAATTCCTTCCAATACCTCGCTTGAATCTTTGACCAAAGAGTAATACAACGTTTGACCATCTCGTCTCGAAGAAATTAATCCGGCATCCTTCATCTTTCGAATGTGTTGTGAAATTGCTGGGACACTCATTTGCAGTATATCTGAAAAATCACAAGGACAAAGCTCACCTTCCTCGTTTAGCAGGAAAAGTATCTTCAGTCTGGTCTCATTACCTGCCAGGGCCAGTACCTTGCCAACACTATTGATTAATTCTGAGGTTGTATTCAAAATGTTACGACAACGCATCAACTGCTTTTGGTCTGCCTCGGCACGGGTGCAACTTAATTCAAGAGCCATAATTAAAATTTTAGCAAATTTATACTTATATTATTATTTAAGCAAATGCTTAAATAAAAAAACTAACAAATCATTCAAATTAACTATAACTTAAAATCTCAAATGTTATATTCTAAAAGTAAATGTAGTTTTTGGGAAATATTCAATCTACCATTCTCGTTAAGAATCTTTTGCAGGCTAGCAATCAATTTTTTTGAATCTATCAACCTCTAAAAGAAAAAAGATTTTCAACCTCTAAAGCCTTTCCCTAATTGGAAAGATTATTTAAGGTAAATCCTTTTTCTTTTAATCGATGATGTATACTTATATTTTTTAATCGTTTAGATTTTTTGTTTCCTCGGTAAGCGAACCTTCAAATGTGGGAATTGGGCGATTCTTTCTCTCCTCTTCTGTTTCCACTATTCCATTTTCCTTTATGTCATTGATTAACCATTGCATTTCCATTATTTCCCTACGTTGCGCCTTGATGATTTCATCGGCAAGTTTCCTTACCCTGACATCTTTTATTTTAGAACGTTCGCTAGTTAAAATAGCTATAGAGTGATGGGGTATCATTCCTTCCATATAGTCAACACCAGTAACTGTTATTTGACTTCGAACTAGCCAAATCCCCCCTGCAATCAATAAAACCCCTAGACTCAAAATCATAATATTCTTGTTTCTCTCTTTGTACATATTTAACATATACAGAAGCATAATAATGACCATCGACCCACCCATAATCAGGGTCATAAAAAAACGGGTCTCACTGTACCAGAAATGGTCAATAATCTGATACGAGTGTGTGTACATCAAAAAGAACATCGCAACCATTGAGGTGCCAATCATTGCGAAAAATTTTAAATAATTATTTGGCTTTTTTTCGTTGTTTTCCATAGTTTATCTTTAAATTTTTTTAATTGGTTAAACCAATTAAAATTAAGATTTATAGAAAACAAGTATGAACTACAATGGATAATATTTTAACTCATTTAAAATACTAGTCGATTATATGACATAACAGTGGCATTGAACTCTCAATATCCTAAAATTCATCAAGCGATTTTCTGTTCTTATCTCTATTATTTTTAAACTGTGTAGGCGTCATTCCCGTTACTTTCTTGAATTGGTTACTCAAATAAGCAACGCTGCTATAATTTAATTGAAAAGCTATTTCACTTAAGGTTAACTCGTCATAAACGATGAGTTCTTTAACACGCTCAATTTTTTGGTTAATGATAAACTGTTCAAAAGTGATACTCTCTACTGATGAAAAAAGTGAGCTTAAATATTTATAGTCCAGGCGCAATTTTTCACTAATAAAGTCTGTCCATTTAATGTTCAAATCTTCTGATGAGTAATAAATTTTGTCTACCACCAAGGTTTTCATCTGTTCTATAAGCTGACTTCTACGGTCGTTGATTAAACTGAATCCAATATCTTGAAGTGCTTTGGAAAACTTGTTTTTATTTTCCACGCTTAAAGATTTTGTTAATTCAACTTCTCCCAATTTTATTGAGCTATATGGTATCTTCAGTTCTTGCAAAATATTAGATACCGCAGAGATACATCGCGGACATACCATATTTTTTATGTGAACTTTATAACTCATTTTTTTTAAAACAACTTTATCCCAGCTTTTGAAAGTGAATAGAAATACGCTGCAATAGCGGCTATAATAAATATGATGATTAGGGCCAATATTCCAATAATTCTATCTTTTTTAGTGATATTGTTCTTAGTTCGGCGCTTATTTCTTTCAGCTTTTCTCCTATTTCTTCTACTCTCACTCATCATCGCTCTTCTTACCATTGCATATATTTCTTTATGGAACTCTTATTTAAGGCTGACCTATTCTAAAGTCTCCCTTACTTCACCACATTTTAGCATTGCTTCTCCGTAATACGGATTACGAATTTCTTCTTCGAGACTTAACCAAAAGGCACCTTTATTGTTATCTGCCATAGGGCAAAAATCACGGTATACTTTTTGGTTAACTCCAAAAAGCTTTATACCACTTGTTATATGAGCAGAAAGATGCTTAAAATGACCTCTTTGTGTGGCTATATCTGAATTATTTTCAATGGCATTTGCAGAGTTTTTCAGTTCTTTTTGAATCGTCATCCAATGGTTATGTGCTTCCTCATTAGTCAATAATTTCATATCTACCTTTGCTAGATTCTGACCTATTTTTTTTGCTGCAGTCTGTGCTTCTGTGGCATTGTCATTAACAAGGGCATCCTTTAGAAGAATATAGTCTTCAAAAACCCTTTTTAATTGATTTTGAAATTTGCTGGCAACTTCTATTCTTTTGTTCATCTCTGAATGACTTGTGTTGTTCATTTTATCTCCCGAACCATCATTTTGCATCCCCAAGTGCCCTTCGTGTCCTGTCATTGTTTTGCCCCCTTCAGTATTCATCATAGATTTCTTTCCTTGCAATTGAGCAGCAGCGTCAACCGTAAACGTTCCGTTTGTTACGATTTCATCACCATTTTGCAATCCTTCGATAATGGTATAGGTGTCTCCACTAGCATTACCAAGTAATACCTCACGCATTTCAAAAACTGGCTCATTAGGGTTAGTCTTAACGTAAACCACAGAACGTTCTCCTGTCCACATTACTGCACTTGCTGGTACATTGATGGCTTCGTTCATCTGCATTTCAGCTCCTTCAACCTTTCCTTCTACAAACATCCCTGGTTTAAATTTGTCTTTTCTATTATTTAATACAGCACGAACAACTATGGTTCTTGTAGCTGAATTAAGAATTGGGTCTATAAATGAAATTTTAGCATCAAACTCTTGATTTGGATATGCGTTAGTGACAATTTTTATACTTTGACCTTCTTTTAGTGAAGCTATTTGGTTTTCATACGCATCGAACTCTGCCCAAACAGTATTTAAATTTGCTATTTTGTAAAGCGGTTGACCCAGTTTTACATAATCACCTTCTTCCACCATTTTATGGGTAACAGTTCCTGAAACAGTGGCATATACAGGAAAGTATTCCTGCACTTTTCCTGCCTGCTCAATAGCATTAATTTGCTTTTCTGAAAGTTTCCATAATTTGAGTTTGTTTCGGACAGCCGAATATAGTTCAGGTTGAGATTCCTTTAGGGAAGCAGCTGTTAAGAGTTCTTGCTGGGCGGACACCAATTCTGGCGAATAAATAGTGGCCAAACGCTGCCCTTTACCAACTCTTTCTCCTGTAGAGTTCACATAAAGCTTTTCAATCCTACCTGCAAAATAAGTTACTTGAACAGCATTGGACTCTTCATTTTCCCTTATTTTTCCCGATAGTTTAAGTGTACCTGCTTCAATGGCTCCTGACCCTACTACTGTTGTTTGAATATTAGCTAATGCCATTGCGTTTTCAGTCATTTTAAACTGGTCTGCCAATAATCCATCGGCACCTGTTTCCGCAGGTATTAAATCCATACCACATATAGGGCAATCACCCGGTTCGGGTTGCATTATCTGTGGGTGCATTGAGCAGGTCCACATTTGACCTGATGCAATTTCCTCTGAATGATTGTGGTCGTCTTTAACCTTGTTTGTTGCAGTATCAGCAGAACCTCCACCAAATATTAGATAGCCACCTAGTAGGCCAACAATTAATGCAACACCTATGTATATGATGTTTTTATTCATAATATTATTTATTTTTCTTTTTTATTATCTTTCTGATTGTAGGTGATGATGTATACCATAGTAAAAACCCACTCAATACTGTTATTAATCCCAATAATGAGAATGCCCTTAAAACGGTGGTGTTAAAATTATCTCGACCTTCATAATCCATTGTATGTGTCATCCATAGAAAATCGAACCAACGCCAACGGCGATGCCTAACAGTTTGGAATTTCCCATCATTTACTGACACATAGGCTTTTAAAGCTTCATTATCTGCATAGGATATCACATAAGCCGGCAATAGCCTTTCTCGATACTCGTGCTGTTTGCCTACTTCTGTGATACGCTCCACATTAATAATTTCTAATTCTTTCTTCATATACTGTTTTGCTACATAAACTGCCTCGTCTTTGCTTATTTCTGATTTTAGTTCTCCATTTAAGGCATTGAAAAGCTGTTGTTCATTTATCCAGTAATAGGGTATTTTATTTATATCTCTTAGTTCTATTGTGCGTATGCCTTTTGGCACGTCTAATTGAGCAGGACTTAAAAGGTTTTGAAATGCCTTTGGCTGATACTGTAAATTCTTAAACTGGTCACCGTGTATATCATCTATATCGGTCCAACTAAAATATAAACCACTGATAGTCCACATTAGGAATTGAATCCCGATAAAAAGACCTAAATATCTATGTGCCTTTCTAATTTTTAGTGCTGTTTTTCTACCTACCATTAACAACTACTTTTTGTTTCTTGATGAAGAATGTGTTTTAATAATTTTCCATTGGCCATCTATTTTCTTTAGAATTGAGGTTGCTACTCCTTTTTTCTTAATAGTTCGGGACTTACCTGTTTCGTCTGGATTTAATACGATGGTGTAAACATAGCTTTCTGTAGTAAATGCATATGGCGCATCTACTTGCACATCAATTTCGTAATCTGAGAATACAAAACTTTTAAAGTGCCCTAATTCTGGTCCCAAATGATGTTCTATATAGTGAGTATAGCTCCCTTCTACACCTCCAGATTCATATACCTCAGAATCTTTAGCAAACAACTCGAATGTGCCTTCAGTTGTAAGATTCTGTAATGCATCTTTGTATGATTTCATTACTTCGATAACATCTTGCTTATCTATTGTATCCTCACTATTCTGTGCATTTGTAAAATTGACTGTTGTAATGAGAACAGTCATTAGTGTAATTAATTTAAGTACTTTCATAATTATAGTTATTAAACGGGTTATTTGTCAACGTGTATTCTATTAATATTGGCAATACCAAAAACCAAAACAAAAAAGCTCAAGAAAACTTCCATAATTACCAAGAGTTTACCAGAAATAGTTAAAGGCACTATATCACCAAAGCCAACGGATGAAAAAGTGATTAGACTGAAATATGTAAATTCAAAAAATTCTAGAAGGAATGAACCATTAATTGATGTTGCTGACTTAAAATTTTCTGAATTCAATACGTACAATGCTAAATAATCTGCTGAAAATGATAGGATTATCAAAACAATTAACACTGCAAATAATGTTAGAACGTGTGTAAGCTGATGGCTTTCTCCTATTATTTTACTTAACTGTAGAAAAGTGAGCCTAACAATAAAAATCGTTTTGACAAAGGCCAACCCAACTACCAACACTGGTAGAAACAAGCTGTCGGGGTTTTCATTAACCCATAATACATAGCTTAATGACAAAACAACAACTACGCTTGTGGTGAACAATACTTTTTTAAAGAGCTGCTCATAAAAACTAGTACTTTCAGGTGTTTTTGCCATATCTTCCTTATTCACTTTTATTAATCCTTTAATCAAATAATTGAAGTACTAATGCACCACCATTTATTATTAACAGTATTACATAGATTAAATAGTTGAACCATTTTTTAATAATAGATTTTTCTGCTTTTTGATGGCATCCGTCTTTGCAACAATCTTTCATAGTTTTAAAACCTTATGTTGTACTTAAATCCACACGGTTAACACGTGATTATGAGAGTCAAACTCTATCCATCAATCAAAAAAACAGGCATTACTTCCATAATCCAGTACTTTTCTATGAGTTCTCTTTTTCACTTTTTATTTTGCCTGACATAGGAAGAGAGATACTAGTAATCTAGGGGGATTTATTCCCTCTCCCTTATGCAGGCTGCTATTAACCAAATCAACCTTTCTTTTTCAAAAATCTTGTGCCTGACACGGGAAGGAACTAACACTAACCATCAACATTTTCCTTCCCACGACAGGACTTTTGCTATTCCGAAGTCTAATAATACCTTCCTATCTACTGTTAACTAACAAACCAGTATGATAGAATGGTCCCTATAGAGTTTCTATTGAATAGTCTTTTGTACTTTACCACATTTTAGCATTCGGCTTCCATAGTATGGGTTTCTAACTTCTTCATTTGCACTCAACCAAGCACTGCCTTTATCATACATTGGGCAAAACTGCTGGTAAAGCATATTCTTTGAACCTGTGATAGCCACCATATCCGTTATATCCTTACTTAATGTTTTAAAATGCTCTCTTTGATGACCAATATCGCTTTTTGCAATATGCTCTGCGTGCTCCATAGCATCGTCAATAATATCAGTCAATTCTTTTTGCTCCTCTTCGGTATAATTTGACGTATCAAATGCTTTTAGTGAAGCCGCCAATTTAGTACCTGTCGCAGCTGCTTTCTTTGAATCATCCGCTACCAATGCGTCTTTTAGATTGAAATAATCACTTAAAATCGCTTCGGACTTTAAATCACTCTTCATATTCATCATTTTATCGTGATGATGTTTGTGACCCATTTTTTCTTTTTCCTGTGCGTTGGTAAAAGAAACTGCTAACAATAGCATCACTGCTATATTCATTTTTAAATTTTTCATCTTATCTGTTTTTTTTATTTATAAACTATCTTTTAAATTTTCCATATACTTAACAACCTGCTTAGTTTCTTCTTCTGAAAAAATGGCATCCTTGTGAATTAAGGTGTAAGAAGCTAAAGGCATCTCACCACTTTCAATTTGTTTAATGATGGACCTTAGCTTACTGGCTTTTCTACGGTTTGATAGAGCATCCCACTCGTTAAAATTTAGCTCTGATTTTCCTTCTTTTATATGTCCTTCAAGAAACCAAGCCACAGGTTGCACCTTGTTGTACCAAGGGTATTGTGTATTGTTACTATGGCAATCATAACAAGAGACCCGCAACTTGTCCTTGATATCACTTGGGACATCATTCACCAACATAAAGTCGGTTTTTGGGACACTGTCGCTTTGATTGCGGTCTACAGGAATAAACTGTATGACCACAAAGGCAACCAACAATACTATTGCTATGATTTTTACAGCCTTCATTTAATTGATTTCTTTTTGAACTTTTCCGCAGGTTAACATTTTGCTTCCGTAGTATGGATTTTTGATATCCTCACTCATACTCAACCAAGCGC
Source organism: Gilvibacter sp. SZ-19 (assembly GCF_002163875.1). GTDB lineage: Bacteria > Bacteroidota > Bacteroidia > Flavobacteriales > Flavobacteriaceae > Gilvibacter. Next base: position 1,770,263 of record NZ_CP019333.1, on the reverse strand, counting down.
TACCCCCATCGTACATTGGACAGAATTGTTGATATAGTGTGTTCTCAGTTCCTGTGATTGCCACCATATCGGTCATATCCTTACTCAATATTTTGAAATGCTCTCGCTGGTGTGCGATATCACTTTCTGATATATGCTCTGCGTGTTCTACCGCATCCTCAACAATGTCCCTTAAATCTGATTGCTGGGCACCCGTATATTTTGAAATATCAAGCTTGCCTAAGGATGTTGCAAGGATTGCTCCCAGCTCTTTGGCTTTGGCATTATCATCTCCTACCAAGGCATCTTTTAAGTTGAAGTAGTCATTTAAGACTGCTTGTGGATTGCCATCTCCACTCATTGCCATTTCCTTTTTCTCTCCATCGTGGTGACCATCACTATTGTCGTGATTCATTTTTGAATGGTCACCATTAGCATTCATTTCTGAATGATGGTCAGTAGAATTATTTTTCTCTGTTTTGGCATCTTTACAAGACGCTGCTGTTAGGGTTACAAATGCTATTGCAACTACTCCTATTACTAATTTTAATTTGCTCATTTTGTTTTTGATTTATGTTTGTATTTATTTTTAGTGTTCTATAGCTTTTCAATGACGTTTTCCAACATTGCCGAAATCTCGTCCGCAATTTTCTCTAAATCTTCATTCTCTACAGCCTGCATAGATGCCATAGGATTTACTGCAGCAACTTCAAAAACTCCTGCTTCAATTTCCTGAACTATAACATTACAGGGTAGCATCGTTCCAATCTTATCCTCAGCTTGTAACGCTTTATGGGCATAGGGTGGATTGCACGCTCCCAAAATCTTATACTTCTTAAAGTTCACGTCTAATTTATTCTTCAGGGTTTCTGATACGTCAATTTCTGTGAGTATTCCAAAACCTTCTTCTTTTAATTTTTGTGTAACTTTATCAATAATCCCTTCAAAGGTTCCATTGATTGTCTTATTAAAGTAGTAGCTCATATTTCTATTTATTTTTGAATTAATTATTACTTCATTTTTTTTGCTATCATTAGGTAGTATTAGTTTTTAAAAACAATTTCTCGCCGAAATAGATTAACACCATCAATATTGCTGCAACAACCACAACTAAAATGTCACTACTCGCTTTTATCCATAAAAAAGCTCCGAGAACGACTACATCGAGAAAAATTGCAGTTATCAATATTGCCGGTTTAGCATCTACATCTTGCCTTAAGTTTCTTAGTACGCCCCAATGAATTCCGATATCCATTATTAAGTAAAATATTGCTCCCAATGAGGCAATTCTTGTTAGGTCAAATAAAATGGTAAGTGCTAATGCTAAGACAACCGTATACACCAGCATATGCTTTTGTAACCGACCTGGCATCCCGAAATGCTTATGAGGTATCAGTTCTTTTTCGGTCAACATTGCCGTCATTCTCGAAACAGCAAAAATACTGGCAATAACCCCTGAAATTGTTGACACGATAGCGATACCGACTGTAAACCAGAGTCCATACTTTCCAAAAGCAGGTCTAGATGCTTCCGCCAAGGAATAGTCTTTAGCTTTTATTATTTCATCAATAGAAAGGTTAGATGAGACTGCAAAGGCCACCAACATATATACGACCGTACAAATAAGCAATGAAATAATGATAGCTCGACCTACATTTTTATTAGGATTGATAATTTCACCACCACTATTGGTAATTGTGGTAAAACCTTTATAAGCTAAAATTGATAATGCCAGAGCACCTAAGTAGTTGGTTAACGGATATTCAGTTAGGTTTTCTGAAGGAACAATTTCTGAAAACGAGAATCCTGCTGCCCAAAGTCCACCAATGGCAAATATGGCTATACCACCAATTTTAAGGATTGCCATTACCAAAGAAGACTTTCCTATGATATTATTACCAGAGATATTAATTAGAAAAGCAATTACCAATAGTATTACCCCTAAAATGGGCACCCATACACTATTTTCCCCTACATCAAATAACTGCAATGTGTACGAACCAAAGGTTCGGGCTACCAAACTTTCATTGATTATCATTGAAAGAGCCATTAATAAAGCTCCTGAGGCAGTCAATGCACTTTTACCATATATCTTTTTTAAATACATAGCAATTCCTCCCGCTGAAGGGTAGGCATTGGACATCTTAACATACGTGTAGGCACTGAATCCTGAAATAATGGCTCCTATCAAAAATGCATATGGGAACCATTGCCCAGATAATTCGGCTACCTGACCCAATAATGCAAATATTCCGGCACCTATCATCACACCTGTACCTAACGATACCGCACCTGTTAAACTGAGACTATTTTTTTTATACTCTGCCATTTTTAAAATCGTGCTAATAGACCGCCACCCCAGCCGTATCGATTGTTATAGTTTCCTTGTATTGAAAAATTTCTAGAGAGGATGTACGAAAGACCTACCAACCATTGTGTTTCGCTCTCATAAGAGCTATCTCCTAAATCATTGACCCATCCAAAGTCTGCTCTGTATTCGTATTCGCCTTCCAGAAAAATCCTAGGAAAAATCAATAGCTCCCTATCCAGGCGTACCCTTGGGCGTAGTTGATGGTCCATACTCACATCTACATTGAACCTGTAGGGCGTAAAGTATTTTACCCCAATAAGACCAACAGTATTTAACTCATCAAAGGAATCAGGTATTTCCGTTTCGGTGTTTACACCTACATAGAGACGTACCCAGTCATTTAGGTACCTATTGTAATTTACTTCCGCCTCAAGGTTTTTGTCATAATCGAATTCTGCTCTCAATCCAAATTCATTGCGGATGTTGCTGGATGTTAAAAAGAGTTCGTTAAAGTTTGAGCCTGCACGAACCAATCCCCAAGAATAATAATGGTCTGTTTCATCGATGAGTTTTTGAACGGGAAAATCTTCCATTCTTTTATCCCTTGGGGTATCATAACTAAACACCCTTGCCATACCACCCATCATATGATATAGGACGTGACAATGAAAGAACCAATCACCGTACTCTTCATTGTAGAACTCTATAACCACTTTCTGCATTGGCGGTACATTGACGGTATGCTTTAATGGTGAACGTTCCCCATTTTCATTGATGACCCTAAAATAATGACCGTGCAAATGCATTGGGTGGTGCATCATCGTTAAGTTGTTGAGTGTTATTCGGGTTACTTCTCCACTTTTGATTTTTATTTTATCGGTCTCTGAAAGTGGTACACCGTTCATACTCCATACGTAACGTTGCATATTTCCGGTAAGGTTCAACAGAATATCGTTTACAGGCAAATCAGCTTTGAATGTGGTATTTTTCTTTGCCTTTAAAAAGTCGTAGTTGAAGTAGGTTTTCCGTGCGCTATAATCAAAAGAGGCCGTATCCTTCTGCATCATTTGCATATCGTGACCCATATGGTCATTTGCTTTCATATCTTTTTGATTACCCATTTTACCATCGTTCATTGACATTTTATCGTGCATTCCAGTTTTCATCTGGCCATCTTTCATATCCATCTTCATTCCATACTTCTGCATTAAAACTTCAGGTGTATTCTTCTTTTTGTTACCTACCATTGCAGGGGCTCCCATTTTCATATCCATTTTTCCCATTTGTTTCATCATCTCTACTTTATCAGGTCTGTCTATTCTTTTGGCTGGATAAAGGGTGCCACTACCTAATTGTACAGAGGTATGACCAGAGCCATCTTGGGCTGTTGCGGTAATTTCTAATGTGCCTTTGGGAATTGTTACAATAACATCATATGTTTCAGCTATACCAAATAGAAACCGGCTTTTAGATACGGGCTGTACATCAATGCCGTCACTAGATACCACCATTGGGTTTCCTTCCCCAAAATCCAGCCAATAATAAGTTGAGGCCGATGCGTTAATAAAGCGAAGACGCACTTTTTCGCCTGCTTTAAATTCTGGATACTCCGCCAATTTTTTACCGTTGGACAAGAATGCGGGGTAATAAATATCGGCAATATCAGCGCCCTCCATACGGTCTCTCCAAAATTTAAGCTGGGCACCAAGAGCACCTTCTGAAATAACCCTGCTCAATGGTACCGCAGTTCCTTTTTTAACTTGATACCACTCGTTACCTCTTTTAAGGTTTCGCAGAACGTTCATTGGCTTTTCATTCGTCCAATCTGATAATACCACGACCAAATCTTTATCATATTCCAAGTTTTTCTCTTTTGGGTGAATGATGATAGACCCGTAAACACCTTTCTGCTCTTGTAGCATTGTATGGGAATGATACCAATATGTACCCGATTGGTTGATTGGGATTCTATATTGGAAAGTTGTTCCTGGTTCAATAGGCGGTGTGGTTAAATAGGGTACGCCATCGTAAAAATTGGGAAGTATCAATCCGTGCCAATGCACAGAGGTTTCTTCGTCCATTTTGTTGGTGACGTTAATAATGGCAAGGTCTCCCTCATTAAATTCTAAAACAGGACCAGGAATACCACCGTTTAAGGTCATTGCATTGGCAGTAACACCACCAAGTGTCATTTTATTTTCTTCAATGGTAAGGTTATATTCCTTTATAATTCGTCCTTCTTCTTTTCTATCTTGCCCGTTTGTTCCTACCTGAGCGAAAACTGAAGTGGTAATTAATAATAATGTGAATGTTTTTAATATCTTCATAATTAATTGCTTAAATAATTGATTATTGTGGATTGGATATAATAGTTTTTGATAGATTCAATCTGATTGATTTGAAACTTCAATTGCAACTCTTGTATATCCAGCACATCGTTAAAATCGATAGTTCCGGTTTCATAACTTTTGATTAAAATTTCTTCACCATCATTAGCTTTCTTTATATTCTTTGTTTGTGTATTGAAACTAATCCTAGATGAAACACGGTTATTTACTGCCTGTTCAAGTAAGGTTTCCAACCTATTTCTGCGCTCATCTTTCTGTGCAGTGATTTCCTGTTGCTTTAATTTATTCTGCCGGGTTCTTGATTTATATTTATTATTAAAGATGGGTATGGATAAGGATACCATTGGCATTACTATATCCTTACCATTATCACTGAAATCCATATTGGGCCTTTCGGCAACGGTTACATAGTCCAATCCAAAACCGAGGTTCGGTGCTGATTCTTTTTGATTTAAAATCTCGGATTTATCGACGGATTCATATAGCTTATCATATTTGATGAGCTCCGGATGTAATTCCAATTTACCTCTTTCCAAAATTGGGTCTTGCTCTGGTAATGAAAGGGTATCAAAGACCTCCACAGCAATAGTCTCATCTCTGTTCAACAGATTATTGAAGAGTGATTGTTCCGCCAGATAATCCTGTTCCAGTACTTCTTTGCGTTGTTCCAACTCGTTTTGCCTTATTTGCAAACGAAGCACATCTACCGCAGATGCATTACCTACTTCTACAGATGTTAAAGCCAACCGTTCATAGGTTTCCAAAAGCTCAATATTCTCATCTAAAACGCGTTGTTTTGCCCTTATTGCGTATAACTTGTAATAGGATTGGGAAACTGATAATGCCAGCCTTCGTTTAGCTATAACTAAATCTTCATATTGTGCATCGGCAAGAGAGCCTGCGTAGTTTTCTCTTGCTGTTATGGTACCAAACCAGGGTAACATTTGTTTTACCGATAATCGTACCTCTTGTGCTCCAGTTCTGGTTTCAGGTTCGCTTACAAAGTAGCCGGCACTCACTTCGGTGTTTGGAAGAAAGTTTACCTCATTCACCTTTTCAGAAGCAATGTTGTACTTGAGCTCAAAAGCCTGAATTTCTGGATTGTTCTTTTCGGCTTCTAGAATATAAGTCTCTAATTGCTGTGCTTTGGTAACACCTACAACTAACAATCCTAATATTAAAAAGATTACTTTTTTCATCTACTTATTCTTTAATTCTTTTTACTAGAAATTCTTCCTTCCAACTGTACAGTACAGGTACTACAAACAGTGTAATTAATGCTATTAACATTCCGCCAAAACTTGGTATAGCCATCGGTATCATAATATCACTACCACGACCAGTGGAAGTAAGTACTGGTAACAATGCCAGAATTGTAGTAGCCGTAGTCATCAAACAAGGACGAATACGTTTTTGCCCAGCTTCTACCACTGAGGCCCTAACGGATTCTAGTGTTTTTGGCTTGTTTCTATCAAAAGTTTGGGTCAAATAGGTAGCCATTACCACACCATCGTCAGTTGCAATACCAAACAAGGCTATAAACCCGACCCATACGGCAACACTCAGGTTAATGGTATGCATTTGGAAAAGGTCACGTAGATTCTCACCAAAGAAGCTAAAGTTCAAGAACCAGTCCTGTCCATAAAACCAAATCATCAGAAATCCTCCTGCAAAAGCCACGGCGATTCCAGTAAATACCATCAGTGATGTTGCTACAGAGCGGAATTGGAAATACAAAATCAGGAATATGATGACCAAGGCTAAAGGCACTACAACGCCCAACGTCTTTTCAGCCCGCAACTGATTCTCATAAGTACCTGTGAACAGGTAGTTAATACCTTTAGGAACGATGAGTTCGCCACTATCAATTTTTTCTTGAATTAAGGCTTGTGCATTTTCAACAACATCAACTTCGGCATAACCATCTAACTTGTCGAAAAGCACGTAGCCTACCAAAAAGGTATCTTCACTTTTGATAACCTGTGGCCCTTTTTCATACCTGATAGTAACTAATTCGCTAAGAGGAACAGGTTTTCCTTTTTCGACCGGAACATAGATATTCTTCAAATCATTTGGATTTGCCCTAAGTTCTCTTGGGTAACGCACCCGAACTCCGTATCGCTCTCTTCCTTCAACCGTTTGAGAAAGTACCATACCTCCAACAGATACCTGCAGTACTTGCTGTACCTGTTCTATAGATATTCCATAGCGGGCGAGTCTTTCCCTGTCTATATCAATCAATAAATATGGTTTACCCACGATTCTATCAGCAAATACTGCTTCATCTTTAACACCATCTGCCTGTTTAAGTATATCTTCAAGCTGTATTCCAAACGCTTCAATCTCTTTAAGGTCTTGACCTTTTACTTTGATTCCCATTGGCGCTCTCATTCCGGTTTGAAGCATTACCAGGCGAGTTTCAATGGGCTGTAGTTTTGGTGCTGATGTAACTCCTGGAAGTTTTGTAACCTTTACGATTTCCTTCCAGATATCATCTGGTGATTCAATATCTGGTCTCCAATTTCTAAAATATTCTCCATCTTCATCTGGAATCAACAATTTAGAATTAACCTGATAAAATTCCTTTTTTATTTGGCTTTGATGTTTAGAATGGTCATTAATATCATCGTTAGGGTTAATGACCAGAGAACCATCTTTGAGCATAAACAGGCCATCATCATTAACTTTAAATTTTTGTCGCTCTCTATCTTCATCTAAAATATATTCTGGCTTATAAAGAATAACATTTTCATACATAGACAGTGGTGCAGGATCCAAAGCAGATTCTGTACGTCCGGATTTACCTACTACGGTTTCAATCTCAGGAATACTAGCAACAGCCATATCCAACTGTTGTAAAACTCGCTTGTTTTCTTCTACCCCTGCGTGAGGCATTGAGGTCGGCATTAAAAGAAAGGATCCCTCGTTAAGTGATGGCATAAACTCCTTGCCGGTATTACGCATTATCATAACCCCGAAAACAACGATTGCAGTTGGTATAGAGAGAAACAAGAGTTTATTACGAAGTGCCCAGTTTAGTATCCGAACATACTGCTTTCTGAATAAGGTGAATACTCCTAATAACCCAAAGCAAATAAGCCCTACAAATATGAGATTCCAAAAGATACTTTTATCAACGCCCAGTGGTCTCCAATATTCAGCTAGAAGAAAAACAATGGCAAAGGCAGAAATAAAGATGTTGATAATATTTCCTTTTTCAGAAGAAATTTTTCCTTTTAATAGAAGTACTCCTGTTACCGCAAATGCTATAAGAATTAATCCGAGAAGATGGCCATACACAATGGCAATCAAGCCTAAAATAGCCAGTACACTATTAAGCACATAGCTAAACGTAGTTTTTAGGTTCCGCTTCTTGAAAATAAATGCGGCAAAGGGAGGAATCAGGAATAGTGCAACAATTAATGATGCCGCCAAGGCCATAGTTTTGGTAAACGCCAATGGACGGAATAACTTTCCTTCTGCCCCTATCATTGTAAATACAGGAATGAAACTGATAATAGTCGTCATCACAGCAGTTAGGATGGCTCCAGAAACTTCTGCCGTGGCTTTATACACTACTTCATTCATAGACAAGCCTTCATCATTTTCATCTATATGCCTAATTACATTTTCCGATAGAATAACTCCCACATCTACCATCGTTCCTATGGCAATTGCAATACCAGATAAGGCTACAATATTGGCATCTACACCAAACATCTTCATCGATATAAAAACCATCAAAACAGCAACTGGTAATAACCCTGAGATTAAGGCCGAAGCCCTTAGGTTAAACACCATTATGATAATTACAAAAACGGTAATGAGGATTTCTAGCGTTAGTGCTTCATTAAGTGTTCCTAATGTTTCTTGTATCAACTCAGTTCTATCATAAAAAGGAACTATAGTTACCTGAGAGGTTCGCCCATCACTTAATGTTTTGGTAGGTAACCCAGCACTTAATTCATTTATTTTTTCTTTTACATTATTGATGACTTCCATTGGGTTGGCGCCATAACGTGCTACTACTACACCTCCAACAACTTCTGCTCCTTCTTTATCCAAAAGCCCTCTTCTGGTTGCAGGTCCGTGGGTTACTCTAGCTATATCCTTAATACGGATTGAGGTATAATCTTCGGAGGTGACTACTGCATTTTCTAGATCTGCTAAGGATTCGATATAACCCAAACCCCGAATCAGATATTCCGCCTGATTTATCTCCAATGTTTGGGCACCAATATCTCTATTACTCTGTTTGACCGCTTTGACGACTTGATTCAGACCAATATTGTATTGTTTCATCAGTTCTGGGTTCACATCAACTTGATACTCCAATACATACCCTCCAATAGAAGATACCTCTGAAACACCACTCGCTGATGACAAAGCATATTTAACATAAAAATCCTGAATGCTTCTCAATTCCTGAAGGTCCCATCCACCAGTCACATTACCATCTTCGTCACGTCCTTCAAGGGTATACCAATAGATTTGACCAAGCCCCGTTGCATCAGGACCTAAAGCAGGATTTACACCATCAGGAAGTAAACCTGCAGGAAGCGAATTCAGCTTTTCGAGAATACGACTACGGCTCCAGTAGAATTCTATCTCTTCTTCGAAAATGATATAGATACTTGAAAATCCGAACATAGAATTGCTACGTATCGTTTTTACTCCTGGAATTCCAAGAAGGGAAGTTGTAAGCGGGTAGGTAATTTGATCTTCAATATCTTGAGGAGAGCGACCATCCCATTTAGTAAATACTATTTGTTGGTTTTCTCCTATATCTGGAATAGCATCTACCGCTACTGGGTCTCTTGGCAAGAAGCCGGTTTCCCATTCAAAAGGCGCATTAACAATACCCCAACCAATGAAAAGCGCTAGTAGCAAAACCGCTACTAACTTATTTTCTATTAAAAATTTGATGCTTTTATTTAGCATAAAAAAGAGTTTTAAGTAATTAAAATTTTGTTATCAAAAACAAAAACAAGCAGTTTAGTCCATACAATTTAATGTTGGACTACAGTACTAATTACTTAAAAATCAAATAAGGAAAGTCTGGTCTAAAACTTGAACATCCCTGACCAATGGGGGCGGAGAATAATCTCTAAAAGAAGTATTATCTGTTTCCTGTTCTGTAAACAGATTTATATATGAGTAAATGAATATAGCAACTAATATCTGTTGCTCTTTATTTAACTTATCGAAGGAAAGCTTTAAATTATCTTGACCATCTACAACTAATTGCTCATTACTACAGCAATCTTTTTTAGTCAAACTACATTCTGAAGAAGCCGGTTTCTGCTTAGCTTCCATACCACAGGATTCAACAAAACCAAACACGGAGGTATCCACTAGAGCATCCCCACAATAATGGCTTTCAATTGTGAAAGACAACGTGGATAGGAACACTAAAAGTGCCATACAAAAGGATACTATTTTATAAAATACCTTCTTCATTTGTTCTGCAAAGCTACAAAAATTTTAACATTTTAATTTTGTTTAACAAAATTTTTAGAACAAAGACGAGATTTGAATACGAAATATTTAGTGTTTCCAATTTCACAATCTTACATTTTGATTGTAATGAATTAAGTTAAATAAAAAATATTTAGATTAATTCTAAATAACATTGGTGTTTTAAAAACAGTGTGCTACATTTGCCCTCTATTTAAAATCATTCTAAATAATTTACTGCAAATGAGAACTCTAATTTTTCTATTATTTGTTTTGCAATCAGCCACAATGTTGGCTCAGACAGACCCTCAAAAAAAGGACACCATCCAACAAAAGACAGAACGCTTAAATGAAGTAATTGTGACGGCCAATACGATACTGGGCAGTAAATTTGAGGTTAAAAACAAAACGGGCTCAGCGAGCTATATCTCTGAAGAAGATTTAAAAAAGTTTTCATACACAAATATCAATAGGGTTTTACAAACCGTTCCAGGGATTAATATTTATGAAGAGGATGGTTTTGGACTACGACCAAATATAAGTTTACGAGGTACATCGCCTGAGCGTAGTGCAAAAATAAATTTGATGGAAGATGGCGTTCTCATTGCCCCAGCACCCTACAGCGCACCTGCCGCCTATTATTTCCCAACTATTGGGCGTATGCAGGCCGTCGAAATCTTGAAAGGAAGCAGTCAAATTCAATATGGACCCAACACCACGGGCGGTGCCATTAATATGATTTCTTCCCGAATTCCTGACGAATTTTCTGGACGAGCTTCCATTGCCGCAGGGAATTATGGCTCAAGAAACACGCAATTAGTCATTGGTGATAGCTATCAAAACTTTGGATTTGTAACGGATTATTTCAATTACAGCTCAGACGGTTTTAAGGATTTAGATGGCGGTGGCAATACAGGATTTGATAAATCTGATTATTTGGCGAAGTTTAGGGTCAACTCAAATTTAGATGCAAAATTGTATCAGTCACTAACATTTAAAATCCAATATTCTGAAGAAGAGGCAAACGAAACTTACTTGGGATTGACCGATGAAGATTTTGAAGAAAACCCTTATAGAAGATACAGGGCGTCGTCCGAAGATGTAATGAACGCCGAACATCAACAATACCAACTTACCCATTTTATACAAATATCCCCTTCGTTAAATATAAGTACTACCGGCTACTTAAATAAATTCAAGCGCAATTGGTACAAATTGGACGATGTAAATTTAGGCGAAAGGGTGAGCATTGGTAACATCCTGTCCTCACCACAGGATTATCCCTTAGAATACCAAACCATTTTAGGAAACGAAAACACCCAAGACGATGTTATGGGCATAAAGGCAAATAACAGAACATACACCTCAAATGGTGTTCAATCCATTGCCAAATTACGATGGGGTTCTGATTGGATACAAACCCTAGAAGTGGGTCTACGCTACCACGAAGATGACGAGGATAGATTTCAGTGGGTGGACAGGTACGCATTTCAAAACCAAGAATTAATACAAACCACAGTGGCTGAAAAAGGAACTGACGCCAACCGTATAAGCAGTGCCAAAGCACTGGCAGCACATTTACTGTACACGGTAAAAATTGAAAATTTGACCTTGACCCCAGGCTTACGTTACGAAAACATTACGTTGACCCGAACAGATTATGGCACTGACGACCCTTTGAGAACTGGACAAGATTTATCTGTTCGGGAAAACTCAGTTGATGTATGGATACCCGGAATAGGTGCCAATTATAGATTCAATAATAACGTTTCTTTATTTGGAGGGGTGCATAAAGGTTTTTCACCGCCAAGTAATACCCCAGGACAAAATCCTGAAGAAAGTATTAATTATGAATTGGGTTCCCGATTTAATTTATATGGAGTCCAAGGAGAACTCATTGGTTTTTATAATGATTATAAAAACTTACTTGGAAGTGATTTGGCAGCTACAGGTGGAACCGGAAGCCTTGACCAATTTAATGCTGGCGAAGTTAGAGTAAGTGGTGTTGAATTTTTGGTTAAGTACAATCTGCTGCGTAATAAATCTGAAAAATTCAAGTTACCAATCTCATTTTCATACACCTATACTAATACCGAGTTTCTTACAAGTTTTGATAGTAATGAGGATATTTACGGTGTAGTAACTATGGGGGATGAGATACCCTATATTGCAAAAAATCAATTGAACGCCTCTTTGGGATTTCAGCACCCAAGGTTTGACGTTAACTTGAACTCGAGATACACAAGTGCTTTTAGGACTAGGGCAGGCTCTGGACCCATTCCCGAAAATTTTAAGGTAGATTCTAATTTTATAGTGGACCTATCTGGACGCTATTTTCTTGATAATAATTTTACGCTATCCGCTAACATAATCAATTTGTTTAACAGCACTTACGCAGTATCACGAGTACCTGCAGGTTTACGACCAGGTCATCCGTTTGGTGTAAATTTTGGTGTCGCTTATGAATTCTAACAAAAAGTGGAAAACTGACAAAAGTCATTATTCTGTTTAATCTTTAGATTTATATTTGTATGAATGGAATTTTGCATAACATTCATAAAATATTAATAATGAGCGTATTGAAAGCAAAACTTATTTTACTTAAATGTTAAACAAAATTTCTTAACCTTACCAGGTGAAAACATTTTTTACAAAAATATTGTCTTTCTTCTTGGCAGCATTTATATTGCTATCAACCTCTTCCTTTACAGTAAATATGCATTTTTGCTGTAATAAGTTAGTGGATATGGCATTCTTCAGTAAGGCTGAAGCTTGCAAGGACAAGGTTCAAAAGGAAAATAATCCTTTTAAAAAATGTACATCATTGCAAGAAAAGGATTGTTGCGACAATCAGACTATCCTAAAAGAAGCTAATGACACCTTCAAAAAATCAACTACGGTTTTAGAAGCTGACCAATTAGTATTCGTAAAAACATTTATTTACACCTACATTAACCTTTTTGAAGGGCTAGATAAAAATATAGTTCCTTTCGAGGCCTACAGGCCGCCCTTGTTGTCCAAGGACATCCATACTCTATACGAGATTTACTTAATTTGATTTTCTACATCGCGGTAAAAGCCCTTTTACTGCGCAATTAATTATAGCCAAACATAGCCATTGGCTATACCCTGTTGCATCCAATTTCCAACAACAATTATTTATGCAAACCCTGTAAACAATTACGGGATAAGGTATTGAGCAAAAGCCCAATAGCAATACTTAATTCATTATGACACAACCAAAAGAATTTTGGGTTAAAAATATGGTTTGTAGCAGATGCCTTAAAGTTATAAAACAAGAACTACAAGAATTAGATATTACTGTACTCTCATTAGAGCTAGGAAGGTTATTGGTAGAAGCACCTAACCTAAATGAAGCTGCTATAACGGACAACGTAACAAGGGTGCTTCACACAAATAGTTTCAAAATTGTAGAAAATGAAGAAGAGATGCTGGTTGAAAGAATCAAAATTCTACTAATCGAGCAACTTGTTGAACTACCATTGGATATGAAAGTGAAGACCTCAGAACTCTTGGCCTCAGCATTGCATCGTGACTATAAGACACTGAGCAAACTATTTTCAACCATTGAAAAATCAACCATTGAAAAGTATTTCATCAAATTGAAGATAGAGAAGGTTAAAGAACTTATCCAACTTAAACAACATTCCTTCTCTGACATAGGTTACCTATTGGACTACAGCAGCGTAAATCATTTATCCAGACAGTTTAAGGAAGTGGTGGGAATGAGTATGACAGATTACAAGAACACAGGAAATTGGAAACGGAATTTCTATGATGAAATTATGTAGATATCAACGAAAGTTATGCAGATAAAGGTCTGCAACAGTCTTTAATTTTAACAAATTAAATCAAACCAAAAATGAAAAAATTTGTCATCGCATTACTGCTCATCCCTTATCTGGGAATAGCTCAAACTTTAGAAAATTTAGACTACATCTCGCCTTTTAACGATGGCGTTGCCGCCATTAAAAAAGGGAACGAATGGGGTTTTATTGACCAAGAAGGAAAATTAATCATTGATTTTCGAAATGATTTGGTGGTAACCAAAACAGACAACGCCAATTACCCAATCTTTGAAGACGATAGATGCTTGATTGCCCATCATAAGGATGGGGTGCTCTATTATGGATATATAAATAAAGAAGGGGGAACTGTTATTGCACCTCAATTTCTTAACGCCACCAATTTTAATAACAAAAAGGCAATAGCACTAAAGGTACACAAAGAGACCATTGGCTATAATGATATTTTCAAAAAGGACGTGGTAAGCTATCATTACTTTGAAGTGGTTATAGATAAAACCGGAACGACGATTGACCACTTAACACAACTGGCCTTACACGTTTCGCCACAGAACATAAAAAATAGTGGTTCCCCAACCATAACATCAAAATTTATTTCGGCCAATTTGGTCGCCGTAAAAGGAAACAACTCTAAATGGCAAATCAAAAAAATCGATTAGTAAATATTATACTAAAACAAAAACTTAAAAATTCAGCCCGATTAATAGCTGATAACCCATTCCCTCTCTATAACCCAATTAGCTATTGGGAATGGGTTTAAAAATAAATTTATGTCTAATTAAATAACAAAGAAAATGAGAACACTATTTATTGGTTTACTGGCAATTGGCCTTTTCAGCTTAACCAGCTGCAAACAAGAAACAGACACGCAAGCACTACTGGAAAATCCTAAGACGCGCACAGAGGTTTTTAATAGCATTGTTGAGAACGATGCATATATGGCCGAGTTTATGAAAAGTATGCACGGAAATCCAGCAACAATGAAAATGATGCAAGGCAACAAAAAAATGATGGGTTCTATGATGAATGGACAGGGTATGCAAATGATGATGAAGGATAGCACAATGATGCATTCAATGATGAACAGAATGATGGACGATGGAAAAATGATGGGAAATATGATGAAAATGATGCACGAAAAAGGAATGATGAGTGAAGATTGTATGGAATCCTGTTCTATGATGATGAAAGATAAGGGAATGGATATGATGTATATGAACAATGAAACAGAAAACAATCATTCTGAACATCACTAATTTCTAACCCATAAAGCAAAGCACAATGAAAAACAGTCACTGGATATGGATGGTCATCGGATGTGGACTACCGTTGCTATTTATTTTTTTAGCACCATCGTTTGGTATAGGAAGCAGTTCTTCTCTGTTCATTTTCATCCTCGTTATGTTCGGTATCCATTTGTTTATGCCCCACGGTTCACATCGGCACGGAAGATCCAATAATCGTAAGCATCGGGATGGCAATAACAATCAATCTGAACAGAACACAAAAGAAGAACACAAAAGACATCAAGATCACTAATAAATAAAACACAATGAAGCAAAAATTTCAAATAAACGGAATCAGTTGTGGTGGATGTGTAGCAAGGGTCAAGAAGACTTTGGAAGAACATCCCAATATCGAAAAGGCAGAAATTTTTCTGGCGCCAAAAGGCGCAACGTTTATCACGATGACAGAAAAACTTTCAATTACTGAATTACAAAAGCAACTCAGCAAACTTAACGGATACACAATTACAGAAATAAATTAATAACAACTAAAACCAAAAATTATGCATTTATACGACGGACATTTTGGAGGTATGCACCTAATATGGTGGATTATATGGATAATATTTATTGCTTGGATATTCTTTATCCCAACAGATATTCCCTATCAAAAAACTAAGAAGGACAGCCCGCTCGATATTCTCAAAAACCGCTTTGCAAAAGGTGAAATATCCAAGGAAGAATTCGAAGAATCTAAAAAGATTATAAACTCGGACAACTAAATTAAAACTAAAAATTATGTATCGATTAAACGTAAAGAAATTAGGATTCGCATTCGGGCTTACCGGAGCGTTAATTTACTTGGGCTGTATGATTGTAATGGCAACAGCAGGCCGAGAAGCCACTATAGATTTTTTCAACAGCCTATTGCACGGTTTAGACACCACGAGCATTATTAGGATGGATGTACCCTTATGGGAAGCAGGATTAGGAATAGTACAAACATTTATTTTGGGATGGCTAATCGGTGCCTGTATCGCTGCTTTTTATAACGCTCAAATAAAAAAACAGTAAGGTTTATGCAATACGTCTGGTTCATATGGTCACTTATAATTCTTGCGCTTTGGGCAATCATCTATCTATTGAGAAAAGAATCAAGAAAAGAGATGCTCAAAATGAGCCTTATAACAATGCCTTTTGGTTTAACTGAACCTTTGTTTGTTCCAGAATATTGGTTTCCACCTTCGCTGTTCAATTTGGCTATAAAAACAGGTTTTGATATAGAAAGCCTTATCTTTTCTTTTGCTATTGGCGGGATTGGCACGGTACTCTATAACCTTACTTTTAAGCGAAGCCTCGTTGAAATACCACAGAGCGAGCGTGGACACCAACGACATAAGCTACATATTTATATACTTTTTGTGCCTGCGCTGGTCTTTTTTATACTTGCCCTATTTACATCGCTCAACCACATTTATTGTGGGATTATCGCTTTGTTCATAGGTGGTTTGGCAACACTCTATTGCCGTCCAGATTTAAATAAGAAGATTTGGGTCGGAGGAATCTTGTTTACAGTACTGTACTTCATTTATTTCGGAAGTATCCTTCCGTTTTATCCTCAATATGTGGAGCTGTACTGGAATCTTGACAACCTGACCCATATTCTTTTCTTGGGTGTACCCATAGAAGAACTACTGTTCGCCTTCACCTTTGGTATGTACTGGTCTGGATTATATGAACACTTGTATTGGAGAAAACTTAAAAACCGAAAGGAATTTTAACCAACTAAAACATTCAAATTATGAAAATACTATTGGCAGTAGACGGTTCAGACTTTAGCAAAGCTGCTGTAGATGAAATCAATAAAATGATATTACCATCATATGCTGAAATCTGCATCATAACTGTATATGAGTTTCCCACTATGATTGGCCCAGAATTAATGGCCACAGGTGGAAGCTTGAACAACTACTACGAAGATTTCATAAGTGGCGCTAAAACAATAGGTAATAAAATTGTTTCGGAAGCCAGCGATGTTCTAAAGAGCAAAAACAAAGCTCTTAACATAACTACTATCGTTGTGAGCGGACTACCCAAAAGTGCCATCCTCGAAAAAGCCGAGGATTGGAAAGCAGATTTAATTGTAGTGGGCTCTCAAGGTCAAGGTGCGTTGTCGCGCTTACTTTTAGGCTCTGTTTCCCAATATTTAGCCACCCACGCCAAGTGCTCGGTACTTATTGCAAGAGATAAAGATAAAGGGTGAATGAAATATGAACAACTAACAAATGAAAGATAGCCACACACATAAGAAAATAATGTCATCTGCCTGCAAGGTAACGGATAATATCTGCCTTCCAGATTCTGACCTACCTCGCGTAGTTATCATTGGTGGTGGTTTTGCTGGTCTGGCATTGGTAGAAAAATTGAAACATAAAGAAGTACAAGTTGTATTGTTCGATAAAAACAACTTCCATCAATTTCAACCTTTATTCTATCAAGTGGCAACGAGTGCTTTGGAGCCAGACAGCATTGTGTTTCCATTTAGAAAACAATTTAAGGGATATAAAAATGTAGTGTTCCGCTTGG